>NZ_CP022221.1:5669550-5975589 GCF_004114935.1 Bradyrhizobium zhanjiangense
TGAATTTCATGATGGAGGATGGGGACGAGAGCAGACTCAGAGCCACTTACGGCGACAACTACGATCGGCTCGCGGCCCTGAAAGCGAAGTACGACCCGACGAACTTCTTCCACATGAACCAGAACATCAGACCGCTGCACTCGTAAGCTAACACATCTGCCGCACGGTTCGGTCGCGCCCAGAACCTCATGTCGGAGCGCTCTTCCGTCCAGGGAACGACGGGAACGCCTCGGTGTCGGTCTTCGGCGGACAAGGTCGCGGAATTTGGAACGACGAACGGAGTTGACGGTGGCCGTGGGAGGCGTCGGGCAACACACCCGGGTCAAGCCCGCGTCACGAAAATATTTCACTTTTCCGAATTTCGGATTTGTGGCATACACCACGCATCCCGGCCCTGCCAAAGGGGCGTTCGCGACCGTCACGAGACGCGGGCTGGGTGGCGGTGGACGCGGCAGCGCCGGCGCGCAACGTGTGAGACAGGGCAGGCAGCTGTGAGTCTCACGCGACGCGGTACGACACGGCGCCGTAACAGCGGTCTCGTTGATGCCGGGGGCGAGCACACGCAAGCTTCCAGGCATTCAGGCGGGACCGTCCGCGGACGGAGAAGTCGTGTGGTCCTGACGCCCGGGGTCTGTGCGTCAAGTCCTGCGGTGATGTGGCGGCCCGACCGGGCGCGCGCATCAGTCATCTGCAAGACGACGGGGGCAATAGTGCATCGCTCCCCGGGGAGAGCACGAAGGACACCGTTAAAACCATCCGCGCAGGGAAGGCCGGGCGTTCGGCCAACCCGTGGTCCACCCCGTGTGCACTCTTCGTGGCGCACGGACATGCGGGTGCCGCCGGCGCCCGGCCTTCCCTGCGCCCTTTGGCTTCCAAAGGGCGATGAGATCAAAGCAAGACTCGGGCGAAACGCGCCGCGGGAGCGCAGAGCTATGCCCCTTCCGTCTCGGTGCGCAGGCCCGTGATCTTACCGACTGTCGCGCTGCTTTTCGCGCGCACCCCGGAATGTTAGATTGGTGCCATTGCCTTGAGGAATTTTTGATGCGCGCGAGGATTTTCAATCGCGTTTTGGGGCTGGCAGCGCTGGTTGCGGCTACGCTCGCCGCCGCAACGCATCCGGCATCTGCCGAGAAGCGCATCGCGCTCGTCATCGGCAACTCCGCCTACAAGAACATCACGCCGCTCGACAATCCGTCCAAGGACGCGAGCCTGATGGCCGAGACGCTCGGCGCGCTTGGCTTCACGCTGGTCGGCGGTCGCGCCCAGCTCGATCTCGACAAGGGCGCGATGGACATCGCGGTGCAGAGTTTTGGCCGCCAGGTGCAGGGCGCCGATGTCGCGCTGTTCTATTATGCCGGCCATGGCGTGCAGGTCTCGGGCTCCAACTATCTCGTGCCTGTCGGCGCCAATCCGACGCGCGAGGCCGACGTCGATTTCCAGATGACCGACGTCAATCTCGTGCTGCGGCAGATGCAGGGGTCGGGCACGCGCCTCAACCTCGTGATCTTGGACGCCTGCCGCAACAACCCGTTTGGCTCACGCGGCCTGCGATCATCCGATGGCGGCCTGGCGCAGATGCGCGCCCCCGAGGGCACGCTGATCTCCTACGCGACGCAGCCCGGCAACGTCGCCCAGGACGGCAGCGACGGACACAGCCCCTATACGAAGGCCCTCGCCACGACGATCCGGGTCGCGGGCCTCGACGTGTTCCAGACCTTCAACCAGGTCGGCCTCGCGGTGAAGCGTGCCACATCGGGCGCGCAGCAGCCCTGGGTGTCGTCCTCGCCGATCGACGGCACCTTCTATTTCGTGCCGCCGACGCAAGCCGCCCCGCCGGCCCAGGTCGCCGCGATGCAGCCCGATCCGCTGCCGGCGGAGCCGCTGCGCGCCGATCCCGACCGCGTTCCCTTACGCGATGCCGCGCTGCTCAGCGAATTGAGCGAGCGGCTCTACGAGCTCAACTTCGATCCTGATACGCCCGACGGCCTGACGCGCGCGATCACAAAGCTCCAGCAGCGGATCTCCATGGCGCCGACGGGTGAAGCGACCGAAGGCCTGCTGCTGCGGATGCGCAAGATGGAGGATCTGAAGCCCTGGGGCTCGATCGTCTACGGACCCGATGGCAACAAATGGGGGATGTCCTGGAATCACGCCTCGCGGCGCGCGGCGGTGGCGGATGCGCGCGGCAATTGCGCCGGCACCAAATGCCCGATCGAGCTCTCGTTCTATGGCAGAAGCTGCGGCGCGTTCGCCATTTCCGACAAATCCTGGTCGCTGGTCCAGCGCGACAGCGTGCAGCGTGCGAAAGACGCCGCGCTTGACGAATGCGGCAAGGCTGGCAAAGCTTGCCGCATTATCGGGTCCGTCTGCGCCGACGGCTCCGGCCGCTGAATGCATTTTCGTTTGGATTGTTTGGTCATGCCCAATACCGTCACCGCTACGATTGCCCTCGCCTTTCTCCTCACCTCGCCTCATCGTCCGCCTTCGCGCAGTCCGGCAGCGCCGGCGGCTCGATCGGCAATGACGAGAAGTCGCTGTCTGGTTCGCGCCAGGATCGTTCTTCAGAGCGCTCGGCCGAGCCCGCTCCATCCGCGCGCCGGAGCAAGCCGACGGCCGAGGAGCCGCGCGCGTCGCGGCGAAGCAGTGGCGGCGGTGGAGGTGGCGGCGGCTTTGACGGCGCCTGGATGGTCACCAGCATTGGCTGCGGCGGCACCACGTCCGGCGCGGTCGTCGTCTCCTCGGGCAAGGTCATCGGCCAAGGCGTCACCGGTACCGTCAGCCCGAACGGCGCAGTCAGAACGGTCGGTCAAGGCGAGGGCGTGACCTTCACAGGCGCCGGCCATCTCGGGGGCCGCAGCGGTTCCGGAACCTGGCGCCGCTCCGATGGCTGCGGCGGAACCTGGAGTTCGGCGAAACAGTAACGACGTGAAAAGGCCCGATTTCGCCGCGGAACCAACGCGCCGCGGGCCCGATTCAAGCCACATCCTCTCCGGATTTGCGGCTCATTGCCACCCAAGTCTTTGATGACAAAGGGGTGGTTAAGAGTTGCGTCATGCGTAACCGGGAGACCAGGATGGGCAACCGCACCGCAAAGTTCATATCCGCGCTCGTCGGCAGCATCATTGCCGGCGCGCCATTGGCCGCCGTATCGCAGAACGCGCAGACCGCACCGAGCACGGCCAACGCGGCCACCGACTGCCTCGCCTCGCCGAAGGGCGCCGCGCCGCAGGGGCAGCACTGGTACTATCGCGTCGAACGCGGGACCAAGCGGCAATGCTGGTATCTGCGCGCCGCCGGCGACAAGGACAGCGCGAAGTCCGTGCAGAGCGCGCAGGCCACGAGCGATACGCCGACGGCACAGGCGCCGGCGCAGCAGCCGCAGCAACAGCACCCGGTGCAGGATGCGCGCGCCGAATATCTGACAGCGCGGAGCGGTGTCGCCCCCCAAACACCAAACGCAGTTGCGCAGGCCGCAGCCGCGACACCGGCGCAACCATCTGCGGACCAGACCGCTGACAGCAACGCGCAACAACCCGCCGCACCCTGGCCCGATGTCTCCACGGCGTCCGCGCCGCCTGCGCCGCAGCCGGCGCCTGTCGCGGCAGCAGCGCAGCCGAGCGCGAAGCCGTCAAAATCCCCTGCCCCGGCGGCGCTCGCCGTGGCAGACAGCAGCGCCGACAAACCGGCCGGCTCGGTCCAGATGTTGATGCTCGTGATCGGCGGTGCGCTGGCGCTCGCCGGTATCCTCGCCAGCCTCATCTACCGCTTCGCCGGCGCGCGCGCGCGCGTCCGCGTCCAGTCCGCCGAGCGTCACGGCTATTGGAACGATTGGGAGACGCAGAACCAGCACGCAAGCCGCGCGCCCTGGCGCGATGCAACACCGGCCGTTGCGCCGCGCGCGCAGCCTGCGCATCCGATCGACTTCGATGCGGCACGTCCGCAAGCGGCAAAACAAGTGACAAAACTTGCCGCGATTAGCCGCGAGATCGATCTGATCGACGCGCGCAAGCGGCGCGCTGCGGTCCCTGCCGCAGAACCCGACGAGATCAAGCCGGCCGAGGTCGAGATCAAGTTGTTCGATCGAGCTGCTGCGCCCAAGCTAGCCATCAACGAAATTGGCGAGGATCGCGATGAGGCGCCGGCAGGCCGCGACCAGGATGCGGTCGACGTCGACGTCATCACGACCATGCTGGAACAGCTGGCGAAGGAAGGGCCGCGCCTGTCGCGGCCTAACCTTGAAGCTGACCTTGCAAAGTTCGCACGAAGCCTACGAGGCCAATCCGCCGCTCGCGCTTGAGGCGTTCGGCCTTCAGGATCGACTGTACCTCGGCGAAGGCCTGGTCGACGTCGTGGTTGATGACGATGTAGTCGTACTCGGCCCAGTGGCTCATCTCGTGGCTGGCGCGGCTCATCCGCTTGCGGATCACCGCGTCGGAATCCTGCGCGCGCGAGTGCAGGCGCTTCTCGAGATCGGCCGCCGAGGGCGGCAGGATGAAGACGCTGACGACGTCGGCGCGCGCCTTTTCGCGTAGCTGCTGCGTGCCCTGCCAATCGATGTCGAACAGCACGTCTTGCCCCGCCGAGAGCGCCGCCTCGACCGGGCCGCGCGGCGTGCCGTAACTATTGTCGAACACCGTCGCCCATTCCAGGAGCTCGCCGGCCTTCACCATCGCTTCGAACGTCGGCTTGTCGACGAACGAATAATCCTTGCCGTTGACCTCGCCGGGCCGCATCTCGCGCGTGGTCGCCGAGACCGACATTTTCAAGCCGGGCATCCGCTCGATCAGGAGACGCGACAGCGTCGTCTTGCCCGCGCCCGAGGGCGAAGACAAAACAAACATCAATCCGCGGCGCTCGACACCGTCAGTTCCGTGACCGCCCGTCGTCATCGATCACTCCAGATTTTGGACCTGCTCGCGGAACTGCTCGACCACATTCTTCATGGCGAGTCCCGTATTGGTGAGCTCGATGTCGTTCGACTTCGAGCAGCAGGTGTTGACCTCGCGGTGAAACTCCTGCGCCAGGAAATCGAGCTTGCGGCCGATCGGACCGCCCTTGCCGATCAGCTCGCGCGCCTGCGTGATATGCGAGGCGATGCGGTCGAGCTCCTCGCGGATGTCGGCCTTGGTTGCGATCAGGATTGCCTCCTGCATCAGGCGATCGGCATCGAAACGATCGGAGGTGTCGAGCAGGCTAGCGATCTGCTCAGTGAGCTTCGCCTTGATCGCCTCCGGTTTGCGGCCAGGCGCAGCCTCGGCTTTCTTTGCCAGTTGCTCGATCTCGTCGACCCGTTGGGTCAGGATCTGCCCCAGCGAGGTGCCCTCGCGCTTGCGCATCTCGACGAGATCGGCGAGCGCCTTGTCGAACGCCTCCACTGCGGCGGCGCGTGCGGCCTTGTCCTCTTCCTCGTCGCCCTCGGGCTCGGCGACCTCGACGACGCCCTTGATGGCGAGCAGGCCATCGATGCTCGGTGCGACCGCGTCGACCTTGCCGGAGATCAGTGCGGCCGCCTTCAGCACGGCGTTGAGCACGTCCTCGTTGACGCGGACGGTGGCGGCGGCGTTGGCGCGCTTGACGTTGAGATTGGCGTAGACGGTGCCGCGCGCGAGCAGCTCGCCGGCGCGCTTCTTGGCGTGGGCCTCGAGCTCGTCGAACCCCTGCGGTAGCCGCACCCTGAGGTCAAAGCCCTTGGCATTGACCGACTTCAATTCCCATTCGAACGTGTACGGCCCGCTCGCGCCGTGGCTTCGAGCAAAGCCGGTCATGGACGACAGCGCCATCGGTTGAAATTCTCCAGAAACACGGGATTCGCGAGGCCATCAAGCCACGCGAATCTTAAGACTATTTTGCCGGAAAGTGGAATCCGCAATGTCCGCGGGCAGCTCTGCCGCCAGCCTAGCGCTGGACCACCGGCGGCGAGGACTGCACCGCGCCCTGCCGGGCCGGTGCGGGACCAGCCGGCCGTGATGGTTGCTTTTTCTGCTGGTTGGGCCGCGCCGGCGTGGTCGCGGTCGGCGGATCGGTGGCGGCCGGCGCAGCAGCAGCCGGCGGCTGCGCGTCATCGGCCGGCTCGACCGTGTCGTTCTGGATCTGCTTCTCCATCGCGCGGAGTTTCGCGACGTTCTTCTGATGCGCGTCGTAAGTCTCGGTGAAGGCGTGCCCGCCAGTGCCGTCCGCGACGAAATAGAGGTCGCGGGTGCGGGCCGGGTTGGCGGCGGCCTCGAGCGAGGCGCGACCCGGATTGGAGATCGGCCCCGGCGGCAGGCCCTCGATCACATAGGTGTTGTAGGGCGATGGCTGCGTGATCTCACTGCGCTTGATCGGACGGCCCAGCGTGCCCTTGCCGCCGACGAGGCCATAGATGATCGTGGGATCGGACTGCAGCTTGATCCTCTGCTTCAGGCGGTTGACGAACACGGCAGCGACGCGGCTGCGCTCGTCCGGCTTGCCGGTCTCCTTTTCGACGATGGACGCCAGCGTCACCAGCTGCTCCGGCGTCTTCACCGGAATGTCCTGGCTGCGGCGCTCCCAAATCTCGGCCAGCACGCGCCTGTGCGCCTGCTGCATGCGCTGGATCACCTGCTCGCGTGTGGTGCCGCGCGGGAACTTGTAGGTCTCCGGCAACAACGTACCCTCGCGCGGCAGCTCGCGCACGCTGCCGGTGAAGATGTCGTTGTCGGACAGCCGCGCCACGATCTGCTCGGAGGTCAGGCCTTCCGGGATCGTCACGGCATGCTGCACCACCTTGCCCTCGACGATGGTGGCGATGACGTCGCGCAAGGAGGCGTTCTTCTGGAACGAATACTCACCGGGCTTGAGGTCCGAACTCGCCTTCAGCGCCGCGACGCTGGCGATGAACACCCACGGATTGATGTCGGTGACGCCTTCCCGGTTCAACGTCTCGGCGATGTCGCGCTTGCCCGCGCGCTGCGGGATATTGACGATCTTGTCTTCCCTAAGCGGCCCGGGTGCTTCCAACACCTGCCGGCCGTAATAATAGACCCCGCCGGCGCCGAGCATAGCAATCAACACCAGGGTGATGATGGCGTTGCCGACCACCACGAAGGGATTGCGCGCGCGTTCCGATCGCTTCGGCGGCGGCGGGACCTGCTCGGGCTCGAGCGCTGCCCGCGGACTCCGCGGCGAAATGGGCGGCCTTTCACTCATCGAAGCAACCTGAATCCTGCCGGTTCAATCGCGGCCTGACAATCACTTGCCGAGCCAAATGCACGCGCCCACTTCTATGACTATCGCCGAATACGGCAAAACGGTGGATTCGTCTCAAACGCAAACTAACTGGCCAAGCGCCGGACGATCACCGACGCATTGGTGCCGCCAAAACCAAAAGAGTTCGACAATGCGACGTTGACCTCACGCTTCTTCGCCTTGTGCGGCACGAGATCGATCGCGGTCTCGACCGACGGATTGTCGAGGTTAATGGTGGGCGGCACGACATTATCGCGAATCGCGAGAATGGCGAAGATCGCCTCGATCGCACCGGCCGCGCCGAGGAGATGACCGGTCGACGACTTGGTCGAGGACATCGCGACCTTGGAGGCGGCATTGCCCAGTAGGCGCTCCACCGCACCAAGCTCGATCTCGTCGCCGAGCGGTGTCGAGGTGCCGTGCGCATTGATGTAGTCGAGATCGGACGCCGTGAGACCGGCGCGCTTGAGGGCTGCCGACATGCTGCGGAAGCCGCCATCGCCGTCGGGCGACGGTGAGGTGATGTGATAAGCATCGCCGGACAGGCCGTAGCCGATCACCTCAGCGTAGATCTTCGCGCCACGGCGCCTGGCGTGCTCGAGCTCCTCGAGCACCAAGACGCCGGCGCCCTCGCCCATCACGAAACCGTCGCGGTCCTTGTCATAGGGACGCGAAGCCTTCTCGGGCGTTTCGTTGAAACCAGTCGATAGCGCGCGCGCGGCATTGAAGCCGGCAATGCCGATGCGGCAGATCGGCGATTCCGCGCCGCCGGCCACCATGACGTCGGCGTCGCCGAGCGCGATCAGGCGGGCGGCATCGCCGACCGCATGCGCGCCGGTCGAGCAGGCCGTGACCACCGAATGGTTCGGTCCCTTCAGCCCGTGCGCGATCGAGACATAGCCGGAGGCGAGATTGATCAGGCGTCCCGGAATGAAGAACGGCGACACTCGGCGTGGTCCGCGCTCCTTGAGCAGGATCGCCGTATCGGCAATGCCGTTGAGGCCGCCGATACCGGACCCGATCATGGTGCCGGTCGCACACTTGTCCTCTTCAGTCTCGGGATGCCAGTTGGCGTCGTCGAGCGCCTGGCCGGCTGCGGCCATGCCGAAGATGATGAAGTCGTCGACCTTGCGCTGGTCTTTCGGCTCCATCCACTTGTCGGGATTGAACGTGTCGTTCGAACCGTCGCCGCGCACGACCGTGCAGGCGATCTTGGTCTGGAGATCGGAGACGTCGAAGCTCGCGATCCTGCGCGCACCGCTCTCGCCGTTGAGGATGCGTTTCCAGGTCGGTTCGACGCCACAGCCGAGTGGCGAGACCATGCCAAGACCCGTGACGACAACCCGCCTCATATCCGAAAACTCCGCATCGAAAGATTCACGGCCAATAACAAGAAACCGGCTGGCCGCTGCGAAGCGGCCCGTCCGGTTTCAATGTTGTCCCCGCGAAAATGAAGAGCCTTAGCTCTTCGCGTTCTTCTCGAGAAACTTCGTGGCATCGCCGACGGTGAGAATCGTTTCCGCAGCGTCGTCCGGAATCTCGCAACCGAATTCCTCTTCGAACGCCATCACCAGCTCGACGGTGTCCAGACTGTCGGCGCCGAGGTCATCGATGAAGCTCGCGTTGTCGACAACCTTCTCGGGTTCAACACCAAGGTGTTCGACCACGATCTTCTTAACCCGCTCGCCAATGTCACTCATTGCTTAACCTCGTGTTGTTCCCTGTAGACCCGACCCCCCGGGACGATACGAGCCGTCGTGGTCGTGTTACTTGCCTTCGCTTACGAACTTTGATTTGGCCCCATCCTAACCGATACAGGGCCCGGCGAACGACGGCCAAGGCTCCGCATCGCCAATATACAGGGTTTCAAAAACCTGCAATGGCGTTCTTTGCCCATCCGTTGAAGGTCCGGTTATCATACTTCAATTGCCTTGACTACAAGCCTCATTTCGCTCCGGAAACGGCCGTTTGCCGCATCCCACGCCGCCCATGTGGGCAGTGCGGAATGAGGGCTTAGATCATAGCCATGCCGCCGTTGACGTGGATGGTCTGGCCGGTGACGTAGGCTGCTTCGTTCGAACTCAGGTACACGGCGGCCGCCGCGATGTCCTCGGGCGTGCCCAGACGGGCCGCCGGAACCTTGGTCAGAATCGTTTCGCGCTGCTTGTCGTTGAGCGCATCCGTCATCGGCGTCTTGATAAAGCCTGGCGCGATGCAATTGGCGGTCACGCCGCGCTTGGCGTATTCGGCACCGAGCGTCTTGATCATGCCGATCAGGCCCGCCTTCGAGGCGGTGTAATTGCCCTGTCCGGGATTGCCGGTGACGCCGACCACCGAGGTGATGGCGATGATGCGGCCGAAGCGCTTGCGCATCATCAGCTTGGTGGCGGCGCGTGCCAGGCGGAAGGTCGCGGTCAGATTGACGTTGATGACCTCCTCCCAATCCTCGTCACGGAGTTGCACGAAGAGATTGTCGCGGGTGATGCCGGCATTGGCGATGAGGATGTCGACCTGTCCCATCGCGGCTTCCGCAGCGGGCACCAGCGCTTCGACCTCATCGGCCTTGGAGAGATTGCAGGGCAACACAAAGGCGCGCTCGCCGAGCTTGCCGGCAAGCTCATCCAGCACTTCCTTGCGCGTTCCGGAAATCGCAACGGTAGCGCCCTGCGCGTGCAGCGCCAGCGCGATCGCGCCGCCGATGCCGCCAGTCGCGCCGGTGACGAGCGCCTTCCTGCCAGTCAGATCAAACATCGATAACTCCCTCAACCCTGCTTCGCGGCGGCCAAGGCGTCCTTGGCGGCGGCAATGTCGTTGGGGCCGCCGACAGCAACGCCGACGGCACCGTCCGCAATGCGCTTGACGAGACCGGTCAGCACCTTGCCGGCGCCGATCTCGAAGAAGCGGGTGACGCCCTGCCCTGCCATATAGGCAACCGACTCGCGCCAACGCACCGTGCCGGTGACCTGCTCAACCAGGCGGCGGCGGATCTCATCGGGGTCGCTAATGGCGCTCGCCAGCACGTTCGACACCAGAGGCGCGGCCGGCGCCTTGATCGTGACCTTCGAGAGCGCCTCCGCCATGGCGTCGGCGGCCGGCTGCATCAGCTTGCAATGGAACGGCGCGGATACAGGCAGCAGCATCGCGCGCTTGGCGCCCTTGGATTTGGCGATCTCGACGGCGCGATCGACCGCTGCCTTGTCGCCGGAGACCACCACCTGCCCGCCGCCATTGTCGTTAGCGGCCTGGCAGACCTGCCCCTGCGCCGCCTCTTGGGCGACCTCCATGGCGGCCTCGTAGTCGAGGCCCAGCAGCGCGGCCATCGCACCGGCGCCGACCGGGACGGCTTTTTGCATTGCGAGACCGCGGGTGCGAAGCAGTCGTGCGGTATCGGAGATCGTCAGGCTGCCCGCCGCAGCCAGCGCCGAATATTCACCAAGCGAGTGGCCGGCGACGAAGGCCGCGTCCCGTCCGACGGAAAAACCGGCTTCGCTCTCCAGCACGCGCAGGGTGGCAACCGAGACCGCCATCAGCGCCGGCTGGGCGTTTTCGGTGAGCTGGAGGGTCTCGGCCGGACCATCCCATATGGTCGCCGTCAATTTCTCCCCGAGCGCGGCATCGACCTCGTCGAACACGGCGCGCGCCACCGGAAAGGCGTCGGCCAGGGCCTTGCCCATGCCAACCGCCTGGGACCCCTGCCCCGGAAATGTGAATGCTGCCGTCATCGGCGCTCCCTGCTTGTCGGGCTTGATCCTCACGAGAACCGGCAGCCGATTACGCGCGGCCTTAGGCCAAGGTTCCGGATCATGCTCCAAAGGGGGCCGTAGACACTGTCCGGGGTCGGACTGTCAAGCCAAGATGGGAACCCGGCCGGCATTCAACCGGGGATGTGGCTTCCTAGAATCCGCCGGCCGTCTGGTTGGCGTCGACCTCTGCCCCCGCCCGCGCGCGGCGCGCGCTGTTGACCAATTGCCCCGGCCGATCGTCCCGGTTCGGCTTCGCGGTGGCGAGCCGCAGCACCGCGGCGTAGCCCGGCTGCACCTCCATGCGGCCGGCATGCCGGCTGGCGCTCAGCAGGCGATGCACCTTCGGCAAATTGTAGCAGGGCACGTAGAACAAGAGGTGATGCTCGAGGTGATAGTTCACGTAGTACGGCGCGATGAACAGGCGCTCGAGAAAATTGGCCTGCGTGGTGCGGGTGTTGCGCAAGGGGTCATTGCTGTCAGGGACAACCGCGTGCTCGGCGATGTTGCGGATGCGGGTGATGACCATCATCCAGGTCAGGAGCGGCACCAGCCATAGCAGCGGATAGGCCCACCACACGCCGGCCGCCGCGAGCGCAACGAACATTGCGGCATTGACGGCGCATTGCGGGCCGAGCTTGTCCCAGAAATGCGCCGCACGCTGCCGCCACGGCCATTCCGTCGGCCCGAGCGCGTTGAGCAATTGTGCCTTGCGTTGCTGATAACCAGTCTGTCCGGTGATGTCGCGAATGAACTTGCGGCGATAGCTCAGCTTGGTGATCGGAAACGGCGCCGATAGCACCAGATCGGGATCGTCCTCCTGCTGGGTGCGCGCGTGATGCTGCAAGTGATAGCGCCGGTAGCTGCGCGTCTCTGCAAACAGCGGATAGGCACAGAACCATTGGCTCAGCGCCAGATTGGTTTTCTCGTCGGCGGATAGGCAGCCATGCGCGCCGTCATGCATGAGAATGGCGAGCCCAAGCTGGCGTGAGCCGATGATGGCGACGGCGAGAATGTATGTCAGCGGATTGGGCCACCATGCGACCAGAGCGATCGCGCCTACGATCAGCGCCCAGGCATGCGCGATCAGTGCGACGCCTTTCCACGTCACGCGCTGGCGCACGTCGGCCAGTTGTTCGTCAGTCAGGAAATCGCGGGCACGCATGCGAAGCGCGGTCATGGCCTAACTCTCCCCATCCGAAGCGGTCGACGTGTCGTGCTGCTCGACGAGACGCAGGCGCGCCGCCTCGCCCGTGGATTTCGCCTGCTCACCGAGCACGCGCAGCATCTCGGCGCAGAGCTGGTCGGACGAACGGCCCATGGCGTAGCCTTCGAGGATGACGCCGATGGCGACGGCCCAGAACCGCCGCGAGCTTTCGTCGGGCGCGCGCAGGGAGCGCCAGCCATGCCGCGCGACCTGGCTCGCATAGGCCCGCGCGCCTTCACTGTGCAGCCGTTCGATGGTGCGCTCGACCAGTGGCGCGAGATCCTGGCGCCGCCGCGTCAGTGTCAGGGCTTCGGCGAAGAAGGCGACCGAATCGCTCGCCGTGACCGTCTCGGCCAGCGCGTGCGTATATTCCCGCGGCGTGCGCGTCTTCAGCGCTGCCTGCTCCGTCTCGCGCGCCAGGTACAGCAGCTCGCGGCAGGCGCATTCGACGAACAGCGCCTCCTTGGTGCGGAAGTAATAGGTGATCTGGCTCGGGAACGCATCCGCCGCGGCCGCGATGTCGGTGATCGCCGTGCCTGAAAGTCCCCGCTCCCGGAACAGCGGGCTCGCTGCATCCAGCAGCAGCGACCGCATCTTGCGGCCGGCCGAGCGCGTGGCGCGCGCGGCATGCTTGGGGTCGCCGGCGCCCGGTTCGAACGGAGCATGGGCAGAATTGTCTGCCATTGGATCCTCCCGCTGCTTTCTTTGTATGCTATACAAACAAATAAATCAAGCCGGTAAGATTTGAGGGTGGGTAACGACCGCCTACGGACGGTCCAGGCCGAGACTCGGCCCCCAACCTTGCAAAGCCGGCCAAAATCCGTATAAGGCGCGCATCCGCAGACCCCGGCCGGGAGCTGAACGGACGGTCTCAGCAAATCATTCGTGATTTTGGTGTGGCAGGGCCAGTCGGCCCGTCGTCCCGTGTTTCCGCCTTCTGAGCTTGATCCCAGAGTCCTTTCCGAAGGTCTCTTAAGGGCTTGACGCCGGGCGATGCGCCAACATGAGGAAAGGACTTCCATGCCTCTTTACGAGCATGTTTTTCTCGCGCGTCAGGACGCGAGCCCGCAGCAGGTCGAAGAGCTGACTGCGCAGATGACCGGTATCGTCGAGGGTCTCGGCGGCAAGGTCACCAAGACCGAGAATTGGGGCGTTCGCTCCCTCACCTACCGCATGAACAAGAACCGCAAGGCGCACTTCGTGCTGCTCAACATCGACGCGCCGTCCGCGGCGATCGCCGAGATCGAGCGCCAGGAGCGCATCAGCGAAGACGTGATCCGCTATCTCAGCGTCCGCGTCGAGGAACTCGAGGAAGGCCCGTCCGCGATGATGCGCAAGGCCGATCGTGATCGCGAACGTGACGACCGCGGCGGCGGCTTCCGCGGCGAGCGTGAAGGCGGCTTCCGTGGTGACCGCGAGGGCGGCTTCCGTGGTGACCGCGGCCCGCGCCGCCCGCGCGAAGAAGCTGAAACCACGACGGATGGGGAGTGAGATCAATGGCTGAAGCTGGTGCACGCCGTCCGTTTTTCCGTCGTCGCAAGAGCTGCCCGTTCACGGGCGCCAATGCTCCCAAGATCGACTACAAGGACTCCAAGCTCCTGATGCGTTACGTCTCCGAGCGCGGCAAGATCGTGCCGAGCCGCATCACCGCGGTGTCCGCGAAGAAGCAGCGTGAGCTCGCCCGCGCCATCAAGCGCGCGCGGTTCCTGGGTCTGTTGCCCTACGTCATTCGCTGATACGACCAATTCGACTGGCGGCCGTTGAGCCGCCGGTCGTAAACTGATCTGAACGCATAAGGCTTCCGGGTCGTCCGGTCGCCGATGGTTGGGGCAAACGATGCCTCTAACCGCTCGAAGGGAGCGGGACAGCTGATGATGGCCTTTGGACTGATAGCCCTGATCGCCGGCGCCGCGTCGGCCCTGATGTTCGCCTCGATCATTTCGGGCGCGCTGATCTCGCTTGTCCTGTTCTATCTCGCACCGCTGCCGCTGATGGTCGCCGCGATCGGCTGGGGGCCGCTGTGCGCGAGCCTCGGCGGCATTGCCGCCGCAATCGGCCTCGGCGCCCTGTTCGGCCTGCCCTATTGCATCGCCTTCGCCGTGACCGTCGCATTGCCGGCCTGGTGGCTCGGCCACCTCGTCCTGCTCGGCCGGCAGGTCGGAAGCGTCGGGCCAGACGCCTCCGCCGCCGAGCCGCCCGCCGAACCCGAGATCGAGTGGTATCCGGTCGGCCGCATCCTGCTCTGGATCGCAGGTTTTGCCGCGCTGACCACGATCGCCGCCCTGCTCACGCTCGGCACCGACGCCGAGACCATCACCGGCACGCTGCGGCGCGGCCTGATGCGCCTTCTGCGAACCACCGACCCGCAAACCTCGGGCGAAGCTAGCCAGTTCGTCGATGCGCTGGTGCGCATCGCACCGGCCGCCGCCACCATCGTCGCGATGATGACGCTGACCCTCAACCTCTGGCTCAGCGCCAAGGTGACGGCGACGTCGGGCCGGCTGCGTCGTCCCTGGCCGGACATGAAGATGGCCGAGCTGCCGCCGATGACGCTCGTGGCGCTCTGCATCGCGCTCGCCTTCTGCTTCACCGGCGGGCTGCTTGCGATCGTCGCGCAGATCACCACGGCCGCGCTGATGATGGGCTATGCGCTGACCGGTTTCGCCGTGCTGCATACGCTGACGCTGACGCTGAAGAGCCGCACCTTCTGGCTCGGCTCGACCTACGCCGTCGTCGTCGTGTTCGGATGGCCCGTGATCGCGATGGTGATCCTCGGCCTTGCGGATGCCGTGTTCGGCTTCCGCGAGCGCTTCCTGCGCAGCCGGCAGCCCCCGCCGCTGCCAACACCTTAAGTCCACCCCCGAAAACTGAAACTCAGACCACTTCAAAGGAGAACGAATATGGAAGTCATTTTGCTAGAACGCGTCAACAAGCTCGGCCAGATGGGCGAAGTCGTGAAGGTTCGCGACGGCTATGCCCGCAATTTCCTGCTCAAGCGCGGCAAGGCGCTGCGCGCCACCACCGACAACCGTGCCAAGTATGACGGCATGAAGGCCGAGCTCGAGGCCCGCAACCTCCAGGCCAAGGGCGAGGCGTCCAAGGTCGCCGAGAAGATCGAGGGCAAGAACATCATCGTGATCCGCCAGGCCTCCGAAGCCGGCCAGCTGTTCGGTTCGGTCACGGTGCGCGACCTCGTCGCTGCGTTCGAGACCGACGGCGTCCACCTCGACCGTCCGCAGGTGCAGCTCGACGCGCCGATCAAGACCATCGGCAAGCACACGGTCACCGTCGCCGTTCATCCCGAGGTCGAGGTCGAGATCACCGTGACGGTCGCGCGCAGCCAGGACGAAGCCGAGCGCATCAACCGCGGCGAGGACATCTCGACCCGCAACGAGGACCGCGACGCCGCCGCCGAGGCGATCGCCGCGGCCGGCGAGTTCTTCGATCCGGAAGCCCAGCACGAGGAGGTCGAGCCGGCGCCGGCTGCGGAAGAGAAGTAAGCAGCACGTACAGCTCGTCATGCGCGGGCTTGTCCCGCGCATCCATCAAGAGAGTTTGCTCAAGAAGATGGATTGCCGGGCCAGGCCCGGCAATGACAACAGAGAATGGATCAGCCCGGTCGCTTCAGGCGGCCGGGCTTTTCGTTTTGGCGGCGACGTCCTCGTTCAACATCGCGATCGAGGCGAGCGCGGTCGCCGTATGCTTCTCGATGCCATCGCTGACGCAGAACACGTCGGCCGCGACCACGGCAACCTGACGGCCCGGCTTGATCACTCTTGCCCGGCAGATCAGCTTCTCGCCGACCGCGGGCGATAACAAATTGAGCTTGTATTCCGCCGTTAGCGCCGGCTGGCCGCGCGAGGTGGCGGCTGCGATCGTCGTGGCGTTGTCGACCAGGAAGGCAGTCACGCCGCCATGGAAAAAGCCATGCTGCTGAAGCAGTTCCGGCCGCCGCTCTACGGCGATGGTGCAGGTGCCACGCGACAATTCGGACAGCTCGGCGCCGACCAGATTCATAAAGCCCTGCCGGCCGACATTGGCGTGGATGCGCTCGGCAACGGCTGCGAATTCGGGGTCCGCTTCGGCTCGCATGCTGTCTCTCCCTATTGTTTGTCGATGCGATCGAGTGGCCGTAGCGCACGGATGGCGCAGGCGATCAGCGTGTCGGCCTCGATGCGCGGATCGGCGCGCTCGCGTCCCGACAGAAAGGCGCGGCAGAAGATCTGGGCCGGGCCGATCAGCTGGCTGACGAACATCACCGGCGTCATCGGCCGCAGCTCGCCGCGCGCGACCAGCGGCGCACGCCAGCGCTCGATGCCTTCGACAAGGCGCGCGTTCTGCGCGCGCTGGCCGTCGCGCACGTCCTCGCCCCATTCGCTGCGCGAGATCTCAAAGAGATAGCGCGCCTCGCGCCGGCTGGTGACGACCCAGTCGAGATGCGCCCGGATCAGGCGATCGATACCCTCCTCCGCATCGGGCACGGGATCGAGCGCAGCCAGCACCGCGGCGTGATAGTGCCGCAGCACCTCCAGGAACAGCGCGCCGGCGAGCTCCTTCTTCGATCCGAAGGCATGAAAGAAGCTGCCATTGGAGGCGCGCGCCCGGGTGCGGATCGCGGCCACCGTCGCAGCCTCGAAGCCGACGCGGTCGAATACGATTAGTCCGGCCTCCAACAGGTCATCACGCATGCTCGCCGTCATCGAGACCCCCTAGAGTATTACTCTAGAGCCACGCTCTAGCATCGGTCAAGACAGTGCGGAGGCCGCGATGCGCGGCCTCTGCAGTGTCGATTGGAAAATGTGGATTGGCTTAGCGCGAGATCGGCGGCGCCGGCGAGCCGGAGGACTCGGCTGGCGCTGCGGGCGGGGCTGCAGCGGTCGCGGGCGGCGCCGATTCCTGCGGTTTGGCCGCGGGTGCCGGTTCGGAATTGGCGGCAGGCGCGGCTGGCTTGGGAGCGGCCTCTTCCGCCGGCTTCGGCTCGGCCGGCTTCACGGCCGTTGGTGCAGACGGCGTCACCTGCGGGACCGGATCGGGGCGCAGCGCCGGAGCTTCGCTGCCGCTCGGCTCGACCTTCGCGCTATCGGGCGTGGCCTCGGCGGGTTTCTCGGATGCCTTGCCGCTGTCGGGCTTTGCCTCGTCACGACCCGGCTCGACCTTGGCGCTGTCGGGCTTGGCCGTCTCAGGCTTTGACTCGGCCTTCGGCTCGCTCTTCTTGTCTTCAGTGGCCGGCGCGGCGGCGTCGACCTTCGGTGCCTCCTCAGTCCCGGGCTTGCCGCGGCGCTTGGCCTTGCGTCCCTCCGGTGCTGCCTGGCCCTCGGACTTCGTGCCCTCCTCGGCCGGACGCGCGGCACGCTTCTGGCGCGCGCCCTCGGCCGCCGGAGCGGCCCCCTCGCCCTCCGGCTTGGCGGCCTCCTGCGACCGCTGACGGCGGCCCTGATGTTCGGACTGGCCCGGAGCCGTATTGGCTTCCCTATCCTTGGCGCTGTCCTTCTTGTCCTTGCCGTCCTTGGCCTGGTAGCGGGTGTCGGAGGCACCGTTGGAGACGAGGTAGGAGGCGAGGATGCCCGCCATGTCCGAGCTCGTGGTGTAGTGCTGGCGCAGGAAGCCCGGCAGCGAACCCGGCGCCACGGACTTGAGAAGCCCGCGGGGGCTCTTGTGGCAGGCATTGCAGGTCTGCGCGAAGAGCTGGGACGGAGTCTTGCCGGCCTCGAGGTTCGTTGCCTGCGCAAGAACGGTATCGGTCACGCCGAAGCCGATCAGAAGCAGTACCGTCGCGAGACTGAGCGCTCGGCTCGACATTTCCCATCATCTCCATTGAAATCCGAGAGGTGCAGCCGGCATCCCGCGCGGCGGCGGTCACCTTTTAGCCGATTGAGCCGCGAATGGAAGCAGGTCCGCGCGCAAGGATGTGATTAAGCGCTTTTCGAATATCGGCTTTGAACACAGCGCAATAGCGGAGCCGGACCTGCTCACCTAGATTTAGATGCAAACGCATAGGAACCTGAGCGGGACCCTGAGCGTCAAATGTAAAGGCCGGGTTAGTCGCATCTCTTCGGGTCCGCTCGAGAGGAAGGTGTCGATGGACCGTTTGTTGCGTAGATTCCTGTCTCAATTCATCCGCCGCGGGTCGATGATGCTGACCAGCGCAAGCGGGGCGACGTTTACTGTCGGCGACGGCTCTGGCGAACCGGTCGCGGTACGCTTCATTACGGCGGATGCGGAGCGGAAAATCCTCATCAATCCCGAGCTCGGGCTTGGCGAGGCCTATATGGACGGCGAATTCGTGGTCGAACGCGGCACCATAGCTGATGCCCTCGCGATCTTGCTCGATCAACCCGACCTATTGCCGCAGTGGGCAAAACCGTGGTGGCACCTGCGCTATCTGACGCGCCACCTGAAGCAGTTCAATCCGCGCTCGCGCGCCCGCAGCAACGTGGCGCACCACTACGATCTCGACGCCCGGCTCTATTCGCTCTTCCTCGATGCCGACAAGCAATATAGCTGCGCCTATTTCGAGACGCCGGAGACGACGCTCGACGATGCGCAGCTCGCCAAAAAGCGGCACATCGCCGCAAAGCTGCTCGTCAGGAGTGGCCAGCGCGTGCTCGACATCGGCTCGGGCTGGGGCGGGCTCGGGCTCTATCTCGCCGAGATCGCGGGCGCCGACGTCACCGGCATCACCCTGTCGACCGAGCAATTGCAGGTCGCCAATGCGCGCGCCGCCGAAAAGGGCCTGACGGGCTCGGCCAAATTCCTGCTGCAGGACTACCGCGACATCGACGGACCATTCGACCGCATCGTCTCGGTCGGCATGTTCGAGCATGTCGGCGCCCGCTTCTACGACACCTAC
Source organism: Bradyrhizobium zhanjiangense (assembly GCF_004114935.1). Lineage (NCBI taxonomy): Bacteria > Pseudomonadati > Pseudomonadota > Alphaproteobacteria > Hyphomicrobiales > Nitrobacteraceae > Bradyrhizobium > Bradyrhizobium zhanjiangense. The sequence continues at coordinate 5,688,554 of NZ_CP022221.1, forward strand.
TTCCAGCGCTGCGCCGAGCTCTTGAGCGAGGACGGCGTCATGCTGCTGCACTCGATCGGCCGCTCGCAGGGGCCGGACTCGACCAATCCCTGGATCGCCAAATACATCTTCCCCGGCGGCTACATCCCCGCTCTGTCCGAGGTGCTGCCGGCGATCGAGCGGGCGGGCCTGCTGGTCTGCGACATCGAGATCCTGCGCCTGCATTACGCCGAGACGCTGAAAGCCTGGCGGGAGCGCTTCATGGCGCGGCGAGAGGAGGCCGTGCAGCTCTACGACGAGCGCTTCGCGTTGATGTGGGAGTTCTATCTGGCGGCCTGCGAAATGACCTTCCGCAAGCAGGCCATGATGAACTTCCAGATCCAGCTCACCCGTCGCCAGGGCGTGGTGCCGATCACGCGCGACTACGTCACGCGCGAAGAAGCCCGGCTGCGGGCCATCGAGGGCGGCGCCAAGCCCAGGCTGAAGCTGGCAGGTGAATAAGCTCTAAAAGCGCGATGAGATTAGGATGAATCGTCATCGCGCTTTAGGTTATTGTTTGAGCATGATCTTTTCGGAAAACCGCTGCACACTTTTCCGCATCATGCTCTAGTGACGCAGGGTCGAAATCTGGGAGAGCCGGAAAGAGGCGTTTAACGCCAGTTGCGCCCGCAATTCGACGAGAAGCTCGGGTGCGACCGGCTGACGCCGCACTTCAGGCCGCTCGGCGTGCTCCATGGCCGCGATCAGTCCCGCGAGCCAGAGCCGGCTGCCTGCTTCGCTCCGCCATATCTGCTGCTGCCGTTCTGGCCGCATTGCTTGCCTCGTCTTCCCGCTGGCGCGTCGGGGACAACCCCCTGCCCGCCGGCCTGTTCCGGCTCTACCCCGAAAGAATCCGGGAAGATGTGATCTGTTTCACATAAGTCTGGTCGGACCTGACTTAGATCGTCGCCATGAGCAAAGAGACCCAAACCTCATTCGACGTGCAGGACGACGTCCGCACCGATTACGCCCTGATCGTCACCGGCGTCGGGGCGGCCTTGGTTGCGCTGGTCTACCTCCTGCTGGTCTGAAGCCGAGCCGAAAGCTCCCAGCGTGCGTCAATTCGCGCGTTCTTCGATAGGTCTGCGCGCCAATCCATAAGGTTCACGGCTGCAGGATTTTTCCGTGGCGCGGGGTGCGGCCGCTTCCAAGCGGCATCTGGTTCCGCGAAAATCCGTCAAGCGCGGGGCGTGCTGCGGCTACCAATCATCCACCATTTTCACTGAGCGGTTGATAGCGGTCAGCTTTTGCTTCCGCTTTGGGCCGAGGCGGCGCTTTATCGCGCCCCGCATCCGCCCAAGAAAATTGCTAAGCACGTCCGACCATGGCCCTGACTGATTCGAACGTTCTCAAACTCGCGCCCGACGCCGGGACTCCCGCCTATCGGAGCGCGCCGCATAATATCGAGGCGGAACAGAGCCTCCTGGGCGCGATCCTGGTCAACAACGACGCCTTCTACCGCGTCTCCGACTTCCTGGAGGCGAAGCATTTCTTCGAGCCGCTGCACCAGACCATTTTCGAGACCGCCGGCAGCCTGATCCGGATGGGCAAGATCGCGACGCCCGTCACGCTGAAGACGTTCCTTCCCGCCGACACCGACGTCGGCGGCATGACCATCGGGCAATATCTGGCGCGGCTCGCGGCCGAAGCGACCACCATCATCAATGCCCAGGACTATGGCCGCACCATCTATGACCTGTCGTTGCGGCGCGACCTGATCGGCATCGGCGAGGACATGGTCAATGTCGCCTATGACGCGCCGGTCGATTTCCAGCCGCGGGCGCAGATCGAGGACGCCGAGCGCCGCCTCTACGAACTCGCCGAGTCCGGCCGCTATGACGGCGGCTTCCAGAAATTCTCGCAGGCGCTGACGGTCGCCGTCGATCTTGCGGCGAAAGCATTCCAGCGCGACGGAAAGCTGTCGGGCATCTCGACGGGCCTGCGCGACCTCGACACCAAGATGGGCGGCTTGCAGCACTCCGACCTCATCATCGTGGCGGGACGTCCCGGCATGGGCAAGACCTCGCTTGCGACCAACATCGCCTACAACGTCGCACAAGCCTATGTTCCGGAACTCCAGGCCGACGGCACCATGAAGGCCGCCAATGGCGGCGTGATCGGCTTCTTCTCCTGCGAAATGTCGGCCGACCAGCTCGCCACGCGTATCGTGGCCGAGCGCACCGGCATCCCCTCCTCCCACATCCGCCGCGGCGGCATCTCGGAAGCCGATTTCGAGAAGATCCGCCAGGTCTCGATCGAGCTGCAATCGCTGCCGTTCTATGTCGACGCCACCGGCGGCCTGTCGATCGCGCAGCTGATGGCGCGCGCCCGCCGGCTCAAGCGCCAGAAGGGCCTAGACCTCCTGGTGATCGACTACATCCAGCTCTTGTCCGGCTCGGGCAAGCGCGCCAGCGACAGCCGCGTGCAGGAAATCACGGAGATCACGACCAGCCTGAAGGCGCTGGCCAAGGAGCTCAACGTTCCCGTGATCGCGCTATCGCAGCTGTCGCGTCAGGTGGAATCGCGTGACGACAAACGGCCGCAGCTCTCGGACCTGCGCGAATCCGGCTCGATCGAGCAGGACGCCGACGTCGTGCTGTTCGTGTTCCGCGAGGAATATTACCTCGCGATGAAAGAGCCGCGCCCCGGCACCGAGGAGCATGCCAAATGGCAGGCCGACATGGAACGCACGGTCGGCCGGGCCGAAGTCATCATCGGCAAGCAGCGCCATGGCCCGACCGGCACGGTCGAGCTACACTTCGATGCCTCGGTCACCCGCTTCGGCGACCTCGCCCATGACGGCCAGTTGCCGGATCGCAGCGACTACTAGAGTGTTCCCCGGGTTGAACCACTCGGGCCTCTTGCGTAAAACGGCGTCATGACAATGGCGTCCGACCCGAAAATGATCTCGCAATCCGGTCCTCTCTCCGCGGAGGCCAATCAGGCTGCCGCGCTCGCTGCCTATGGCGGCGTGCTCACCGTCGATCTCGATGCCATCATCGCCAATTGGCGCAAGCTCGAGAAGACGGCGGTGCCGGCCGAATGCGCGGCGGTGATCAAGGCCGACGCCTATGGCTGCGGCGCCCCCGAAGTCGCGCGTGCGCTGAGCAGGGCCGGCTGCAAGACCTTCTTCGTTGCCACCATCGAGGAAGCGCGCAAGGTGCGTGAGGCTGTGCCGGAGCCCACGATCTACGTGCTCGGCGGCTATTTCCAGAACACCGGCGAGCACTATGCGAAGATCAACTGCCGGCCCGTGATCGGCGATCTCAACGAGCTTGCGGAATGGGACGTGTTCTGCCGCCGCAGCGGCTGGAACGGAGGCGCCGCTGTTCACATCGACACCGGCATGAACCGGCTGGGCCTGACGCTTGCGGAAGCGCAGGCCATCATCCCCCGCATCAATGCCGGCGATCACGGCATTACGCTGGTGATGAGCCATCTGGTCTCGGGCGAGCAGCTCAACAGCCCGGTCAATGCAAGACAACTCGCCGCCTTCCGCGGCATCGCCAGCGAGTTCTCAGGCGTGCCGGCCGCGCTCGCCAACTCCTCCGGCATCTTCCTCGGCGCCCCCTTCCAGTTCGACATGGTGCGGCCGGGGGCTGCGCTCTACGGCGTCAACCCGACGCCGGAGGCCGACAATCCGATGCAACAGGTGGTCGACCTCAAGGCGCGCATCGTGCAGATCCGCACCATCGATCGCGGCGAGAGCGTCGGCTATGGCGGCACGTGGACCGCACGGCGGCCGACCAAGCTCGCGATCATCGCGGTCGGCTATGCCGACGGCTATTTCCGCGCCGCCAGCTCCAATGACGGCACCCGCGGCGCCGAAGTCATCGTGGCCGGAAAACGCTGCCCGGTCGCGGGCCGCATCTCGATGGACCTGATCGCAATCGATATCACCGACCTGCCGCCGAACGCGGCGCGGCGTGGCCACATGGTGACGCTGCTCGGAGAGGGCATCACCGTCGACGAGCTCGCGCATCATTTCGGCACGATCGGCTATGAGGTGCTGACCAGCCTCGGCCACCGCTACGCCCGCATCTACAAGGGCGGCAACGTCGTGGAGCCGCTGGCAAAGCCGGCGCCCCCAGCACAGGCTTCCGAGCAGCTGTCCTCGCCGCCGCCGGTCGAGCAGCCGGCGAGCCCGCCGCCGTTGCCGAGCTGAGCGATACGCGCGTGCCCCGGACGCAGCGCAGCGCTACTTCAGCGGTGCGTTGCAGAGCCGGGGCCCATCTCTCCACATCGTACGGTGTCGCTCTCTGGGCCCCGGCTCAGCGTCGCATCACTGCGTGCTGCGCCGCGTCCGGGACACGAGAGCGGCGGCTCACTTCTTCTTCCTGCTGTCCAGCGCCGCCTTGCAGGTCGCAGTGAGCTGGTCGCGCTTGCCGTTGAGGCATGCGACGATGCCGCCGCCCGGCGCGATGCCGGCGCAGAATTTGTCATAGTCCGCCTTGCACGCGCCGCGCGGATCGGACGATTGTGCCGATGCGGCTCCGGAGAACGCGATGACGAGTGCGACGGCAACAAAGCTCAACTTGGACATTGTGTCTCCGGTATCGGAAGGCAGAAGCGTTAGCCCTACATGAAGATTGCGACATTCAACATCAACAACATCAATCGCCGCCTGCCCAATCTCTTGGCATGGCTGCGCGTGGCGAAGCCCGATGTCGTCGCGCTTCAGGAGTTGAAGGCAAGTGATGGCGAATTTCCGGCGGCGGCCATCGAAAAAGCCGGTTATGGCGCAGTCTGGCGTGGACAAAAGACCTGGAGCGGCGTCGCCCTCCTCGCTCGCAACGCCGAGCCGGTGCTCACCCGCGATCGCTTGCCGGGGAAGGCCGATGATCACGAGGCGCGCTACATCGAGGCCGCCGTGCGCGGCATCATCGTCACCAGCATTTACCTGCCGAACGGCAATCCGCAGCCCGGGCCGAAATTCGATTACAAGCTCGACTGGTTCGCGCGGCTCAAGCGCCACGCCAAGAGCTTCATCAAGCAGGATCTGCCGGTGGTGCTCGCCGGCGACTACAACGTCGCCCCCACGGAGATCGACATCTATCCGACCCGCTCATGGGACAAGGATGCGCTGATTCAGCCGAAGAGCCGCGCGGCATTCGCCTCGCTGGTCGAACAAGGCTGGTGCGACGCGATCCGCGAATTGCATCCCGAACAGCGCATCTACACGTTCTGGGACTACAAGCGAAACCGCTGGCCGCGCGATGCGGGCCTGCGGCTCGATCATCTCCTGCTCAGCCCTGCCCTCGCCCCGCGGCTGGTCAAAGCTGGCGTCGACAAGATGATCCGCGGCGAGGATGGCGCCAGCGATCACGCGCCGGCGTGGGTGGAGTTGAAATAGGTCGACGATGCCGTGGCCCGTAGGGTAGGCAAAGGCGCATAGCGCCGTGCCCACCATCTCTATCCTCACCGAGGTCGAAATGGTGGGCACGCTAACGCTTTGCCCACCCTACGAAACTGTGGGCTCACCACAAATTCCTGCCGTCGATCACGTTCACCGGCACGGCCTCCAGATCGAAATCGTCGAACAGGCGCGCATTCACGGCGACCTTGGGATTGTCGAAATCGGGTTTGCCGGTCGACCAGTCCGGCGACTCCGAATAGGTGCCGCAGCCGCAGCTCGCGCAGAAATGATGTTTGACGGTGCGGCTGCCCCAGAGATAGGTCGCGACGTTTTCCGCCGGCGACAGCAGGCGGAACTGCACCGGCGTGTAATAGGCCCATAGCGCGCCGCGCTTGGCACATAGCGTGCAGGTGCAGCGCGTCACGCTCGAAGGCGCCTCCGTCACCTCGAACACCGTCTCACCGCAATGACAGCTTGCCTCGATCGGCATGACCCGTTCTCCGTTTTGTCAGGAGATGGTCGTAGCCGGCTCCTGCTGCCAACATGCTGTCAGCAGCGGGACGCCTAAAACAAAAACCTGAAAAACAACCCCATGCAAAGTAGCCGACCCCTGTCCGCTCAACAATTTACGTAAAATCCGAAATCTTATTTGACTCGTCGGGCAAAACACCGGCAGAATGTCATCATCGAAGAATTCTCCCGACGCTGCCAACATGCGCTCGCGCGGTCGCTATCGCGCTTCAGCCGCCATGTTTCGCCAGCGAACCTCCTCGTCACCGCCAGATCAACGGATCGGTTCAACACGGCATCGGCGCGGTACACCAAATCGGATTGTGTAATTGCGGGCTCGCGGAACAGAGCCCTCGCGGCCCACCAGCGGGGGCATGAATGTTGGCTCCGAAGCCCGCCGCCTCAACGCCGGTCGCCCATTTCCACCCTCGTTTAGCTAAGGCCTCTTGACCTCCGCGCCTTGGTTATCATACTGGTATGACCAAGATCAGACCAAAAGGACTGGGATGGAACTCAAGCGGGCCACCGAGGGCGAAAAGGGGTTCGAGAAGGTGTTCGCCTTCTTGCGCGAACGCCTGCTTGCGGGCTCGCTCAAGCCTGGCGACCGCCTGATCTCCGAGCGCGAGCTGGCGACCTTGCTCGGTGTCAGCCGGCCGATCGTCCGCGAGGCGCTGCGCGCCCTCACCGTGCTCGGCATCGTCGAGATCCGCGACCGCATCGGCACCGTGGTGACGCGGCCAGACGTCTCCGTGCTGAATGACTTCTTCACCTTCGCGCTCGCCCAACAGGCGGACATGCTCGACGATGTCATGCAGGCCCGCGTCGCGATCGAATGCCAGGCGATCAGGCTCGCCTGCGAACGTGCCAACATCGCCGATTTCGAACGCCTGCAGCGCGCGCTGGCAAAGATCGGAGAAACGATCGACGAAGCTGATGCCGGCGGCATGGCCGACTTCGATTTCCACCGCGCCATCGTCGTCGCCTCGCATTCGGAGACGCTGACGGTCTTGCACAGTTCGATGGCGGGCCTGTTGACGCATTCGCATCGCAGCCGCCGCGAGCTGGTGCAGGCCTTCCCGTCGATGAAGACCTATCTGATCGATGATCACCGCCGCATCTTCGAAGCGGTCATTGCACGTGATCCGGAGCGCGCGGACGCGACGCTGCGCAAGCATTTTGCCATCGGCGACGAATACCGGCGGCGCGCCGTCGTCGGCGACATCGACAAGACCAGCGCCTCGGGCTGATCACGGACGGCCAGCCAACCAAGAAGCAATCAATCAAGAAACGGACTGACAACATGGGACGGAACGACAAGGGCAATGTCGGCTTCATCGGCATCGGCACGATGGGACGGGAGATGGTGCGCAACCTCCTGGTGGCCGGCCACGCGGTCCGCGTCTTCGATTTGAACGAAACCGCGCTGGCGGACAGCGTCAAGGAAGGCGCAACCCGCGCCAAGAGCCCCGCCGATGCCGCGCAAGGCGCCGACATCGTCATCAGCATGCTGCCCGACACCCCGCACGTCGAGGCGACCATTTACGGCGAGCACGGCCTCCTGAAATCCCCTCCTCCCGGCAAGCTGATCGTCGACATGAGCACGATCTCGCCGGTTGCCGTCCGTCGCATCCATGCCGACCTGCAAAAGGCCGGGGTCAGCTTCATCGACGCGCCGGTCTCGGGTGGGCCCGTGGGTGCCAAGAACGCTGCGCTCTCGATCATGGCCGGCGGCGATGCGGCCGCCTTCGCTCAGGCCGAGCCGTTCTTCCGCGCGATGGGCACGACCATCACGCATGTCGGCGCGTCCGGCGCGGGCCAGACCGTCAAGCTCTGCAATCAGCTGATCTGCGGCATCAACATCCAGGCGATCTGCGAGGCGCTCGCGCTCGGGCGGGCCTCAGGGGTCGACCTCAACCTGCTACGCCGGGTGCTGCTCGGAGGCTCTGCGGCGTCCTGGATGCTCGACAAGCTCGGCCCCTCCATGATCGCAGGCGACGACGGCGCCGGCTTTCGCATCGATCTGATGCTGAAGGACCTCCGCCTGGTGCAGGAGCACGCGCAGGCGCTGAACGTGCCGCTGCCCGGCACCGCGCTCGTCACCAGCCAGTACGTCGATGCGCGCGCCCATGGCGAAGGCAGCAACGGCAACCAGGCGCTGTTCCGCGTCTATGACCGCATGACCAACCAGGTCACCGGCTGAACCGACGACGATGAGCCTCCAACTCGACTTTCCCGCAGTGCTGGAGCGTTGGCCAAGTTTCCTGGCCGGCGCCGCCCTCACATTGGAGTTGGCGTTCTTCGCGACCGTGCTCGGCGCCCTGCTCGGCACCCTCGCGGCGGTCGGACGCGGCACGCACAACGCGCTGATCGCGGGCACCTGCAAGGTCTATGTCGAGACCATCCGCAACACACCGCTGCTGGTGCAGATCTTCCTGGTCTATTTCGGCCTCGCCAGCCTTGGCTTGAAGTACTCCGCCTTCAGCGTGGCCGTGGCCGCGCTGACGATCAATGTCGGCGCCTATACCGCCGAGATCATGCGCGCCGGCTTCGAGGCGATTCCGCGCGGACAGATCGAGGCCGCCGAGGGGCTGGCGCTGTCGCGCCTGCAGATCTACTGGCACATTATCCTCCTGCCGGCGATCGAGAAGGTCTATCCGGCGCTGACCAGCCAGTTCGTGCTGCTGATGCTGGCCTCCTCGGTCTGCTCGCAGATTTCGGCCGAAGAGCTCACCGCGGTCGCGAATTACATCCAGTCGGACACTTATCGGGCCTTCGAGACCTACATCATCGTCGCCGTGCTCTATGTCATCCTGTCGCTGGTGATGCGTGCCGGCTTCTGGGGCCTTGGCCTCGTGCTGTTTCCGCGCCGGCGCCGGCTCGGCACGCCGTTGTGAGATGACCATGGGCGGACATCTCAACATCAATCATCTGATGTTCCTCGGCCAGGGCGCGCTGTGGACAATCGGGCTGTCCATGATCGCGCTGATCGGCGGCGGCATCGTCGGCTTCGTGATCGCGCTGGCGCGCATATCGCCGCTCAAATCGGTGCGGATCGCCAGCGCCATCTACGTTCAGCTCGTCCAGGGCACGCCGTTGCTCGTCATCCTGTTCCTCGGCTATTTCGGCCTCGCCGCCATCGGCCTCAAGGTCTCGCCGCTCGCTGCCGCCGGCGCTTCGCTGACACTCTACGTCGCCGCCTATCTCGGCGAGATCTGGCGCGGCTGCATCCAGTCTGTGCCGAAGCCGCAATGGGAAGCCGCCGAAGGCCTGGCGCTGAGCCGGACCCAGCGCATGATGAAAGTGATCCTGCCGCAGGCGATCCGTATCGCGACGCCGCCGACCGTCGGCTTCATGGTGCAGATCATCAAGAATACCTCGCTCGCCTCCGTCGTCGGCTTCGTCGAGCTGATGCGCTCGGGCCAGATCGTCAACAACTCGCTGTTCGAGCCGTTCGCCATCTACGCCATCATCGCCGTCACCTACTTCGCCATGTGCTATCCCCTGTCGCTGTTCAGCCAGAGGCTGGAACGGCGCATGGGGCGTGGCAGGTCCAACCTCGCGACAGCCTGACATGCAGCAGAACGCCCTCTCCTCCGAACCGATCGTGTCGCTCCGCGACGTGCAGAAGAGCTTTGGTCCACTCCGGGTGCTCGACGGCGTCTCCTTTGCCGTCGCGCGCGGCGAGGTGCTGGCGCTGATCGGCCGCTCCGGCTCCGGCAAGAGCACGGCGCTGCGCTGCATCGACCGCTTCGAGAAGGTCGACGGCGGCGAGATCGTCGTCTGCGGGCACCGCGTCGACCGCCCCGATGTTGATCTGCGCGCACTGCGCCAGGACGTCGGCATCGTGTTCCAGAGCTACAATCTATTTCCGCACCTCACGATCGAGCAGAACATCACGCTCGCGCCGTGCACGGTGAAGGGCATGGCAAGTTCGCACGCCAAGGACCTCGCGCGAAAAGTGCTCGCGCAGGTCGGGCTCGAGGAGAAGCTGCACGCCTATCCCGAGCAGCTCTCAGGCGGACAGCAGCAGCGCGCCGCGATTGCCCGCTCGCTGGCGATGCAGCCGAAGGTGATGCTGTTCGACGAGGTCACCTCCGCGCTCGATCCCGAACTCACCGCCGAGGTGTTGAAGGTGATCGAGCAACTGGCGGCTGATGGCATGACCATGGTGATGGTCACCCACGAGATGGGCTTTGCCAAAGGCATCGCTGACCGGATCGTGTTCATGCATCGCGGCAAGGTCCACGAGACCGGCCCCGCCTCGATCCTGACGTCGCCGACGACGCCCGAACTCACGCAATTCGTGGGCACTGGAAACCTGAAATCATAACAGGAGAGGAGAACTAGGGATGACCAACAAGACCTTGCTGGGCACGGCCACCGCGCTGTGCTGCCTCGTCATGATATCCGCGACGCCGGCATCGGCCGATTTGCTGGACGACATCACGAAAGCGAAGAAGATCCGCATCTCGACGGACCTCGCCATCCCGCCCTCGGGCATGATGGATTCCAGCATGAAGCCGACCGGCTCCGACGTCGAAGTGGCGCAGCTGCTCGCCAAGGATTGGGGGCTCGAGCTGGAGTTCATCCAGACCACCGGCGCGACCCGTATCCCCAACGTCCTGACCGGCAAGGCCGACATCATCATCTCGACCCTGTCGGTGACGCCCGACCGCGCCAAGGTGATCGACTTCACCAAGCGCTATGCGACGCTGCAATCCGATGTCGGCTGCCTGAAATCGTCGACCGTCAAGGACTGGCCCGACGTGAAGGACAAGTCGATCGGCGTCTCGCGTGGCACCACCCAGGACACCACCCTGTCCAACATGAAGGACAAGGAGCTCAAGATCGCCCGTTACGACGACGATGCCACCATGGTGACGGCGGCCGTTTCCGGTCAGGTCGACTGCGTCGCCTCGTCGGCGACGATCATCAACCAGATCGGGGTGAAGAACCCCTCGCGCGTGTTCGAATCCAGGATTCCGCTGGCGACCTTCGATCTCGCCATCGGCCTGAAGAAGGGCGAGCAGCGCCTGATGGACAAGCTCAACGCCTGGATCACCGAGAACGTCAAGAACGGCAAGCTGAATGCGATCTACAAGAAATTCCATGGTGTCGAGCTGCCGCCCGAAATGCGCAGCTGAACCAGAGGAAGCCGTGACGGCCGCACGCGGCTGTCACGGTCAATGCAACATCAAGAAGGACCTTACATGCGTCTCGTCATCGGATCCGACCACGCCGGCTGGCCGCTCAAGCAGACGGTCATCGATCACATCCGCAAGCTCGGCCACGAAATCATCGACGTCGGCTCTCATGACGACAAGCCGGTGGACTTCCCCGACATCGCGCGCGCGGTGGCGCAGAAGGTGACGTCGGGCGAAGCCGCGCGCGGCATCATGGTGTGCGGTACCGGCGTCGGCGCCGCGATCGCGGCTAACAAGATGAAGGGCATCCGCGCCGCGGTCTGCCACGACGTCCATTCCGCCCATCAGAGCGTCGAGCATGACGACGTCAACGTCATGTGCATCGGCGCGCAAATCGTCGGCGCCTGGCTCGCCGTCGATCTGGTCTCGTCCTATCTCTCCGCCGAATTCTCCACCGACGAGGATTTCCGCCGCCGCGTCGAGAAGCTGCGCGTCATGGACGAGCAAGGCTGACGGCCCCTCCATGATCCTGGTGTTTGGATCGCTCAACATCGATCTCGTCGCGGAGGTCCCGGTCATTCCGGGTCCCGGCCGGACTGTGCTGGCGCCATCCTACCGGACCCATTTCGGCGGCAAGGGCGCCAATCAGGCGGTCGCCGCCGCGCGGATCGCCGGACCGGGACGCGTGCGCATGGCGGGCCGCGTCGGCCGGGATGGGTTTGGCGACAGCGCGATCGAGAATCTCAGGGCCAATGGTGTCGACGCCGATCTCATCGTCAGGGCCCATGAACCGACCGGCTGTGCGTTCATCACGGTCGATCAGGCCGGCGAGAACGCGATTACGGTGGCCAGCGGCGCCAACATCACCGCGAGTGCCAATGACCTCCCGACCGACCTCTTCAGTTCCGACACTGTGCTCGTGCTTCAAATGGAGGTGCCCTTTGCACAAGCGCTGGAGGCTGCGCGCAAAACCAAATCGGTTTCCGGCACCGTGATCTGGAATCTCGCACCGGTCCCGGAGAAGATGACCGGTGAGATGGTGACAGAGCTTCTCGCTGTGACCGACTATCTGCTTGTCAACGAACACGAGGCAATGGATGCCGCAGCGGCCATCGGCCTTGCGGCGGCCAGCTACGAAACGGCTGCTATGCACCTCGCCAAGGCCGGCAACCTCACCTGCATCGTGACCGCAGGTGCGCAGGGCGCGCTGGCAATGACCACCGACGGCGCCCCGCTGCACGCCTCCACGCCGCGCATCACCCCGGTCGACACGACCGGCGCCGGCGACACCTTCGTCGGCACGTTCGCAGCGATGGTCAGCGAGGGCGTGCCGCTGCAACGCGCGCTCGAGGTGAGCTGCGAAGCGGCCGCATTGAAGTGCCTCAAGGCCGGCGCACAGACCGGCATGCCGATGCGCAGCGCATTGGGTTCCCTCGCCTAGAACGGATCGCCCGCATCGCTGACCACGGCTAAACTCTCCCGATTCGCGGAGATCGTCTTGGCCTTTCTCTTCGTCCTCAGCGTCGGCCTCATCGCCGGCACCATTTCCGGCATCGTCGGCACGGGCTCGTCGATCATGCTGATGCCGGTGCTGGTCTATGCCTATGGGCCGAAGGAAGCCGTGCCGATCATGGCGGTGGCCTCCGTGATGGCGAATTTTTCACGGATCCTGGCGTGGTGGCGCGAGGTCGACTGGCGGGCTTGCGCAGCCTATTCGGTGACGGGCATTCCGGCCGCAGCGCTCGGCGCGCGAACGCTGCTGGCACTGCCCTCGCATGCCGTCGATCTCACCATCGGCATCTTCCTGATCGCGATGGTGCCGGTGCGGCATTGGCTGGCGCGGCACGACCTCAAGGCCAGTCTCTGGCACCTCGCCATCGGCGGCGCAATCATCGGCTATCTCACCGGCATCGTGGTTTCGACCGGCCCGCTCAGCGTGCCGCTGTTCCTGTTCTACGGGCTCAGCAAGGGCGCCTTCCTCGCCACTGAAGCTGCCTCCTCGCTCGGGCTCTATTTCGCGAAATCCGTGACGTTCGAGCGCTTCGGCGCGCTGACCGGCGAGGTCTTCGTCAAGGGCCTGATCGCGGGCGGCTCGCTGATGTCGGGCGCCTTCATCGCAAAGCGCTTCGTGCTGCACCTGAAGCCGGAGATGTTTCGCCTGCTGATGGACGCGATCATGGTCGCGGCCGGGCTCTCCATGCTATGGAACGCGGCGCAATCTCCTTGAGCACGACTCGCTATTCCCCATGGCCAAATCCAGTCTTTCCTTCGTCTGCCAGAACTGCGGCGCGGCCTATAACCGCTGGCAGGGCAAGTGCGAATCGTGCGGCGAGTGGAACACGCTCGCTGAGGAGGACACCAGTGGCAGTGTGCCGGTGTCGATCCGCTCCAAGCGCAAGGGCCGGACCTTTGCGCTGGAGAGCCTCGCCGGGAAAAGCCCGGATGCGCCGCGCCTCTCGTCAGGGATGACCGAGCTCGACCGCGTCACCGGCGGCGGTTTCGTCCGCGGCTCGGTGCTCCTGGTCGGCGGCGATCCCGGCATCGGCAAATCGACGCTGCTGACGCAGGCCACCAGCCTGCTGGCGCGCGCCGGTCACCGCGTTGTCTACATCTCCGGCGAAGAGGCGGTCGCGCAGGTGCGCCTGCGCGCCGAGCGGCTCGGCCTGTCGGATGCGCCGGTGCAGCTCGCCGCCGAGACCTCGGTCGAGGACATCGTCTCGACGCTGTCGGAGGGCGCGGTGCCCCGGCTGATCGTGATCGACTCGATCCAGACCATGTGGACCGACACGGTGGAATCCGCGCCCGGCACCGTGACCCAGGTCCGCGCCTCGGCGCAGGCGCTGATCCGCTTTGCCAAGAAGACCGGCGCGGCCATCATCCTGGTCGGCCATGTCACCAAGGACGGCCAGATCGCCGGCCCCCGAGTGGTCGAGCACATGGTCGACGCCGTGATGTCGTTCGAGGGCGAAGGCTCGCAGCAATTCCGCATCCTGCGCGCCGTGAAGAACCGGTTCGGGCCGACCGACGAGATCGGCGTGTTCGAGATGACGGGCCTCGGCCTGCGCGAGGTCACCAACCCCTCCGAGCTGTTCCTGTCCGAGCGCGATCTCGGCACGCCAGGCACCGCCGTCTTCGCGGGGATCGAGGGCACAAGGCCCGTCCTGGTCGAATTGCAGGCGCTGGTGGCCCCGACCTCGCTCGGCACCCCGCGCCGCGCCGTGGTCGGCTGGGACCCGAGCCGGCTGTCGATGGTGCTGGCGGTGCTGGAAGCCCATTGCGGGGTCAAGCTGTCCGGGCACGACGTCTATCTGAACGTCGCGGGTGGCCTGCGCATCAACGAGCCGGCGGCGGATCTCGCCGCGGCGGCGGCGCTGGTGTCATCCCTGGTTAATGCGCAGTTACCGACCGATGCCGTCTATTTCGGCGAGATCTCGCTCTCCGGCGTGGTCCGCCCGGTGGCGCAGACCCCGGCCCGGCTGAAGGAAGCGGCAAAACTCGGCTTCCAGCGCGCCGTGCTGCCCGAATCGGCCCGCGGCGAGACCGGAGGAGACGCCGGACTGTCGCTGAACGCGGTCAACAGCCTGACGACACTGGTCGCCGAAATCGCCGCCCGCGGCTCGCGCCGGGGCGAATCGAACGGCCCGGCAGAGAAAAATGCCACACCAGCAAGATTCCGCCGCGGAGATGGTTAGCCGGAGGTGACGTCGGAGGCCCCCGCCGCTATACAGCCGTCACAAAAGCAGCACGGGATTGCGTGGTTGCGGCCTTGCCGGGAACGCCGTCTGCCCCTCTTTTAGGGCAGCGGCCAAGCACCGATTCGCTGAGCACCTTTGAGAGTACGAGCGGACCAGACCAGCCGATGCCAGTTACACTCCTCGACCTGATCCTGCTCGGTGTGATGCTGATCTCGGGCCTGCTCGCGATGGTCCGCGGCTTCATGCGCGAAATCCTGTCGATCGCTGCCTGGGGTGCGGCCGCGATCGTGACGCTGTATTCCTTCTCGAAGCTGCTGCCGACCGCCAAGGCCTATTTCAACAACGACACGGTCGCGAGCGTGGTCGTGGTCGCCGGCGTGTTCGTGGGCACCCTGATCGTGGTCTCCGTGATCACCGTGCGGATCTCCGACATGATCTTGGATTCGCGCATCGGCGCGCTGGACCGCACCCTCGGCTTCCTGTTTGGCCTTGCTCGCGGGCTTTTGATCGTCGTAGTCGCCTTCCTGTTCTTCACCTGGCTGGTTCCGGACAAGCAGCGTCCGGACTGGGTCACCGGAGCCAAGTCCCGCGTGGTGCTCCAGGGAACCGGGGATTGGCTGATGGCCCTCTTGCCCGACGACCCCGAGAACACCATCTTGAAGAGATTCAAGAAAAACAAACCAGATGATGATCAAGCTGAATCCGAGCAGCAGCCTTCGGGCAGTGGCGACGGATACAGTAAACCCGCTCGTGACAGCCTGAAAAAGCTGATCGAGAAACCTGCAGCGCGTTGATTGGCCCTAGAGAAAGGCGCGGACGAGATGCGACACCCTGACCAGGACGCCCAGCTTGATCTCGATCCAACGGCCGGTTTGGGCCCGGCCGCTCTGGAGGTCCAGGACGACCTGGAGGGGGATACGCTCCGCGAGGAATGCGGCGTCTTCGGCATCTACGGCCACCCGGACGCCGCCGCCATCACCGCGCTCGGTCTCCACGCCCTTCAGCACCGCGGCCAGGAAGCCGCCGGCATCGTCTCCTACGACGGCAACCGCTTTCACTCAGAACGCCGCCTCGGCCTCGTCGGCGACACCTTCTCCCGTCACGAGGTGATCGACCGCCTGCCCGGCAACATGGCGGTCGGCCATGTCCGCTACTCCACCACCGGCGCCACCATCCTGCGCAACGTACAGCCATTGTTCGCCGAGCTGAATGCCGGTGGCCTCGCGGTCGCGCATAACGGCAACCTCACCAACGGCCTGACGCTGCGCCGCGAGCTGGTGAAGAGCGGTGCGATGATGCAGTCGACCACCGACACCGAGGTGATCCTGCATCTGGTCGCGCGCTCCAAGCGCAGCCGCTTCATCGAGCGCTATGTCGACGCGCTGCGCGAGATCGAAGGCGCCTATGCGCTGGTCTCGCTCACCAACAAGAAGCTGGTCGGCGCGCGCGATCCGCGCGGCATCCGTCCGCTCGTGCTCGGCGAGCTCGACGGCTGCCCGATCCTGACCTCTGAGACCTGCGCCCTCGACATCATCGGCGCGCGCTTCGTGCGCGACATCGAGCCGGGCGAAGTCATCGTGTTCGACGAGAACGGCCAGGACATCCACAAGCCGTTCCCGCCGATGGCGCCGCGCCCCTGCATCTTCGAATACATCTACTTCTCCCGTCCGGATTCCATCGTCCACGGCCGCTCGGTCTACGAGGTGCGCAAGAATTTCGGCGCACAGCTCGCGCGCGAGAGTCACGTGCCGGTCGACGTCGTGGTGCCGGTGCCGGATTCCGGCGTGCCCGCCGCGGTCGGCTACAGCCAGTTCTCCGGCGTGCCGTTCGAGCTCGGCATCATCCGCAACCACTATGTCGGCCGCACCTTCATCCAGCCGACGCAGGCGATCCGCGAATCCGGCGTGCGCATGAAGCACTCGGCCAATCGCGCCGCGATCGAAGGCAAGCGCATCATCCTGATCGACGACTCGCTGGTGCGCGGCACCACCTCGAAGAAGATCGTGCGCATGATGCGCGATGCGGGTGCAACCGAAGTGCACTTCCGCCTCGCCTCGCCCCCGATCCTCTATCCCGATTATTACGGCATCGACCTGCCCGACCGCGGTGGCCTGCTCGCCGCGACGCATTCGCTGGAGGAGATGCGCGAGATCATCGGCGCCGACTCGCTCGCGTTCCTGTCCATCGACGGCATGTACCGCGCCATGGGCGAGCCCGGCCGCGACCCCGCCAATCCGAAATTCTCGGATCACTGCTTCACCGGGGCCTATCCGACCCACCTCACCGACCAGACCCAGACCGAGCCGCAGCCGCGGCAATTGTCGCTGCTGGCGGAGGCGAGCTGATCCTGTCGTCCTGGCGAAAGCCAGGACCCATTACCACAGGCTTCAATGGCTCGAAGAAGGTCTGACACCGCCTTCGGAAGCCAAACAAACCCGGCGTATGGGTCCTGGCTTTCGCCAGGACGACGATGAATAGAACTTTGCCATGACAAAACCCCTCGCCAACCGCATCGCTCTCGTCACCGGCGCCTCGCGCGGCATCGGCTATGCCACGGCACGCGCGCTGGCCAAGGCCGGCGCGCATATCGTTGCGGTGGCGCGCACGCAGGGCGGGCTGGAAGAGCTCGATGACGAGATCCGGAAGGACGGCGGCAGCGCCACCTTGGTGCCGCTCAACCTCACCGATTCCGACGGCATCGCGCGGCTGGGCGCCGGCCTGCACGAGCGCTATGGCAAGCTCGACATCCTGGTCGGCAATGCCGGCGTGCTCGGGCCCTCCTCGCCGATCGGCCATATCGAGCTGAAGGCCTTCAACGACGTGATGGCCGTGAATGTCTCCGCGAATTTCCAGCTGATCCGCTGCATGGAGCCACTGCTGAAGCAGTCCGATGCCGGCCGCGCCGTGTTCATCACCTCGGGTGCCGCCAACAAGGCCACCGCCTATGTCAGCCCCTACGCGGCGTCCAAGGCCGCGCTGGAAACGCTGGCCCGCGCCTGGGCGCAGGAAACCGCGAACACGAAGCTGCGCGTCAACCTGTTCAACCCCGGCCCGATCCGCACCCGCATGCGCGCCACCCTGATGCCGGGCGAGGATCCGGCGGCGCTCGACACGCCTGAGCAGGTCGCCGAATTCATCGTGCCGATGTGCGCGCCTGACTGGACCGAGACCGGCAAGTTCTACGATTACAAGACGCGCAGCCTGATGAGCTTCCGCGCGCCGGCTTGATTGACGCGGACCGACAACGCAATCTTGACGTTCACGCAAAACGGCAAGTTCGTGACCCGGATCGGCAAGATCGAAAGCGCATCCAGAAATTCAAGCTGACATCGGACGCTCTCAAATAGCGTCTCAACGCATTTTCCCCAAAAGTTAACCGATGGATGACGCTACGACACAGCGTCATCCGGCTTTAGGCGCATTGCCGCCGGCCGTGGGACAGGCTAGAGCCATCAGCCGGAAACAAGGCTTCGCAAGAGAGCCGTCCGCATATTTGACAATGGAGGAAACCTTTCATGACCACGACATTCGCACGCCGCTCCGCGGCCCTTCTGGCCTGTGCCGCTTTCGGTTTTGCCACATCCGTCTACGCGCAGGACAAGACCGTCAAGATCGGCGTGCTCAACGACATGTCGAGCCTCTATGCCGACATCGGCGGCCCGAACTCGGTCGCCGCGGTGAAGATGGCGGTCGAGGATTCCGGCTTGAAGGCCAAGGGCTGGACCATCGAGGTCCTCTCCGGTGACCACCAGAACAAGCCCGACATCGGCGTCAACATCGCCCGGCAATGGATCGACGCCGACAAGGTCGACGCCATCGCAGATACTCCGAGCTCGGGCGTGGCGCTTGCGGTGAGCAACCTCGTCAAGGAAAAGAACTCGGTGCTGCTCAATTCGGGTGCTGCCACTGCAGATCTCACCGGCAAGGCCTGCACGCCCAACACCATCTCCTTCACCTACGACACCTACATGCTCGCCAACGGCACCGGCAAGGCGCTGACCAAGGCGGGCGGGGACAGCTGGTTCTTCCTGACCGCGGACTACGCCTTCGGCCATGCGCTGGAGCGCGACACCAGCGCCGTTGTCACGGCAACCGGCGGCAAGGTGCTCGGCGGCGTCAAGCACCCGCTCAACACGGCCGACTTCTCCTCGTTCCTGCTGCAGGCGCAGTCCTCGAAGGCCAAGATCATCGGCCTTGCCAACGCCGGCGGCGACACCACGAACGCGATCAAGCAGGCCGCCGAGTTCGGCATCGTCTCCGGCGGTCAGAAGCTCGCGGCGCTCCTGCTGTTCATCAACGACGTGCACTCGCTCGGCCTGAAGACCGCGCAGGGCTTGACCTTCACCGAGTCCTTCTACTGGGATCTCAACGACCAGACGCGCGAATGGTCGAAGCGCTTCCAGAAGGTCTCGCCGAAGGGATCGATGCCCTCGATGACGGTCGCCGGCCTCTATGCCGAGATCTTGCATTACCTGAAGGCGATGGACGCGCTTGGCGGCAATCCGCATGACGGCGCCAAGGTCGTCGCCAAGATGAAGGAGCTCCCGACCGACGACCCGCTGTTCGGCAAGGGCCCGCTGCGCGCCGATGGCCGCCGCCTCATCCCGGCCTATCTGTTCGAGGTGAAGAAGCCGGAAGAGTCGAAGGGACCGTGGGACTATTACAAGCTGGTCGCCACCATCGCACCGGAAGACGCGGCCAAGCCGCTCAAGGATAGCGATTGCCCGCTGGTGAAGAAGTAAGCGAGATCCCGTAGGGTGGGCAAAGGCGCCTAAGCGCCGGGCAGATGCAGCGGCGCGCTGGCGCCGATGAAATAGGAAAACGTCAGCGTGAACAGGAACGGGCCGACGAGCTGCGACACGCTCTGCACGCTTGCGGTCGCGCCCTGCAACTGGCCCTGCTGATCGGGTGCGACCAGCCGCGTCATCAGCGATTGCGAGGCGGCACCGGAGATGCCCCATAGCGACAAAATGGGAATGCCGAGCCAGGATAGCGGACCGGTCGGCGCAGCGCCCAAGACCACGAAGCCGATCGCGCCACAGCACAAGCCCAGCAGCAGCGCCTTCCGCTCGCCGAGCGCGCGCACGATCGGGCCGATGGCGAGCCCCTGCACCACCATGGCGCAGATGCCGACCATGGCGAGCGTCAGTCCCACGATCTTGGAATCCCAGCCGTAGCGATAGGTCGCATAGAGCACGAAGGTCGATGGCAGCACGACATGCGCGACCTGCGCGATGAAATTGACGACCGACAAGGCGGCCAGCACCGCATTGGACCGCAGCAGGCGCAGCGCGCCGATCGGATTGGCACTTCTCCAGCGGAACGGCGCGCGCTTGTCGGGCGAAAGCGATTCCGGCAGGACGAAGAGCCCATAGAGCGCATTGACCAAGCTTAGGGCGGCCGAGGCCCAGAACGGCAGGCGCGGATCGATGTCGCCGAGCAGGCCGCCCAGCGCCGGGCCCAGGATGAAGCCGGCACCGAAGGCCGCACCAATCCTGCCGAAGATTGCCGCACGCCGTTCCGGCGGCGTGACATCCGAGATATAGGCGAAGGCGGTCGAGATACTCGCCGAGGTAATGCCGGAGATCACGCGGCCGATGAACAGCCAGACCAGCGACGGCGCCAGCGCCATCAGCACATAGTCGGCCGCCAGCCCGAAATTCGACAGCAGCACTACCGGCCTGCGCCCGAACCGATCCGACAGCGCGCCGAGCAGCGGCGAGAACACGAACTGCATCAGCGCCCAGGCGGTGCCGAACAGGCCGAAGATGCGGGCCGCGTGCGCGGTGTCGTTATCGACAAAGCTCTCGATCAGCTTCGGCAGGATCGGCATGATCACGCCGAGCGCGAGCATGTCGAGCAGGATGGTGACGAAGATGAAGGCGACCGCGCCGCGCCGGACCGGCGCCGCGCCTTGCGCCATCGCCTCGCCGGCCCCGTCGCTCACGACGGCCGCTTGCGCTTGTGCGCGAAGGGATTGGCCTTCTCGCGCAAGGTGATGCGCACCGGCGTGCCCGGCAGATCGAAGGTCTCGCGCATGGAATTGGTGAGGTAGCGCAAGTAGGACTGCGGCACCGCATCGGCACGCGAGCAGAACAGCACGAAGCTCGGCGGGCGCGCCTTGTTCTGGGTGATGTAGTTCAGCTTCAGCCTGCGGCCAGACACTGCGGGCGGCGGATTGGCCTGGATCGCCTGCTCGAACCAGCGATTGAGCGCCGACGTCGGCACGCGCCGGTTCCAGATCGCATAGGCATCCTGGATCGCCTGCATCAAGCGGTCGATGCCCTCGCCCATCAGGCCCGATACGGCGACGATTGGCACGCCCTTGAGCTGCGGCAGCCAATGGTCGGCGTCGCGGCGCAGGCTCGAGATCGCGCCGCCGCCCTTGGTCTCCATCAGGTCCCATTTATTGACGGCGAGCACGACCGCCCGGCCCTCGCGCTCGATCAAATCGGCGATGCGCAGATCCTGCTCCTCGAAGCGGTTCTGCGTATCCATCATCAGCACGACGACTTCGGCAAAGCGCACCGCGCGCAGCGCGTCGGCGACCGAGAGCTTTTCCAGCTTCTCCTCGATGCGGGAGCGCCGGCGCAGACCTGCGGTGTCGAACACCCGGAAATCGCGGCCCTTCCAGTTGATCTCGACCGCGATGGAATCGCGCGTGGTGCCGGCTTCCGGGCTCGTCAGCAGGCGCTCCTCGCCGAGCAGATAGTTGATCAGCGTCGACTTGCCGGCATTGGGCCGGCCGACGATGGCGACCCGGATCGGGCGCGTCGCCGCCTCTTCCTCCGAGAGCGGCGCGTCGTCCTCGGCCTCGTCTTCGTCGACGGGCTCCGGCATCAGCTTAGCTAGTGCGTCATAGAGTTCGCCCATGCCCTCGCCATGCTCGGCCGAGATCTGGATGGGATCGCCGAGTCCGAGGGCGAAGGCCTCCATTGCACCGGCATCGCCATGCTTGCCTTCGCTCTTGTTGGCGACCAGCAGCACCGGCTTGTTGGCCTTGCGAGCGAAATCGGCGAAGGCGCGATCGGTGGGCGTGAGGCCGATGCGGGCATCGATGACGAAGAACAGCGCGTCGGCCTGCGCGATCGCGGTCTCGGTCTGCTCCTGCATGCGCGCGGTGAGCGAGCCCTTGGCGCCCTCGTCGAGGCCGGCGGTGTCGATGATGATGAACTGGAGGTCGCCGAGCTTGGCCTCACCCTCGCGGCGGTCGCGGGTGACGCCCGGCAGGTCATCGACGAGCGCGAGCTTCTGTCCGACCAGGCGGTTGAACAGCGTCGATTTGCCGACATTGGGCCGGCCGATGATGGCGATCGTGAAGGACATCGGTCATTCGTGCGCTGCCGGGGCTGCGCCTGTCAATGCAATGGAGAATATCAGCGCGAGAAGCTGCCGCTTGGCAGTGGCGCAGGGAAAGCGCCTTGCGATTGCTGCTGCGTGGTCTGGGTCGGTTGCGCCTGCTGGACAGGCTGATCCGGCGGTGGCGCGGTGGTGCGCTTGCGGACAATCTTGTGCTTGGGCGGCGGAGCGTCCGTGGGCGGTGCAGCCTCCGGCTGGGCCTCGCCATCGACCTCGCCGGTAGCGGGCGCGGCCGCCGTGGCGGCTGGCTGTCGGGACTTCGTCGCCTTGGTCCCCTTCGCAGGCTTGGCCGGCTCGGGCGGTGGCTCCGCAGGCAGAGCCGCGACGGCAGGTGCGTTCGGGTCCGGCTGCTGCTGCGCGCCCTTGTACATCTCCTTCGGCACGCCCTGCTCGAGGCCCGGCACGCCCTCGGGGAATACCGGCTTGCGGTCACCCGGCAGCTTCTTCTTGGTGTCGAGGAAGTCGAGCATGTCGCTCGGATCGAATCCGCCGCTGGAGCAGCCGCCCAACAGGCCCGTGAAGGCGATCAGGACGGTGGCTGCGATCAAACGTGGCGTGCGGCGCATCTTGTGTCTCGTTTGCGTCAGAGGGCCGTCGTCAGCTTTTGGCGACGGGCGGCAGCAGAGCCTGGAGCGCCTCGGCGCGCGAGCGCAGGCTGGGCGGTGTTTCGCCGTCTTCGGTAATCGCGTCGAGCCATTTGCGAGCCGCGGTCATGTCGTTGTTGCGCCATGCCGACAACGCCAGCATCTCGCGGGCGCTGTGGCGGAAGGTCGATTTCGGCGCGGCGGAGGCCTCCAGCCGCTGCTGCATGTCGGCGTAGCTGGCGCTGTCGAGCAGCAAGCCGGCGGCCCGGATCTTGGCCAGATCCTGCCACTCGCCACCGACGCTGCGATCGGCGGCAATGTCGTCATACATCTTCGCGGCGGCCTTGGGATCGCGGCTGGCGGCCTCGGCCGCAGCGCGCAGCCGGGCCAGGGTCCGATAGCCGGACGGAGCCTTGGCGGCGAGCTCGGTGAAGGCCTTCTCGGCGTCCGCGTGCTTGTCCTGCTCGGACAGCTCGACGGCCTTCTCGAACGCCGCGCCGGCCTCGGCGGCCTTCTTGGACTCGAGATATTGGTAGCCGCGCCAGCCGCCGACGGCGGCCACGATCAGCACCATCAGGGCGATCAAGTAAATCGAATACTTGTCCCACAGCTTCTTGAGCTGTTCGCGACGTACTTCCTCGTCGACTTCGTCAAATAATTCAGACACTTATGCTAATCCCATGCCCGTCCGGGTACGCGCGCCAAAGCGTCCGCGTCAGGAATCCCGTCCCCTCGTGGCGGCGAGGTACCCTAACGATATGGCGGTGGCAAGGCAAAGCCAGCCCGATCAAGGCGTTAACCACCCGGGACAGCCCGGAGCCGCCTGCCCGGCTCAGCTTCCGAGCAGCTCCCGCAACTGCCGTTTCAGCACCTTGCCATTGGCGTTCCGTGGCAATGGCTCGGCGGTGATCGCCATGGTTTCGGGGACCTTATAGTCGGACAGCCGCTCCGCGCACCAGGCCCGCAGGGCCTCGCTGGCGACCGGGCTGCGCGTCACCACCACGGCGTGGACGCGCTCGCCCAGGACCGGGCAGGCCTTGGCGATGATCGCGCTCTCGATCACGGCGGGATGGCCGGCCAGCACGGATTCGACCTCGGCCGAATAGATCTTCAGCCCGCCGCGATTGATCATGTCCTTCTGCCGGTCGAACACCCGGACAAACCCCTTCGCATCGACCGAGCCGAGGTCGCCGGAGTGCCAGAAGCCGCCAGTGAAGCTCTCGGCCGTTGCCTTCGGGTTATTCCAATAGCCCTTGATCACGGAGGCGCCCTGGATCCAGAGCTCGCCGATTTCGCCATGCGGCAGCTCGCGCCCATCCCCTCCCATCGCGACGATGCGCGCGCCCGGGCACGGCAGGCCGACGCTGTCGATATGGCTCTCCGTCAGCTCGCCCGGCATGATGGTCGAGGGCGATGTCGTCTCGGTCGCGCCATAGCAGTTCATCAGCTTCAGGCGGGGGATCTTCGCCTTGAGCTTCTCGATGGTCGCGACCGGCATCGGCGCGCCGCCAAAGCCGCCGATGCGCCAGCTCGACAGGTCATAGCCATCGAAATCCGGCTGCAGCAGGCAGAGATTGTACATCGCCGGCACCATCACGGTGTAGGTGACGCGCTCGCGCGCGGCGAGCTTGAGATAATCGGCGGCCTTGAACTCCGGCATGATGATCAGCGCGCCGGCGCAGCGGATCATGGTCGTGATGTTGGCGACGATTCCGGTGACATGGCCGAGCGGCACCGCGGCGATCGAGCGATCCGCCGCCGTCAATTGCAGGCAGGACACGAACACCATCGAGGAATGGACGATGTTGCAATGGGCCAGCATCGCGCCCTTCGGCTTGCCCGTCGTGCCCGAGGTGTAGAGGATCATCGCGGTGTCCTCCTCATTGACCTCGACCGGCGCAGGCGCCGACGCGTTGTCGGCGAGCGCGGAGAAGCGCGACCGGGCCGGATCGTCGTCGATGGCGATGCGATGGATCACATCGGGCACATCGCCCGGATCGGGCAGTCGTTCGGCGAGCGCCGCCTCATGGATCAGGATATTGGCGCCGCAATCCGTGAGCACATAGGCGATCTCCGGCTTCTGCTGGCGCGTGCTGAGCAGCACCGTGACCAGCCCCTCATGTGCGGCGGCGAACAGTAGCAGCGGAAACTCGATGCGATTGCCAAGCAGAATCGCGACGCGGTCGCCGCGTTGCAAACCAAGCTTGCGAAAGCCGGTCGCAATCCGCGCGGTCTGCTCGACGGCTTGTCGCCAGCTCAGGCGGACGTCGCCGCAAATCAGCGCCTCACCATCGCCATTGCGCGCGCAGGCTTTCGCGATCATGGCCCACAGGCTCGACGGCCGATCGCAAAATGCCGGCACCACTCGATCGCCAAAGCGCGCCTCGAACCGCATCGGCGGGATCTGAGATTGCGACCAGTCCATCTGCGTGCCTCGGCTTGTTGCTCTTGTTATCTTCCGCGCATGGACACCGGGTGTCGTCTTGTGCTGACCGGCTAGACGCCGATCACGGGAACACCGATCACGACAGGGTGGAACGCAAAGGCCAGCGCAAGATAAGCGACAACACCGACTGCGATCGCGATCAAATCGTTGGTGACGCCGCCGACCGGGATCGGCGGGCCGCCGGCATCGGTGCGATGCTTCAGCGTGATGCGATCATACACCGCCCAACCCAGGAACGAGCCGAACAGGATGATGGAGCCGAGGTCGCCATTGGCGAGCAAATGCGAGGCTGCCCACAGTTTGATGCCGGCCAGCATCGGATGCTTCAGTGTCGCATAGATGCGGCCGCGCAGGTACGAGGCGACCACCAGGATGACGGCGGGCAGCATCAAGGCGAGCGTGATGTGCTTCAGCGCCTTCGGCGGATACCAGACGTCGATCCAGCCGGAACTGCGGTAATGGGCAAAGCCCCAGATGATCAGCACGAGCCCCGCGAGCGAAACCAGCGAATAGAGGATCTTGTAGGTCCCCTCACCTAGTCGTGCGATCGCCTCTGCGCGTGCCTTTCGTTTCGTCGTGAAAATATGGGCGGCAAAAAACAGCACCAGCCCCAGGATCATGACCACAAGACCCACGACATCCTCCCCTAAAGCAGCCCCCGCCTCTGAGGTATCATCGATTGGCCGCTGCTCGCAACTTATGCCCTACTTACCGATCTGCCGATTGTCGACGTACCGGATCGCGATTGGCCGTCCGGCCAGCGCGCCGCCGAGTCCGCCAGTGAATTTCAGCGGCAGGCAGGCCTTCAGCGATGCATTGATGGCGTTCAGATAGGTCGTGCGGGTATCGGCCGGCACGCCCGCGGTCGCGTATGTGAGGCGAGGCGGACCGATCAGGCCACCCGCCTTGTTGAAGCTGAAGCGCACCGACATCTGCATGCCGGTGCGCGCGTTGTCCGAGGGGGGCGACCAGCAGCTGCGCAGCTCGGCAAAGAGATCGCCGATCGTATCGAGATCGTGATCGGGTTTCCGGTATTTGGCGCGGTCCGGCTCGGACGGCACGCTCTCGATCGTGAGCTGGAGGTTCTGGCCGTAGGGGTAATCGATTTCGGGAATGCAGGGGCCGGGCTCGAGCGGGCTGCAATAGGACGGCGTACAGGGCGGGCCGTCGAGCACGCTGCACGGCTCGTGCGAGAACGGAATGGGGTTGATCTGGCGGGGCCGCGCGTCGGCGGCGCCCACGGCCAAGAAGGTCAGCAACAGAACCAAGATTGCGCGCAGCATTGAGAAGCACCGCGATGAGCGACCGCAATCATGTTGGGAGATTTTGGAGCGGCTTCAAGCCTACCTTGTGTTCACATGCGCGCGTTCAAGCGCGGTGTCGTCGCCCGGCTTGACCGGGCGACCCAGTACTCCGAGACGATTGTGATTGAGCCGAGAGGCTGCGGCGTACTGGATGCCCCGGTCAAGCCGGGGCATGACAGTGGAGGGTGTGGCTGCGGCAGCCGGGCGCGCGGCCGCCCTACCCCTTCTTCTTAACGTCCTTGACGTTGGTGAACTCGATGCCCTCGGCGCGTTCCCTGGTGTAGCCGAGATAGAACTCGTTTCGCGCCAGATACACGGGATCGCCGTCGACATCGTCGGCGATGCTCGAGGTGTTGGCGGCGATGAAGGTGTCGAGCTTCTTGCGATCCTCCGAGGAGACCCAGCGCGCGAGCTGGAACTCGCTCACCTCGAACTCGACCGGTAGCGAATATTCCGCCTCGAGCCGGGCCTTCAGCACGTCGAGCTGGAGCGCGCCGACGACGCCGACCAGCGCGGGCGCACCGTCGCGCGGACGGAACACCTGCACCACGCCCTCCTCCGACATCTGCTGGAGCGCTTCTTTCAGCTTCTTCGCCTTCATCGCGTCGGTGAGACGAACGCGGCGGACGATTTCCGGCGCAAAGCTCGGCACGCCGACGAAGTTGAAATCCTCGCCCTCGGTCAGCGTGTCGCCGATGCGCAGCGTGCCGTGATTGGGAATGCCGACTACGTCGCCGGCAAAGGCCTCATCCGCGACCGAACGATCCTGAGCGAAGAAGAATTGCGGGCTCGACAGCGGCATGCTCTTGCCGGTGCGCACGAGCTTCGCCTTCATGCCGCGGCTGAGCTTGCCCGAGCAGAGCCGCGCAAACGCGATGCGGTCGCGATGGTTCGGATCCATGTTGGCCTGGATCTTGAACACGAAGGCGCTCATGCGCGGATCGGTGGCCTCGACCTTGCGCTGGTCGCTGTCCTGCGCGCGCGGCTCGGGCGCGAACTTGCCGAGGCCTTCCAGCAGGTCGCCGACGCCGAAATTGCGCAGCGCGCTGCCGAAATAGACCGGGGTCAGATGACCCTCGCGGAATGCTTCGAGCTCGAACGGTTTTGACGCTTCGGTGACGAGCTCGAGCTCGTCCTTCACCACTGATACGTCGAGATTCGCATTGAGCTTGGCGAGCTCGGCGATCTCGATCTGCTGCGCCGCGCCGGTCTTGGCGCCGCCGCCTTCGAGCAGACGCACGCCGCCATTGACGACGTCATAGGTGCCGAGGAAGTCGCGGCCGCGGCCGACCGGCCAGGTCATCGGCGTGGTGTCGAGCGCCAGCGTCTTCTCGATCTCGTCGAGCAGCTCGAAGACGTCGCGGCTCTCGCGGTCCATCTTGTTGATGAAGGTGATGATCGGGATATCCCGAAGACGACACACCTCGAACAGCTTCCGGGTCCGCGCCTCGATGCCCTTGGCGGCGTCGATCACCATCACGGCGGAATCGACCGCCGTCAGCGTGCGGTAGGTGTCTTCCGAAAAGTCCTCGTGGCCCGGCGTGTCCAGCAGGTTGAAGACGAGGCCTTCGAACTCGAAGGTCATCACCGAGGTCACGACCGAGATGCCGCGCTCGCGCTCGATCTTCATCCAGTCCGATCGTGTGTTGCGCCGCTCGCCCTTGGCCTTGACCTGGCCGGCGAGGTTAATGGCGCCGCCGAACAGCAGCAGCTTCTCGGTCAGCGTGGTCTTGCCGGCGTCGGGGTGGGAGATGATCGCAAAGGTCCGCCGCCGCGACACTTCAGCGGCAAGCGGGGAACGGGCCGGCGATTCGGCTGCGGTGGTGGCGATGTCGGACATGGCGGGAGCGTTTGGCAGGGAAAATGAGCCTGATCAAGCCTCATTTGGTGATTGCGGAGCCTTCCGGCCAGCCCCATATCGCCGTTTGGGAGGGACGACCCTCCCTTTCATAGGTCATTGCCTTGCGGGGACGACCCTGCCTTGCACGGAGGGTCGTCATGGCCTGGAGCATCTTGTTCGTCGCCGGTCTTCTCGAGATCACCTGGGCGATCGGCCTGAAATATACCGAGGGCTTCAGCAAGTTTGTTCCGTCCGTCGTCACGCTCGCGGCCATGGCCGGCAGCATCATCCTGCTCGGGGTTGCTCTCAAATCACTGCCCGTCGGAACCGCCTACGCAGTCTGGACCGGAATCGGCGCGATCGGCACCGCGACGCTGGGCATCATCCTGTTCGGTGAGCCCGCGACCGCTTTCCGGCTCGCCAGCATCGCCTTGATCATCGCCGGAATTATCGGATTGAAGCTCGTTACTTGACCATCTGGACCGCCCACCAGCTCAGCGCGGCCACGAGGGCCGCGGCCGGGATCGTGATCACCCAGGCATAGACGATCGAGCTCGCGACATTCCAGCGCACCGCCGAGACACGGCGGGCTGCGCCGACGCCGACGATGGCGCCGGTGATGGTGTGGGTGGTCGAGACGGGAACGCCGAGGAAGGTCGCCATGAACAGGGTCGCAGCGCCGCCGGTCTCGGCGCAAAAGCCCTGCATCGGAGTCAATTTGGTGATGCGCAGGCCCATGGTGCGGACGATGCGCCAGCCACCCATCAGCGTGCCCAGTGCCATCGCGGCCTGGCAGGACAGCACCACCCAGAACGGTACGGAGAATTCGCTGCCGAGATGGCCCTGCGAATAGAGCAGCACCGCGATGATACCCATGGTCTTCTGCGCATCATTGCCGCCATGGCCGAGCGAATAGAGCGAGGCGGAGGCGAATTGCAGGATACGGAAGGCGCGGTCGACCGCGAACGGTGTCGAGCGCACCGAGGCCCAGGACACGATCGCCACCAGCATCATCGCGAGCAGGAAGCCGACCAGCGGCGACAGCACGATCGCCAGCACCGTCTTGGACAACCCGCTCCACACCGCCGCCGAAATGCCCGCCTTGGCCATGCCGCCACCGACGAGGCCGCCGATCAGCGCATGCGACGACGAGGACGGGATGCCGAGCGCCCAGGTCACGATGTTCCAGACGATGGCCCCGACCAAGGCCGCGAAGATCACCTGGGCGTCGACGATCGAGGGATCGATGATGCCGGTGCCGATGGTCTGGGCGACGTGCAGCCCGAACACCATGAAGGCGACGAAATTGAAGAATGCGGCCCAGAACACCGCGAATTGGGGCCGCAGCACGCGGGTCGAGACGATGGTCGCGATCGAATTGGCGGCGTCATGCAGGCCGTTCAGGAAATCGAACAGCAGCGCGACGGCGATCAAGCCGACCAGGACGGGAAAACCCAACGCAGCATCCACGGCGCGGCCCCTGCCTTAAAGCTTACGCATGATTTGAGCGGAAAACCGCTGCACACTTTTCCGCATCATGCGCTACACTTGCTCGATGACGATGCTGTTGATCTCGTTGGCGACGTCATCAAAGCGGTCGGCAACCTTTTCGAGATGGTCGTAGATCTCGACACCGACGATGAAGTCCATCGCGTTGCCGTTGCGATGCTTGAGGAACAGCTCCTTCAGGCCGATGTCGTGGAGGTCGTCGACGCGGCCCTCCAGCTTGCCCAGCTCCTCCGTGATCGCGCTCAGCATGGCGACGTTCGGGCCGATCGACTGCATCAGCGGCAGCGCGCGTCCCACCAGATTGGCGCATTCGATCAGAAGCCCGCCGATCTCGCGCATCGGCGGCTCGAAGGCGCGGACCTCGAACAGCATGACGGCCTTCGCCGTCTGCTGCATCTGGTCGATGGCGTCGTCCATCGAGGTGATCAGGTTCTTGATGTCGCCGCGGTCGAACGGGGTGATGAAGGTGCGGCGCACTGCCGTCAGCACCTCGCGGGTGATGTTGTCGGCGTCGTTCTCGAACTGATTGACGCGCTGGCAATAGACCGGCGTCTCCTCGCCCCCGTTGAGCATGCCCTGGAGCGCGATCGAGCCCTGGATCACGGTCTGGGCATGACGGTCGAACAGGTCGAAGAACCGTTCTTCCTTGGGCAGGAAAGCACGAAACCATCGCATCATAGGGACAGGCTACCGGTTGGAAATGGCCCGGCCCGGAAGGGCCGTCATGAAACTGTCATAGACCATTTTCGATCCACGCGCGTGTCATCTCGCGCCCGCGGAGCCGGGTCATCCACCGCTTTCAGGCGACCGACAAACCTATTTAAAATCAGCCGCTTAGAGCGATCGCCGGAAGTAATGCGCGATTTCACCGATGACGCCGCGGCGGAAGGTGAGCACGCAGATCACGAAGATTCCACCCTGGATCACCGTCACCCACTGGCCGAAGCCCGCCAGATATTGCTGCATGGCGATGATCACGAAAGCGCCGATCACGGGACCGAAAATGGTTCCGAGACCGCCGACCAGCGTCATCAGCACGACTTCGCCCGACATCGACCAGTGCACGTCGGTGAGCGAGGCGTTCTGCGCCACGAACACTTTCAGCGCCCCGGCAAAGCCGGCCAGCGTGCCCGACAGGATGAAGGCCAGGAACTTGTATTGGTCGGTTCGGTAGCCGAGCGAGATCGCCCGCTGCTCGTTCTCGCGGATCGACTTCAACACCTCGCCGAACGGCGAGTTGATGATGCGGAAGATCAAGAGGAAGCCGGCGAGGAAGCCGACCAGCACGACGTAATAAAGCACCGTCGGCTTGGACAGATCGAACACGCCGAACATGTGCCCTTGCGGGATGCCCTGGATGCCGTCCTCGCCGTGGGTGAACGGCGCCTGGAGGTAGATGAAGTACAGGAGCTGCGACAGCGCCAGCGTGATCATCGAGAAATAGATGCCCTGGCGGCGGATCGAGATGTAGCCAGTCACGATCGACAGCACGAACGCCGCGGCGACGCCGACGAGGATGCCGAGCTCGGGCGGCAGCGCCCAGACCTTCAGCGCATGCGCACTGCAATAGCCCGCGGTTCCCAGGAACATGGCGTGGCCGAACGACAGCAGCCCGCCATAGCCGACCAGCAGATTGAAGGCGCAGGCGAGCAGCGCAAAGCACAGCGCCTGCATCACGAAGAACGGATAGACTCCCGTGAACGGCACCGCCGCCAACAGCAGGGCCATCACCACGAAGACGAGCATCTCGTCGCGCATGGCGCGAGGGGTTGTAGGCAGCGTGTCGTCCGTCAGGGTCGTCATGTCAGGCTGCCCTTCCCGTCAATCCCGTTGGCTTCACCAAGAGCACCAGCACCATCAGCACGAACACGACGGTGTTGGAGGCTTCGGGGTAGAAATACTTGGTCAGGCCCTCGATCACGCCGAGCGCAAAGCCGGTGATGATGGAGCCCATGATCGATCCCATGCCGCCGATCACGACCACCGCGAACACGACGATGATGAGGTCGGCACCCATCAGCGGCCGCACCTGGTTGATCGGCGCCGAAAGCACGCCGGCGAGCGCGGCAAGGCCGACACCGAGACCGTAAGTCAGCGTGATCATGCGCGGTACGTTGATGCCGAAGGCGCGCACCAGCGTCGGGTTTTCAGTGGCGGCGCGCAGGTAAGCGCCGAGCTGGGTCTTCTCGATCAGGAACCAGGTCGCAAGGCACACCGCCAGCGAGAACACGACGACCCAGCCGCGATAGACAGGTAAGAACATGAAGCCGAGATTCATGCCGCCCCTGAGCTGGTCCGGAATGGCATAAGGCAGACCGGAGGAGCCAAAGTAGTTCTGGAACACGCCCTGCACGATCAGCGCGATGCCGAAGGTCAGGAGCAGGCCGTAGAGATGATCGAGCCCGGTCAGCCATTGCAGCATGGTCCGCTCCAGGATCATGCCGAAGATGCCGACGATGATGGGCGCCAGCAGCAACGCCCACCAATAGTTGATGCCGCCGAGGTTCAACAGGAAATAGGCGACGAACGCGCCCATCATGTAGAGGGCGCCATGGGCGAAATTGATGATGTTGAGCATGCCGAAGATCACGGCAAGCCCGAGACTGAGCAGCGCGTAGAACGAGCCGTTGATCAGTCCCACCAGTAGCTGAGCGTATAGAGCCTGCATCGATCGATCTCGTACCCAGTCCCGTTTTGTTGACGACGGTGCCCGCCAGCGAACGCTGTCGGTACTACTTCTTCACCAGCGGACAGGCGCTTTCCGAGAGCGGCCTGAAGGCCTGGTCTGCCGCCGTCGTGCCGATCAGCTTGTAGTAGTCCCACGGCCCCTTGGATTCCTCGGGCTTCTTGACCTCGAACAGATAGGCGGGATGGAGCTTGCGGCCGTCCGCGCGGATCGTGCCCTTGCCGAACAGTGGATCGTCCGTCGGCATTTCCTTCATCTTGGCGACCACCTTGGCGCCATCGTGCGGATTGCCACCCAACGCTTCCAGCGTCTTGAAATAATGGATCAGGCCCGAATAGACGCCAGCCTGCACCATCGAAGGCATCGCCTTGTTCTTCATCTTTTCGGAGAAACGCTTGGAGAAGGCCCGGGTGCCGTCGTTCAAATCCCAATAGAAGGTTTCGGTGAAGTTCAGCCCCTGCGCCACTTTCAATCCGAGCGCATGGACGTCGGTGATGAACAGCAGAAGCCCGGCGAGCTTCTGGCCGCCTGCGACGATGCCGAATTCCGCCGCCTGCTTGATCGTGTTGGTGGTGTCGCCACCGGCGTTCGCCATGCCGATGATCTTGGCTTTCGACGCCTGCGCCTGCAGGAGGAACGAGGAGAAGTCAGCGGTGTTGAGCGGATGCTTCACGCTGCCAATCACCTTGCCGCCTGATTTGACCACGACTGCGGCGGTGTCGCGCTCGAGCGCGTGACCAAAGGCGTAGTCGGCGGTCAGAAAGTACCAGGTGTCGCCGCCGGCCTTCACCAGCGCCTGTCCCGTGCTGTTGGCCAGCATGTAGGTGTCGTAGACCCAGTGGATGGTGTTCGGCGAGCACTGCGCGTTGGTCAGATCGGACGTCGCCGCACCCGTGTCGATCAGAATCGAATTCTTTTCCCTGACGACATTGTTCACCGCCAGCGCCACGCCGGAGTTCAGCACGTCCATGAAGACGTCGACCTTCTCGACATCGATCCACTGCCGCGCGATCGCGGTGCCGATATCGGGCTTGTTCTGATGGTCGGCGGAGATGAGATCGACCTTCCAACCCTTGGCTGCAAGCCCGGAATCCTCGATCGCCATCTGCGCGGCCAGCGTCGAGCCGGGACCTCCAAGGTCGGCGTAGAGCCCGGAGTTGTCGGTGAGCACGCCGATCTTGATGGTCTTGTCCTGCGCCATCGCGCCGCTTGTCGCGGCAAGCGCCAGCGCGGTGCCGAGCAGAAATGAAGCGATCGACCGGGTGTTCATGCGGCTTCCCTCTCTAAATATTCTCGTTGGTTCTAACTTGTTTGGCAGTTCTAGACGCCGAGATAGGTGTGGAGCTTGTCCATGTTCGCGGCAAGCTCGGCGTTGGAAAAACCGTCAATGATCTTGCCGTGCTCGACCACGTAGTAGCGGTCGGCGACGGTGGATGCGAAGCGGAAGTTCTGCTCGACCAGGAGGATCGTGAAACCCTCCTTCTTGAGCCGTGCAATGGTGTGGCCGATCTGCTGGATGATGACGGGCGCAAGGCCCTCGGTCGGCTCGTCCAGCATCAGGAAGCTCGCGCCGGTGCGCAGGATGCGCGCGATCGCGAGCATCTGCTGCTCGCCGCCCGACAGCTTGGTGCCCTGGCTGTTGAGCCGCTCCTTCAGGTTCGGGAACAGGTCGAAGATCTGATCGAGCGGCAGCCCGCCTTCGCGGACGACCGGCGGCAGCATCAGATTCTCCCGCACGTCGAGGCTGGAGAATATCCCCCGCTCCTCGGGGCAGAACGCGATGCCCATGCGCGCGATCTTGTCGGAGGTCGCGCGGATGATGTCCTGGTTGTTGAATTTCACCGAGCCCGAGCGCTTGCCGATGATGCCCATGATCGACTTCAACGTGGTCGTCTTGCCGGCGCCGTTGCGCCCGAGCAGGGTGACGACCTCGCCCGCATTCACGTCGAAGTTGATCCCGTGGAGGATGTGGGACTCGCCGTACCAGGCTTCGAGGTTGCGGACTTGAAGGATGTTTCCGCCGGTCGCAGCCTTTGCGGGAGCCTGGGCGATCGCAGTGTCAGGCATGACCGGCTCCCAGATAGGCTTCCTTGACGCGTTCGTCCTTGGTGAGCTCGGAGTAATGGCCTTGCGCCAGCACCTGCCCGCGCGTCAGCACGGTGATGATGTCGGAGAGATTGGCCACGACGCTCAAATTATGCTCGACCATCAGAATGGTATATTTCGCGGAGATGCGCTTGATCAGCGCCGCTATCTTGTCGATGTCCTCGTGACCCATGCCGGCCATTGGCTCGTCCAGCAGCATCATCTCGGGGTCGAGCGCGAGCGTGGTTGCGATCTCCAGTGCGCGCTTGCGCCCGTAGGGCATCTCGACCGCGGGCGTATTGGCAAACTCGCTGAGGCCGACATCGTTCAACAGCTCGCGCGCGCGATCGTTGAAGCGGTTGAGCACGGACTTGGAACGCCAGAAGTCGAACGAAGAGCCGTGCTGGCGCTGAAGTGCGACGCGGACGTTCTCCAGCGCCGTGAGATGCGGAAACACGGCCGAAATCTGGAAGGAGCGAACCAGGCCCATACGGGCCACATCCGCCGGCGCCATCGCAGTGATGTCCTGCCCCTTGTACAGGATCTTTCCGGCAGACGGTTTTAGGAACTTGGTCAAAAGATTGAAGCACGTCGTCTTGCCGGCGCCGTTCGGCCCGATCAACGCATGAATGCTCCCACGGCGAACCTTGAGCGCAACGTCGCGGACGGCGAAGAAGCCCGCGAACTCCTTGGTCAAGCCTTCCGTTTCGAGAATGAACTCATCGGCCAAACAGATTTCCCCCTCCCCGCGCGACGCGCTGGCCGCGCGTGGCTGTCCTTGTTGACTTCGGCTTTCCGGAGGCCTTGCAGCCCATCCGGAACGCCGCCTCCGGGCGCGGAATATGCCGGAGGTGACGGGGGTTAGGCAAGGCGGAAAGCTGAGCAGATCAGGCCTCCGGCTGGGATACAAATGCTCCCTTAGTCGGAGATGTTTTGATGTCGTGCCTGCCCGGCCTCCCGGTTCGCGAAGCACCGGTCATCAAGCCGTCGTTAACGGTCTTTCGTCTCCCGCGCCAGCCTTCATAGAAAATTTTCCCGCGGCGAGGATCATGTGCGGGTTTTGACATGCCGGGAATATTGTTTTGGATTTCGCAAGCGCCGCGCCCTCCGTCGTCAAGTCGATCAGGCAGCGTGATCTCCTGAACACATGGCTGCGACTTTATGCGCGCCAGCAGGTCGCACCGGCGATCTGGGAGTACCAGCCTGCGCGACTCGAGGAAGAGCTGCCCGATCTCATCTATTACACGGTGGACAAGTCGACGCCGACGCCGCACCTGACCATCCAGAGCGAAGGCACGCGCATCTCGCGCGCTTATGGAAATACCGGCAAGGGCACCCTGCTGCACGACTATGTCGGACCGCGGCTCGCGCCCTTCGTGATGCCGATCTATCACGAATGCGTCGCGCGCGGGCTTCCGATCTATAGCGTTGCCGACATCGATGACATCTACGGTCGCATCGTCGCCTATGAACGGCTGCTGCTGCCGTTCCTGACCGAGGACAAGGTCAGCCACGTCATCGCGTCGGTGAAGACCTTCTGCGAGGACGGCGGCTTCGAGATCAAGAATCTGATGCGCGGAAATGACGCGCCGCCGCGTCCGAGGCTGCGCGCCGTAATTGACCGCGACCTCTTTCATCGCGCGCCCGGCCGCATCGCAGCGGCCGATGTGGTCGAGCTCGCCGACCAATCCAGCCCAAGCGTCACCGCCGAGATCATCGAGCTGAATTAGCGCGCCTTGGCTCCAACGTTCTTGGCCCCGACTTCCTTTGCATAGATCTCCGGCTTGAAGCCGACCAGCAGCTTGCCGCCGATTTCCAGCACCGGCCGCTTGATCATCGATGGTTGCGCTAGCATCAACGCCAGCGCCTTCTTCTCACCAAGGCCTTCCTTGTCGGAATCGGAGAGCTTCTTGAAGGTCGTGCCGGCGCGATTGAGCAACATCTCCCAGCCGACCTTGTCGCTCCACTGCTTGAGCTTGTCCTTCTCGACTCCCGCCGTCTTGTAGTCGTGAAACGCGTAAGGCACGCCATGGCTGTCGAGCCAAGTGCGCGCCTTTTTCATGGTGTCGCAGTTCTTGATACCGTAGATGATGTTGGGCAAGTCGTTCCTCGCGCATGCGTCGTATCGTGACCGCCGCGTTGTACGAAACTCCGGTTCGCGCGACAATATTCCGAACGACGCCATTCCCCGATCGGATACACCATGCACGTCACCCACGATCCCGCGGCCGCCGCCTCGCCGACCATCGACTTCAACAGCTTCCTCGCGGTCGATATCCGCGTCGGCACCATCGTCGATGCCAAGCCGTTCCCGGAGGCGCGCAAGCCAGCCTGGCGGCTATGGATCGACTTCGGTCCTGCGATCGGCGTCCGCAAGAGCTCGGCACAGATCACCGAAAATCATCCGCTCGAGTCGCTGGTCGGGCTGCAGATCGCGGCCGTCGTCAATTTCCCGCCGCGCCAGATCGGCCCGGTCGTATCCGAGGTGCTGACGCTCGGTTTCCCCGATGCTGCCGGCAAGGTCGTGCTGGTGCAGCCAAGCAAGCCCGTGCCGAACGGCGGACGGCTGTTCTAGCGGCACACGATCGAGAGCCGGGCCGCCGCCTCTATCGGCGTCCCGCAACGGCTCAATCCGTTTTTTTCACGGCATCGGGAGGTCCGGACTTGACCGAAATTCCTTTTGGCAATAAAAATGACTGATTAGTCATTTTTTATTTTTATCGGCTTAGGACAGGCTCTGCCCTACCGATGGCTAAAAGGATCGATCGGTCAGTTATTTGAGGACCATCAAATGCCCAAGATCAGCGACAAGCAACGCGAAGGCCGGCGCCAGCAGATCCTCGAAGCTGCCCTCGCCTGCTTCGCTGAAGACGGTTTTCACCAGACCGGCATGGCCGACATCGTCAAGCGATCCGGACTGAGCCATGGCGCGGTCTATCTCTACTTCCAGAGCAAGGACGATCTGATCGAAGCGCTCGCCGATGACCGGCACCGCCGCGAAGCCGTGCTCAACTCGGTCGCGCAAGGATCGGGCGATCCGATCGAAGGACTTCACGCGCTGGTCCGCGTCTATGCGCAATGGCTCACCGATCCCGCCGGCGAAGCGCGGCGTCGCGTCGGCATCCATGGCTGGGCCGAAGCCCTGCGTAACCGCCGCGTCCGTACCAGCGTCGTCGAGGGCATCGACATGCCTCGCGCGCTGATCGTCGCGCTCATCGAGCGTGGCCAGCATGCCGGCCTCATCAAGCGCGACGTCAGTGCGGACGCGATCGCGCGCGTGCTGATCGCGATCTTCCAGGGATTTGTGCTGCAAAAGTGCTGGGGCGAGGATGTTGACGTCGAGGCCTGCATGGCAGCCGTGGCCGGTGTGATCGAGGGCTTTCGCGCCACCAAGTCTGACATGAAGCGACGAACCAGGGCGTGAGCGATGTCCTGGATTCACGACCTCCTCGCTGGCGCCGGTGTCGGCCTCGTGGGCGGGCTGACATCGGGCTTCATGGGCGTGAGCCCGGGTGGCGGCCTCGTGATCTTCTCCGTCCTGCTGCTCGGCGCCGAGCAGCACGTCGCGCAGGGCACATCGCTGATCGCGCAGGTGCCTCCGACGGGCCTTGCGGGCGTGCGCCGCTACTGGCAGAGCGGCAAGCGCAGCCGGTTGCCATGGATCGGCTGGATCGGCCTCGGATTCCTGATCGGTGGCGCCGGCGGCGGTTACGCCGCGGCCGCGGTCTCCGACTCGGTCCTACAATGGACTTACGTCGTCTACCTCGTCGCGCTGATCGCTCTGCTGATCCTGCGCCGCGAGCGTAAGGACGGGAGCAATGAGGCCGGCGACCGCAATGATCTGCCCTGGCTACCCCTGCTCCTGATCGGCATGCTTGCCGGATTTTCGTCCGGCTTCATGGGCATCGGCGGTGGCCTCGCGATCACCGTCGGCCTCGCCGCGGGTCTTCGCCTCCCGCAACATCAGGCGCAACTCATCAGCCTCAGCTTCTCGGTCATCCCGACCACCGTCTCTCCGGCCTGGATCTACTGGAGCAAGGGCTTGATGGTCGGCTGGCCCGCCATCATCGGTATTTTGGCCGGACTTTGGATCGGCACCGATCTCGGCGCACGCGCGGCCAATGGCGTCAGCAAATCGATGCTGCGCCGGATGATGATCGGCTTCGTCGCATTGATGGCGCTCTACATGAGCTACAAGGCTCTGTTCTAGCCTCACGGCCGCTTCGGAATGTTCAGCCCCCGCTGCACCGCCGGACGCGCAAGGCCCCGTTCGAGCCAAGCACCGACCGACTTGAACTGGCTGAATGCGACGAGATCGCCGGCGCCGTAGAAGCCGATGAGATTGCGCACCCAGCCGAGCATGGAGATGTCGGCAATGGTGTAGTCGTCATCCATGAACCATTGCCGACCGGCGAGATGCGCCTCCATCACGCCGAGCAGGCGCTTGGACTCGTCCACGTAGCGTTCGAGCGGCCGCTTGTCCTCAAACTCCCTGCCGGCGAATTTGTGGAAGAAGCCGACCTGGCCGAACATCGGCCCGATGCCGCCCATCTGGAAATGCACCCACTGGATGGCCTGGTAGCGGCGTGCGGCGTCCTCCGGCAGAAGCTTGCCGGTCTTCTCGGCGAGGTATTGCAGGATCGCCCCGGATTCGAACAGCGGCAGCGGCCTGCCGCCGGGGCCGTTGGGATCGAGGATCGCCGGGATCTTGCCGTTCGGATTGAGCGAGAGGAATTCGGTCGTCTTCTGGTCGTCCTTGCCGAAATCGACGAGATGGACTTCGTAAGGCAATCCGATCTCCTCCAGCATGATCGAGACCTTGACGCCGTTCGGCGTCGGCAGCGAATAGAGCTGAAGCAGTTCGGGATGTTTCGCCGGCCAACGTTTGGTGATGGGAAAAGCAGATAGAGCTGACATCGCGACCTTTGATGCAAGGACTGAGGCGTGCTCAATCTAGGCAGGACGCCGTGCGGCGCAAGTCACTATTCGTCCCTGCGAGCCCTCGCTTATGGCGGCAGCGTTGCCATCGCCACGATCGGAGTCCTTGCGTCATGTTGCAGTCGGTACTCGATGAACCGTTGACCCGTGATCAACAGCAGAGCCGTAAAGGCAATCGCCAGCATCGCGGTCGCCAATTGGCAGACGTCGTACATGGTGTTTTGTCCCTCAACAGTCATTGGCCAACGACCGTTCAAGGACCATGTTCCTCGCCCACTTGAAAATATTGCCGCAGTTTCCCACTCTCCGAGACAAGGGTATCGCACTGTTCCAGCCGCCCGCGCAGGGACCATTGAGCCTTCCAAGCGTTATCGCCGGATGAGCATCGAGAAGCGCGCCCTGCTCGACCATGCTGAGCGGTGTCGCCGTGTCGCCGGCGAACTCGCGCATCACGCGGCCGCGCGGCGGTTGCAGTCAATGGCCGAGGAGTACGAGGAGAGAGCAGCAAGACTGGACGACGATGGCATTGATGTGAAGCAGAGCCATGCCCGTCGCTGCCACGCGGGAGACGGAAGCGATCGCGAGGGCCACGGAGGCCTCAATAGTTGATCTCCATTCTCAGCCCCCGCGTGTCGATCTCGTCGTCGCCGACACGTTGCGTGCTATCGCGCGCCGCGACCGCGCAGGCGCAGGCATCGATGAGATCATCGCGGCCGATACCGGTGCGGTAGCGAAGCGCCAGCCATTTCGGCAGGCGCGTGAATCCGCGCCGCTCCAGGAGCGCGATGCGCTGTTCGCGGCCTTGCGCCGATGTCTTCTTCGCAAGATGGACTTGTCCTGCCAGATTCCAGAAAATCAATTCCGGATGGGCTTCGCCGATGCTGGCTTGCCGCGCCTGCGTCATGGCATCGTCGACCTCCTTGAGCTTGTCCCTGATGTTCCAGAGCTGCGCGGATATGCCCCTGCCCTCGCCCTCGCGCGCCCAATAATGGCGATTGGCCGCAGCCATATCCGGAAACGTCCAGAGGTCGCGGCGCGCGCCGAGAAATACGGCAGGCCCGATCAATTCGCGTGCACGCAGATCGCAAGCGCGATAGCCGCTCGGATTCAAACCGATCGGCATGTCGATCATTGCGCGCGCATGCGGCATCACGAGCAGGCGCGTCAGGCCCGGTGAATAATCGAAGCCGTGATCGCCGCGCTCATCGATCCAGGCCGCGACCCAGCCGAAGCGAAATCCATCAAGGCCGAGATAGGTTGGCACGTCGTGCGTCCGTCATTTCCAATTTCTCACGCGCGCCGCTTGACGCCCGCAAGTTGCGGGCGTATGTCCCGCGCCCTCGCGATCACTTCCGTTCGCGAAAACAGTGAACCCAGTGATGAAGCACAGCTACGAAAGATTTGCGCGACTGTCGAATGGCCTGCGGCCAATCGATTGCGCATGCCCGGCTCATGGGAGCGATCTTGCCTGACCGCAAGATCGACAGTCCGCTTCTCACGGACCCTCCCGAGCCTGCCGCTCCGGAGGGTTTTTTGTTGCCCGCCGCGCGGCCCATTCAGACATCCCGGCAATGGCCGGAACCGGAGACCCCGGATCCCGGGGCTCGCGCAAACGATGCGCGTGCCAAACCGCCTGGACTCGCGTCAACGGCTTCTCTGAGGCGCCACGGTTGCGTGGATCGCTGCGTCGGAGACGGCGTTTAATTGATGCGCAACGACAACGACCCCGGACGCGGGACTGCGCCCCGGGGGCCAAGCAGGACTCAAGACCATGCGACGATCCGATCCCTACATGGAACGCGCCCGCGAGCTCTGCCTCGCCGCCGGCATCGATCCCGACTCGCGCGTCGGCGAAGGACGCGGCCAGCCGGCCTGGTGCTCGTACCGGGACGCCGCGCGCAAGGAGCATCTCGCCCGCGAAGCCAACACCGCCGCGAGCGAGATCGCGAACCTGCGTCCGCAGGACGCGCGCTTCCGGAATGCGCCGCTGAAGATCTTCGGCCCGCATGAGGAGGCGACCGTGGCGCAGATGCGCAACTGCATGGCGGTCGGCAATGTCGTATCCGGCGTGATCTGCGCCGACGGCCATCTCGGCTATGCCCAGCCGGTCGGCGGGGTCATCGCCTACGAGAAGCAGATCAGCATCTCCGGCGTCGGCTTCGACATCGGCTGCGGCAACATGGCCGCAAAGCTCGACACGCGCTTCGACGACATCGCCAACATCGTGCCCACGATCATCCGCGACGTCGCCAAGACGATCTCGTTCGGTGTCGGCCGCGCCAATGCCGAGCGGGCCGAGCACGAGCTGTTCGACGACGGCGATGCCTGGCGCGAGAGCGACATGGAGGCCTACCGTCAGAAAGCGATGAGCCAGCTCGGCACGGTCGGATCGGGCAACCACTATGTCGACCTCATGCGCGACGAGGAAGGCTTTGTCTGGATCGGCGTCCATTTCGGAAGCCGCGGCCTCGGACACACCTCCGCGACGCGCTACCTCAAGGCCGCCGGCGGCAAGGATGGCATGAACGTCCCGCCCGCCGTGATCGACGAGGAGTCCGAGCTCGGCCGCCGCTACATCGCGGCGATGCATCTCGCCGGGCGTTACGCCTATGCGGGTCGCGAGTGGGTCGTCGAGCGGGTCCGCCAGATCATCGGCGGCAGCGTGATCGAGAGCGTGCACAACCACCACAATTACGCCTGGCGTGAGACCCACGAGGGCAAGGATCTGTGGGTGGTGCGCAAGGGCGCGACGCCGGCGTTTCCCGGCCAGAAGGGATTCGTCGGCGGCTCGATGGGCGACGATGCCGTCATCCTCGAAGGCGTCGACAGTCCGGAGGCCAAGGCTTCGCTGTACTCGACCGTGCACGGCGCCGGCCGCCTGTTCGGACGACGGGAGGCGAAGCGGCGCTTCTCGCGCGCGGAAATGGACCGATGGCTGAGCGAGCGCGGCGTCACCCTCGTTGGTGCCGACCTCGACGAGAGCCCGATGGCCTATCGCCGCCTGCCGGACGTGCTGGCGCAGCACGCCGGCACCGTGCGGGTGCTGCACACGCTGCGGCCGTTCGCCGTCGCCATGGCCGGCGAAGGCGAGTTCGATCCGTGGAAGGACTGACGCAAACAGCGAGTGGGAGGTAGGCCCCCCACTCGCAGCATTTTTGTGTCTTGTCCGGTGACGCGCGAACAGGCTTTGCGCCGTGTCTCATCTCGTCAGATATTCGCGCATCAGGGCGCGGGCGCGATGCAGACGGGCCTTCACGGTCTGCCTGGAGGCCCCGAGCGCGACGGCGATCTCGTCGATGGTCATCTCCTTGACGTCGCGCATCAGGGCGACGTCGCGATAGTGCGGCGGCAGCGCCTCGAAGGCGGCGGCCACATCGAGCCGCAGATCGGCTTCCGGGCGAGCCAGCAGTGCCGCCTCCGCCTCGCCGTCGTCGATCGCCGGCGCAAGGCCTGCCTTGCGCGCGAGCCGCAGGCATTCGCGGCGGACCACACTGAACAGCCAGGCCGAAAACGCCAGCAGCGAGCGGATCGTCCCGACATGCCGGAACAGGATCCACATCGCTTCCTGCGTCGCATCCTCGGCATCCGCCGAGCTGCGGCAGGTCGCCCGCGCATAGCGGCGGATGTCGGGCTGTGCCGTCTCCAGCAGAGACGCGATCGCCTGGGGGTCTCCGAGCCGCGC
Organism: Bradyrhizobium zhanjiangense; assembly: GCF_004114935.1. Classification (NCBI taxonomy): domain Bacteria; kingdom Pseudomonadati; phylum Pseudomonadota; class Alphaproteobacteria; order Hyphomicrobiales; family Nitrobacteraceae; genus Bradyrhizobium; species Bradyrhizobium zhanjiangense. The sequence continues at coordinate 5,731,710 of NZ_CP022221.1, forward strand.
GGCCTCGAACAAATTTGGCGAGATCGCAGCCGCGCTCACGATGCACCTCCCTTGCCGATGCCGGCCACCGCGCACATCGGGCAATAGCCGACGAGGCCGGTCACTGCTAAGCCCGCTCCGCCGAGCGCGACCAGCCACGCCGCGGTGCCGACTAGATAGACGAACGCTGCGACCGCGACTGCGACACCCAAGACGATCCGCACCGCCTGATGCGGGCCGCCGATGTTTTTCCTGTAGAATCCCATCACATCCTCCGACATGGCCGAGACTGATCGTCTCGACCATCAAGAGGGCGCGATCCCCAAAAAGGATTCGCAGTGTCGGGAGATTTTTTCGCGGTCAGCCTCCGGCCGCCTGATAAGCCAGGCGCTTGAACTCGAAGAAGAACGGATTCCAGAAGCCCATGTAGCGCTGGGTCATCAGCACGCCGGCGGTGTTGGCCTCAGGGCAGATCCACCAATGTGTGCCGGCAAGCCCGCCCCACTGGAATTCACCAATCGAATTCGGGGGATCGAAAGGCGTCGGCGCGAAGGTGACGGCACCGCCGAGGCCAAAGCCCTTGCCGGGGATCGGCCCGAGATTGGCGAAGCGTATGGTCTGGCCGGCGGGCAGTTGGTTCGTCATCATCTGCCGCAGCGTCTCCGGCTTCAGCAGCGCATCCGAACCGGGCAGCAGCGCGCGCACCAGCGCCAGCATGTCGGCCAGGGTCGAGACCAGACCGCCGCCGCCGGACAACCGCGGCAACGGCCGCCGATAGGCCTGAGGATAAGGCAGATGATCGGCCCGCGTGAGGCCAGGCTCCATCGGATCGAGCACATCAGCGCCGCTATAGAGTGCGACCAGCCTGCCCTGCTGCGCTTCCGGCACGTGGAAGCCGGTATCGATCATCCCGAGCGGATCGAAGATGCGGGCCTTGAGCAAGGCGTCGAGCGGCTGGCCGGAGACGACCTCGACGACATGGCCGAGCACGTCGGTCGCCACCGAATATTCCCAGCCGGTGCCGGGATGATAGGACAACGGCAGATCGGCAAGCCGGTCGATCATGTCGGCGAGCGGCGTCAGCGGGTTGAGCACGCGCGCCTCGTTGTAGCCTTTGAACAGCACCGTGCCGGGATCGAAGATGCCGTAGCTGAGCCCGGACGTGTGGGTCAGCAGCTGGCGGATCGTGATCGCGCTCCTCGCCGGCTCGACATCGCCAAGGCTCGCAGCGCCCGGCTTCAACACCATGCGATGGCCGAGCTGCGGCAGGAATTTCTCGACGGCATCATCGAGCCCGACGCGGCCTTCCTCGACCAGCAGCATGATGGCGCAGGTGATGAAGATCTTGGTGTTGGAGAAGGCGCGGAAGATGTGGTCGGGCCGCAGCGCAGTGCTGCCCTCGCGATCGGCAAAGCCGACGCATTGCTGGTCGACGACATCGCGGCCCCGCAGCACGGCCCAGGATGCACCCGGGATGATCTCCTGATCGACATAACGCTGCATTGCCGTCCGCGCGGCGGAAAAATCAGGTGTCCTGGCGTCCATGTGTTTCCCCAACTATCGTTGGGTCGGATATAGCGGGAATTCGCAGGAAATAAAGACCTCCCCCGCGAGCGCTATCCTTCCTTCATGAACGCAGTGACGTGCAGGCGACGCCGAATCCGCATGCCCTGCCGCTCGTACAGCGCAATCGCAGACGTATTCTTGGTAAACACGTGCAGGAACGGAAATTCGCCGCGCGCCTCGATCTGCCGCGCGACCGCCGCGAGCAGCGCCTGCGCATAGCCACGGCCGCGATATTCCGGATGCACGCAGACGGCCGTCATCTCGACGAATTTTCCCGGCTTCATCCGCTCGCCGGCCATCGCGATCAGTTCGCCGCCGCCACGGATGCCGAAGAACGTGCCGAGTTCGTGCGTGCGCAGCGCGAATGGACCGGGCTTGGTCAGCTCGGTCAGCGCCATCATGGCAGGCACGTCGGTGGTCCCCAGTGTGACGATCTCGGCATCGCGAAGCGGACTGTCGGCCGGCGATCCGATCATCTGCTCGCCGCTCTCGGCGAGCACGATTTTGAAGCCGGCGGGGACGTCGACGGGCTCCGGCGTGAACAGCGGCGACTTGCGATCCCGACATGAGATCGCCGAGCGCGGCAAAGCTTGCGTCGGACATGTCGACCATGTCGGCAAACGGCGTCATGTCCACGGGATAGCGCAGCGCGCGCGGGCCGCCCTCGGCCAGATGCTTTTGGCTCGTTGTCAGCGCGCTCCAGATCGGACGATCCAGCAGCGCCACATCGCTGTCGGACACCGACCTAGTCCTTTTCGAAGCTGACGATCACCGCCGCATTGGCGATGAGGATGGGGTCGTTGGCCACTTCCGTGGCCGAGGGAACCTCCAGCCCGCCCTTGACCGCGGTGACGGTCACCGTCCCGTAAGGCAGCTCCTTGGCGACCGCCTCCTTGTCGACGGCCTCCGGATTCGGCACGCCGATCGTGACGTCGACGAACATGTCGTTCGCGGTCTTCCCGATCATCCGGAAAAAGCCGAGGCTCGAATGCCTGATCGCGTCCGACACCGCCCGCTTCGCCGCCTTGGTGGCGTCCCTGCCGTGGACGTCGACGCCCATGCCCATCTCGGTGACACAACGAACGCGAGTCATTTCCTGATTCCTGTCATTGGTTTGGTGATTTGCGAGTGTCGGCGATTAAGGAGCGTGACACAAGTGCAGTTGATTTATTGGGACGAGCTGCGACCACGAACTCGTCATTGCGAGCGCAGCGAAGCAATCCAGACTGTCACCGTGGAAAGATTCTGGATCGCTTCACTGCGCTCGCAATGACGAGGGTGGTGAGAGCATCGACTCACGCCTTCGATTTCTCATGCGCCCGTAGCTCGTCGACCAGCACCCGCACGTTCTCCGAATAATCGATCGGGATCGAGACCAGGTGCACGCCGCCCTCCTGGAAGGCCGCCTCCAGCGTCGGGCCGAAGCTGTCGATGCTCGCGATGCGATGCCCCTTGGCGCCGTAGGCCTTCGCATAGACGACGAAGTCCGGATTTCCAAAGGTCATGCCGTAATCGGCAAAATGATCGACCGCCTGCTTCCAGCGGATCATGCCATAGGCGTTGTCCTCGAGCACCAGCACGACGAGATTGAGCTTGAGGCGGACGGCAGTCTCCATCTCCTGGCTATTCATCATGAAGCCGCCGTCGCCGGCGACCGCGAGCACGCGGCGGTCCGGATGGAGCATCGCGGCCATCATCGCCGACGGCAGGCCGGCACCCATCGTCGCCAGCGCGTTGTCGAGCAGCAGCGTGTTGGCGACACGGGTGCGGTAATTCCGCGCGAACCAGATCTTGTACATGCCGTTGTCGAGCGCGACGATGCCGTTCTCCGGGATCACTTGGCGGATGTCATGCACGATCCGCTGCGGCGTCGGCGGCCAGCGCGCCTCGGTGGCGCGATCGGCGATGTGACTGAGGATCTCTTCGCGCAACGGCAAGAGCGCCGCTGCCTGCGGCAGCTTGCCTTCGAGTCGGTCAGCGAGCAGCTCCAGGCTCGGGCCGACGTCGCCGACGACCTCGGCGTCGGGAAAATAGACCAGCTCGACGCTCGCCGGCGTGTAGCTCACGTGAATCACCTTCGGCCCCGCCGGCCCCATGATGAAAGGCGGCTTCTCGACGGGGTCGTGGCCGATCGCGACAATCAGGTCGGCGGCATCGATCGCGTCATGGACGTAGTCGCGTTCGGATAGCGCGGCGGTCCCCATATAGAGATTGGTGCCGCCGGGCACGGTGCCCTTGCCCATCTGCGTGGTGAAGAAGGGAATGCCGGTCCGCCGCACGAAGCTTGCGATGCCATGCGTCGACCGCGGCCGGCTGGTCGCAGCGCCCATCATCACCAATGGGCGCTTTGCAGCCAGGATCATCTCGGCGGCACGGTCGAGCGCGGCACGATGGGCAACCGGAATTTCGATCGGATGGACCGGAATGACCGGGGCGGCGGCCACTTCATCGCTGGCGATATCCTCGGGCAATTCGAGATGCACCGGCCCCGGCCGCTCTTCCATCGCGACGCGAAAGGCGTCGCGCACCACGGTCGGGATGCTGGAGGCGCTGACAATCTGCCGTGACAGCTTCGTCAGCGGCTTCATGGTCGCGACCACGTCGACGATCTGAAAACGCGCCTGCCGGCTGCTCATGATCGGCTTCTGGCCGGTGATCAGGATCATCGGCATCGCGCCGAGATGCGCATAGGCCGCGCCGGTGGACAGATTGAGTGCGCCAGGTCCAAGTGTCGACAGACATACGCCGGGCTTGCCGGTCAACCGCCCATGCGTGGCGGCCATGAAGGCGGCGGCCTGCTCGTGGCGGGTCAGGACCAGCTCGATCCTGGAGGTGCGGAGCGATTCGACGAGATCGAGATTCTCCTCGCCGGGTACACCGAAGATGCGGTCGACGCCCTCGTTCTCCAGCGCCGCGACAAACAGGTCCGATCCTTTGACTTTGTGGTCCTGTCCGCTCATGTTTGTCCCCGCTTGCTGTGCTGACTCCTGCGTGTCACAGGAAGGGCCTATGGTAGCGGCTCGCGGCGCGGACACAACTCACAAAGCGGCGCGCGACCACTTCAACATCGTCATTGCGAGCGCAGCGAAGCATTCCAGACTTTTTCGGCGGATACATTTCTGGATTGCTTCGCTGCGCTCGCAATGACGGAGGGTCGAGTGGCGGCATACCGCCCTCTCGTGGCCCGGACGCGCTGCAACGCGCTTGGCGTTGCAGCTCAGAGCCGGGACCCAGCAGGCCGCGCACTCGCTGATGCATGGCCCCCGGCTCTGCAGCGCATCACTTCGTGCTGCGCAGCGTCCGGGGCAGGAGACCGTTGCGGCGCGGAGTGCAGTCCGAGGTTTTCCGATTTCGCTTCGCTCATCCGCGCTGCGAATCTCGCTGCCCTTCCCGGGCCGAAGTTCCTCACCCAACAAATCAGCACCAAATGGCCGCATATGAGTCCGCAACCTTTGGCAGCGCGAAGGATTCATGGTCAGCGACTCTTCTGTCGCGATCTCAACTGCCAACCTCAAAGGAGTTCACATGGCTCTTCTCGGAAACCTGCTCGGCACGGTCGATAGCCTGCTTGGAACAGCAACGGGTGCGCTGTCAGGCGTCGCCGATGCAGGTGGAAGTGCAACGGCCGGCGCCAGCGGCTCGGTCGATCTGTCCCACACGCTCGATGTGGGAGCACTGATCGAGACCAACCCCAGCATCGACGTGTCCGCGCCGGGGCTTGCGGGAACCGGCGGCATCGACGCATCGATCTCCGCGCCGACCGCGGTCGGCCTTAGTGCGGACGTCGGCCATCTCGATGTCGGTGGCCTCCTCCACGGTCTGGTCTGAATAGCAATTCCCCAATGACCGATAGTGACGTGGGGCCTCGGCCCCACGTCACGCCATGCGTAGCCGCCAGCGCCCCCGGCGCAGACACAGACCCTGCAGACTCTTTTGACACCTTAAGGACATTCAGATGGCGGCAGCGCTCTTGACGGTCGCGGACGAGGCGGCGGAGCAGCCCTATCGTCGCGGCGATGACGTGCGCGAGGCGCTCAAGAAACTCTGGCCGCACTTTCTTTGGGCCGGACTGTTCTCGAGCGCGATCAACCTGCTCTACCTCTCTTCACCGCTCTATCTGATGCAGGTCTATAACCGCGTCCTGCTCAACGAGAACATCTCCACGCTCGTTCTGCTCACCCTCATCCTCGCCATCGCGCTCCTGACCATGGCAGGCCTCGACGCCGTGCGCGCCTGGATCCTGATCCGCTGCGGCATACGGCTCGACATGGAGCTGTCGACGCGCGTGTTCGAAGCGCTGGTGGTACGATCGGCCGAGCGCGGCGCCTCGCGTGGCGCCCAGCAGCTGCGCGATCTCGACCAGTTCCGCACCTTCGTGACGGGCTCCGGCATTTATTTCGCGTTCGACCTGCCTTGGATTCCGATCTATCTGCTGCTGCTGTTCTTCATCCATCCCCTGCTCGGCGTCGTCGCCACCATCGGCGCGCTGTTGCTGCTGGGGCTCGCAGGCGTGAACGAGGTCCTGACCCGCAATCCGATGAAGCAGGCCGAGGCATCCGGCAACCAGTCCTACGTCTTCACCGAGAACGTTCTGCGCCACGCCGACGTGATCCGCGCCATGGGCATGCAGCCGGCGGTCGAACGCAACTGGCAGAGCCAGCGCTCCGCGATGCTGGTGCAGCAGGCGGTCGCCAGCGACAAGAATGCGGTGATGACCTCGTCGATCCGGTTCTTCCGCCTGTTGCTGCAATCCCTCATGCTCGGTGCCGGCGCCTGGCTCGCCATCGACCATGCCATCACCCCCGCGACCATTTTTGCGGCCAGCATCGTCATGGGCCGTGCACTGGTCCCGGTCGAGCAGGCGGTCGGTACCTGGAAGCAGTTCATCGGCGCGCGCGATGCTTATACGCAGGTGCGCGACCTGCTCGCCACCATCGACCTCTCCACCCCGCAGACCATCGTGCCGAAGCAGCGCAACACGGTCGAGGTGCGCGAGCTCGTCTGCGAATTGCCGTCACGGCCCGAACCGGTGCTGAAAGGCCTGTCCTTCGAGCTCGCCGGCGGGAAGGCGCTCGGCATCGTCGGCCCGAGCGGCTCGGGAAAGAGCACGCTGGCGCGCCTCCTGGTCGGCGCGATGGCACCCGCTGCCGGGCGGCTGCGCTTCGGCGGGCTCGACTACAATCACTGGGATCCCGTCGAATTCGGCCGTCATGTCGGCTATTTGCCGCAGGATGTCGGCCTGTTCGCCGGCACCGTACGCGAGAACATCGCGCGCTTCGGCGATGCTTCGACCGACGAGATCATCGACGCTGCCGTTCGCGCCGGCATTCACGACATGGTGCTCGACCTGCCCCGGCAGTACGACACGCGGCTCGGCGTCGGCGGCGTCGGTCTCTCCGGCGGCCAGCGGCAGCGGCTCGGCCTCGCGCGCGCCCTGCTCGGCCGCCCGCCACTGCTGGTGCTGGACGAGCCCAACGCCAATCTCGATGGGCCCGGCGAAGAGGCGCTGAAGGCCGCGCTGCTCAGCGCCAAGGCCGACGGCGCAGCCGTCATCGTCATCACTCACCGCACCACGATCCTCGACATCGTCGACGTCATGATGGTGCTGCGAAGCGGCATGCTCGACATGCTCGGCCCGCCCGGCGAGGTCTATCAGGCCTTGCAGCAGCAGGCTGCCGCACGGGCGGCCGCATCATGAGCGCGCTCGGTGCAACCTATATCGCCGACCGCGAGCGTGCCTATTACGCGCGGCCGGGACGGCCGGCCCTGGTCGGCGCGATCGTGGTCGGCGCATTCGCTTCGGCCATGATGTTGTGGGGCACACTCGCCCCGATCTCGGGCGCGGCGATCGCCAGCGGCAATCTCCAGGTCGAGGGACGACGCCAGAGCGTGCAGCATCCCTATGGCGGCGTGATCCGCCAGCTTCTGGTCCGCGACGGCGCTCACGTCGAAAAGGGGCAGCTGCTGCTCGTGCTCGACGACAGTGATCCCCGCGCCAAGCTGGACGTGCTGGTCGCCGACCGCGACGCCTCGCGCGCGGCGCAAGCGCGGCTGATGGCCGAGCGCGACGGCCAGGCCGCGCCGGAGTTCGGCGTCGATCCGAAGGATGCAAGGCCCGCGCTGCGGCAAGCGATGGCGAACGAGATTGCGATGATGGGCGCGCGAAAGCACCAGTTCGAAGCGGAGACCGCCGTGCTCCGGCGCAAGATCGCCGAGCTGAACGCGCAGATCGACGGCACTCAGGCGCAGCTCACCGGCACCGAGAAGCAACGCGAATTGCTCTCTGACGAGATGACCGGTGCGCAGCACCTGTATGAACAGGGCTACACGCCGAAGACGCGAATCCTAGCCTTGCAGCGCGAGGACGCCAAGCTCCAGGCCGACATCGGCGCGCAGCGCGCCAGCATCGCCGGCATGCAGCAGCAGATCGCGCAGAACGAGGCCGAGATCGCCAAGGCCGAGCGTGCCCGGATGAGCGAGATCACTGATCAGCTCCGCTCGACCGAAAACAAGCTCGCCGAGCTCGCCCCGAAGATCGACGCCGCGACCGACGTCGTCACCCGTACGCAAATCCGCGCGCCTGCGACCGGATCCGTGGTCGGGCTCGACGTGTTCACCGAAGGCGGCGTGATCCAGCCCGGCGCAAAGCTCATGGACATCGTGCCATCGGACAATCCGCTGATCGCGGATGCGCAACTCAAGCTGTCCGACATCAACGATGTCACGGTCGGCCGCCGCGCGGAGATCCGGCTGACCGGCGTCAACTATGTCGAGCGGCCCCGCCTTTACGGCACCGTGCGAACGGTCTCGGCCGACCGCGTTACCAACGACAAGTCCGGCGGCCCCGGCTATTACGCCGTCGAGGTCTCGCTGGAGCCGGAGGACGTCAAGAAGTCGCGCATCGAATTGCAATCGGGCATGCCGGCCGAGGTGATCGTGCCGACGCGGCCGCGCACGCTGTTCGAATATCTGTTCGGGCCGCTGCGTGACGAGCTGACCCGCGCCTTCCGCGAACGCTGACGAGGAGCAAGGCCGATGGCTGCATCCGAGCAGAACAACCGCCGCGCCGAAAAGGCCGAGATTGCCCGCAACATCACGACGGAAGAGACGGTCGCATTCATGACCGCTCTGGTCGCCTTCCTGAAGGAGGCCGAGGCCGCCGGACATCATGGCAGCAGCGAAGCTCAACCGGTGGATCTGCCGTCAACCCCCGCGCACCTTGGCGATCCGACGCCGGCGGAGACGATGCCGGGCGATCACCAACCGATGTCCGGCGATCAGCATGCCGATGCGAGCGCACCTCCGGCGGACGCAACGTCAACAGCGCTTCATATGGATGTCGCGGATGTCGCCGTGTCGCATGCCGATGGGGGCGTCGAAGTCGCCGCCACCCGGGACATCCCGGTCAGCGCGACGGCTCCCGCTGACAGTCACGCCGCGGCTCCCATCGCTCCCGTCGCATCCGATCATTCTGGAGGAATCAGCACCAGCTCCACGCACGCCGATGTCGCGACCTCCGTCTCCATCGATCCGGCGTCCTCACTGCACGAACTCGGCAGCACGATCACGAACCTCGTCGACACCTCGCTGGCCGCGGTGTCGCACACGCTGGACAGTCTGAGCACGACAGTGACGCAGTTGACGTCGGCCGTAACCGGAACGATTGGCCAGCTCACCGACAGCGTCACCGACCTCGTCGGCGGCTTGCTGCATTCGGTCGGTGGCGACACACATGACGCGTCCGCCCCCGACCTGTTCAACGCGCTGGTCACGGATATCGTGAGCACGCCGCCGGCCTCGCACCATGACGGCGCCACGACGCACCATGCCGATATCAGCGGTCTCGACACCGCCGGCGCGGTGCCGATGGCGGCGCTGCCACCGCTGACGATGCATCTCGGCTTTCTCGGGCAGCCGAGCGACAGCCACGATATCCACGACGGCGCGTTCTCGGCGCTCGGCGTGCATCATTTCTAGGGCATTCCAAATCGACGCCGGGGGCAGTTCGCGTTGACAGCGGGACATATCTGACTAAAGTCAGACATTATGCTCGACCCTGTCTCCCGCGTCCGCCGCTTCAACCGCGCCGTCACCTCTGCCGTCGGTGCGCTCGACACCTCGTTCCTGGGGCGTGGCCGGCCGCTCGGCGCGGCGCGGGTGCTCAACGCGATCGGGCACGGACGCTCGGACGTGGCGGAGATCCGCGACTATCTCGGCCTCGATTCCGGGCTGATGAGCCGGCTGCTCCGCAGCCTCGAGGACGAAGGGCTGATCGAGACCAACGCGCGCGAGGACGATGCGCGCCGGCGGATGGCGAAGCTCACGCGCGCGGGCCGGCGCGAGTTCGCGGCCTATGAGGCGCTGTCGAACGCGCAGGCCGATGGCATTCTGGCGCAACACTCGCAAGCCGAGGCGCTGCTGGCGGCGATGGACCTGATCGCCTCCGCGCTGACGCGCGAGCGTGTCACTCTGGACGAGATGGACCCGCAAAGCGCGGAGGCCCGCCATTGCCTCGGCGAGTACTATGCCGAGCTCGGACGCCGCTTCAAGCAGGGCTTTGACGTCTCGCGCTCGCGCGATCCCGATGCCAAGGACATGCGCCGGCCGCGCGGCACGTTCATCGTTGCGATCTCGGACACGCTGCCGATCGGCTGCGTCGGATTGAAGGGCATCGATCACGGCTATGCCGAGATCAAGCGGCTGTGGGTGGCGCCCGCCGCGCGCGGGTTGCGGCTCGGCCGCCGCCTGATGGACGCGACCGAGGATGCTGCGCGCGAGCTCGGCATCACGCTGCTGCGGCTCGACACCAACAGCGCGCTGCCCGAGGCCGGCCAGCTCTACCGCAGCACCGGCTGGCGCGAGATTCCGCGCTTCAATGACGATCCCTACCCCGATCTGTTCTTCGAAAAGCAACTGTGACGCCGCGAGGCGAATTCGCCTCTGCTGCGTCGTGCTTGCAGCATGGGAGCTTCACGATGAACAGCGCCGATCTCGCCGAGACCTATCGCAGCTACATCGCCTGCCTGAACCGGCAGGACTGGCCGGCCCTCGGCCGGTTCGTGCATGACAATGTCGTTCACAACGGTCGGCCGCTCGGGCTGTCCGGCTATCGCGCGATGCTGGAGCAGGATTTCCGCGAGATTCCGGACCTACGCTTCAACATCGCGCTGTTGACCTCGGATCCGCCCACCATAGCCTGCCGGCTGACATTCGACTGCACGCCGGCCGGACAATTCCTGGGCCTCGACGTGAACGGCAAGCGCGTGTCCTTTTGCGAGCACGTCTTCTATGCGTTTCACGATGGAAAGATCCGGCAGGTCTGGTCGGTGATCGACAAGGCGGCGATCGAGGCGCAGCTCTGACGCTGCGCCTCGATCTCGAACTTACGCCGGCGCTGGTGCGGCCTCGCCTTGCGGCTTTGCGAATGGGCGGAACGTCATCGCCATCAGGAAGGCGCCGAGGCCCATCGCCCAGGAGGCGATATAGAGCCAGGCATAACTCGAGAACGCGTCGTAGATCAGGCCGCCTGCGAGCGGGCCGGTTGCCATGCCGAGGCTGCCGGCCATCGCGGAGCCGCCGATCACCGTGCCCATCATCTTGAGCGGGAAGTTCTCGCGAATGAGAACGGCATAGAGCGGCATGGTCCCGGCATAGATGAAGCCGAAGACGGCGCCGACCGCGTAGAACGTCGCGAGCTGATGCGCGAAGACGTAGGCCAGCGCGCCGAACGCCTGGAGCAGGAGGCCCGAGACCAGCACCCGCTTGGCGCCGAAGCGGTCGCCGAGCACGCCGAAGGCGATGCGGCCGCCCAGGCCGGCAAAACCCTCGATGCTGTAGATCGTCACCGCCGCGACCAGCGGAATGCCGCAGCTCACCGCATAGCTGACGGTGTGGATGATCGGGCCGGAATGAGTGGCGCAGCAGAAGAAGTTGGTGGCGAGCAGGATCAAGAATTGCGGCGAGCGCAGCGCCTCGCCCATTGACAACTCGCCCTGCGCGCCCTCGCCCTTTGGTGCAGCGGCAGCATGCGCGAGCGCCGGCGGACGGCGCACCAGGAACGAGACCGGGATCATGATGGCGCCGACCACCAGCGCGACGATCTGCATCGAGGTGCGCCAATCGTGGCCGGAGACGAGCCAGGCCGCAAACGGTGCCATCGTCATCGGCGCCATGCCCATGCCGGCCGAGACCAGCGACACAGCGAGGCTGCGTTGGGTCTCGAACCAGCCGGTCACGGTCGCCATCATCGGCGCGAAGATCGCCGCGCAGGCCGCCCCGACCAGGAGGCCGAACACGAACTGGAATACGATCAGCGAGGCCGCATGGCTCGCGGCGAACAGGCTCAGCGCCAGCACCGTCGATCCCGTCAGCACCACCGGCCGCGGCCCGAATCTATCCGTCAGCGTGCCCCAGACCATGCTGGTGAAGGCCATGGCCAGAAAGCCGATGGTCATCGCGCTGGAGATGCCGGTCACCGACCAGCCGGTGTCCTTCGTGATCGGCTGCAAGAACACCGGCAGCGAAAACATGCCGCCGATCGCGACGCAGCCAAGCAGGCCGCCGGCGGCGACGATCACCCAGCGGTAGGGGGATTGAGTCATTTTGGTCTCCCGTCAGATCTGTCTGGGTGGAAGACGAACGGGAACAGCGCCGGCCGACAGCGCAACGTCGTTTTTGCCGCACGCTTTTGTGACCTGCCAATAAAATGTGCGAAAACAACCCCATGCACAGTAGCCGATCCCTGCCGGATCAATGACTTACGGCGTTGCGACCGCGATTTGACGCGTCGGGCAAAACACCGGCACAATGGCATCATCCCGCTGAACTTGATCTCATTGCGATCGAACTTCGCCATCCTCGGTGCGCCACGTATCCTGCCCGGTTCGATGCTCAGATCTCGCTTAGCGCTCGCATGAAATTGGGCGTCGACCATGTTGCGACGCCGGTTCCGGCGAAGTCGCGGTCGGTGGTCCAGACATCGGCCTCGACGCTCCACGCCAACGCGAGCACATGGGCATCGCGCACCGATCCATTGCGGCTCGGCACGGCATCGCGAAGGGCCTCCTCGCACCGGGCGATGACCGGCTCCAACGATGCAACGGGAACGATCGTCAACAACTCCGATAGAACATCCAGCACATCGAGCAGTTCGGGGCGCTGCAAGCCGAGCGCGATGCGCCGACGCGCCTCCTGAACGACACGATCCGTCGTCACGAGGATCACCTTTCCGGCGGCGGCCAAAAGCGCGCCCGAACTTCGGCCGCGAACCGCGGCGACCAGAATGGCCGCATCGATGACGACAGTCGTCGACGGCCGTCTCACGCTTTCCGCTTGCGCGTCAGGGCCTTCACCGCCGCAACCGACCAGTCGACCGGATCGACCTCGCCGAAGCCGGCGAGCGCCGCATCGTCCGCAGCCGCGTCGCGGCCTTTGGCCAGTCGTTCCGCACGCGCCAGAACGGCCGCCAAGCGCTCCGGATCGGTCGCCTTGAGCGGGATCAGAAGCCCGACCGTCCGCTCACCCGATTTCACGGCCGTCGGGCCGGGCAACGCACCGATGGCTTCACCGGAAATCTTCTGTAGATCGCGGATGCTGATATGAGCCATGATGCTGACTTACATACGCCCATAAGTAACAGACGGCAAGATGCTTTGCGCCGGACGCGCCCGTCCCGGCAACCAACGATCGGAATCTCGGCATGCCAAAGATCGACCTCGCCACAGTGCCGGCTCGCAAGGGCTCCGGCTACCCCGCGCCCTTCAGCGCCCCATGCGCCGACCGCATCCGGCAGCGGCTCGGCAATGCCGGAGGCCTGTCAGATTTCGGCATCAACCTGATGCGCCTGCCGCCGGGCAATTGGTCGAGCCAGCGCACTGGCATTCGCACGAGGACGAGTTCGTCTACATCCTCGAAGGCGAAGTGACGCTGATCGCGGAGGACGGCGAAACCGCGTTGCGCGCGGGCGACTGCGCGGCTTTCCCAAAGACAAGCGGCAACGGCCATCACATGATCAACAGGTCGAACACGACGGCCGTCTATCTCGAAGTCGGCTCGCGCTCGCAAGATGACCTCATCACCTGCTCCGACATCGACATGATGAGCCCGGCATCCGACGGCCGGTTCCTGCACAAGGACGGCACGCCGTATCCGGACTAGGTGGACTCATGAGCCCGCGCAGCGGGCCATCCGGGTCGGGAGATGCAACGACATGCTGCCTGTCTCGCGTTGCCTCTCAGCCTACGGATACGCCCGCCTTTGCCCGGCTAATTCCGAGAGCCAGAATGCGATGCAGCAGGTCCGTGTAGTTAAGTCCGTCATGCCGAGCCGCTGTAGCGAACTCTTGGCTCTTTGCGATCTCGGGATTGGGGTTCGCCTCGATGAAATACGGCGTGCCATCGGCCGTGAGGCGAAAATCGATGCGCGCGTATCCATCGAGCCCAAGCGCCCGGTAGATGCGCTTTGCGGCTCGCTGAATGCGAGCGGTGACTTCGGGTGCGAGGTCCGTCGCCGGTCCGTCGACTATCCCGACACGCTCCTGATAATCGGTATCGTGCTTGGCTTTTTCGGTGGCGATCTGCCGTGACCTGCGCCCGCCCATGCTGCCGAACTTTAGCTCCCAAATGGGCAGAACTCGCAGCCGATTATTGCCGAGCACGCCGACATAAAGCTCGCGCCCCTCGATAAACTGCTCGGCGATGGCGGCGGTTTCGCTCCGGTCGTGGATGAACGCGACCCGCTCTGCGAGCTTCTCGTCCGTATCGACGATGGATGCCTGCGAGATGCCGAAGGATCCATCCAGGTTCAGGCTCTTGACGATCAGCGGCAGCGCGAGATGTGCAGGTCGCTTGACCCTGCGGCGCATCGGGAAGACGGCGAAGGCCGGAACCGCGATCCGGCGATGATGCACCAGCGTCTTAGACAGGTCCTTGCCGCGCGCCAGCATCAGACCACGCGGGTTGCAGCCCGTATACGGGACCTTCATCAGCTCGAGATAGCTCGCGATGTGCTGGTCATAGGCAACGTTATAGTGGAACTCTTCCAGCAGCGTGAAGGCCACGTGCGGCTTGAAGCTCTCGATCTCGTCGCGCACCGGCCTGATTTCCTCCTGCGCGCCGAGGGGGCGAACCTCATGGCCGGCCGCGCGCAAGGTGCTCACCACGTCATATTCTGTTTTCCATTCGTTGATCTGTTGCGCGGTGTATCCGTCGGTCGAGTCCGGTGGCATGAAGTCCGGATGCATGAGCACCAGAATGCGAAGCCGTCTCATAGTGCGATCCATTTGCGGCGCGATGGGCCGAATAGCGCGTGCATGGTCTTGGCGGTCACGAGGACGGTGAAGTCGAGGACGAGCTTCTGCTCCGGTCCGACGGCACGCAGATCGAGCTCGCGGCAGCGGGAGATCATGTCGTCAAGCACAGCATCAAGCGTGAGCTGGTTCTCGCCCGTCCACCGCGCGACCAATTGCCTGATTTGGGCGCGGTGTCGCCTGATCAAGACCGAAGCCGGTTTTCCACGTTTATGTCGTGGGTCGGCGGAAAAGAGCCTGGAGAGGTCGCGGTCGTAGGTCTTCGGCGGCGTGAAGGCGTAGAACGCCTGCTTCTTCTTGTAATGGTCTTCGAGTGTTTCGCTGAGCTGGCGCAGCGGGTCGACACGCTCTCGCGTGGTGATCAGCGGTCGCTTTCCCGCAATCTCGCCCATCAGCTCGTCGACATATTCGAGTTTCTTCAGCGCTGGCCAACCGGCATATCGCGTCCGCCAGTTCGAACGCGGCCGCAGCCACACTGCAAAAGTTTCGGCGAAGTCTTCGTCGGGGTGGCTCTGCGCGTACCAGAGGCGCAGATGTTGGACATAGCGCCGGCTGGCCGGATTGGGCCGGTAGTAGCGCGGGTAGTGTTTCGATGACGGGCCGAACAGCTGCTGCCAGCGCCGGCGGCGCTGCAATTGGTAGCCGTGCTGCATGGCATGGCCCGCCTCGTGACGGAGGATGGCCATGCACTCGCGCCAAGTTCCACCCTCGACATCGAACATCATCTTCTTCTCGAGCTTCATCAAGCGGGGATGGGCGAGATAAAATGGGATGGCAATGCCGGGAACACCCGCCGGACTAAACCATTCGCTCGAGATCCATGTATGTGGCCGCAGCCGGATGCCCCGCTCTTCGAGCTCTTCGTGGAGAGCGCTGACACAATCCTCGAGCCAAGTGCCTTCGACCGCAACCCCCAGGCTGCTGAGCCGTTGCTTGAGCAACTGATCATCCGACAGCCGTTCCCAACGATATTTCCGGCGTGGCATAGCGGATCTGGAAGTCCTAACAACCCGGTAGCTAGATGATGTCATAGGATGCTGCTGACAACAACTCGACCCTTCGCAACGTGCCGGCAACGTGCCGTTGTTCAGCGGCCCGCATCGGCTTGGGGTCATCGGCCGCCGTTAACGTCCAGGCGGGACGAGTTCCGGGTTGGGCTCGGAAGCCCAACGCTTGTGAGCACATGCCTTAGTTGGCGAGGCCCTGCTTTCCGATCCAATCGTTGACCAGCCTGGCGATGTCGTCGGAGTTGCGGTCCATCATCATCATGTGGGTATTGCCCTTGATCCCCATCTTGGGCAGCTCGAACGTATCGACCTTCCCGCCGGTCGCCGCGATCGCCTGTCCCCATCTCGTCGGATTGACCACGAGCTTCGACCACACCGAGACCTTGTCCAGGAAATCGCCCCACACGATGAGATGCGGCACGCCCTTGAGTTTTGCGGCATCGGCCTTGGCGGGATCAGGCGCGCCTGACGGTTCGACGGCGATCAGCGCCTTGACTTTGTCGGGCGCATTGAGCGCGGCAGTAAAGCCGAAATTGCCGCCCTGGCTGTGCACTACGATGATGCAGGGGCACACCTTCTGCACCAGCGAGTCATAGGCTTTTTGCGTGGCAGCGTCGTTCGTGGCCCAGCGCGGAATACCCTGCTTGGCGAACTGGTCGAACGCCTCGATCGGGAACTGCTCGCCCTCGAACGCCTCGCGCTTGCCGCCGACTTCGTAGCTCGGCCCGATCCGGAACAGCTCCCATGCCTCCTTCTTCGGCCGGAAGAACGGCTCGCTCTTGAAGATTTCAGGATAGCGCGCCCAGGAAGCGCGGCCGCGCTCGACCGCATCCGAGACGTAGACGTCATAACCGGCATTGAGGAAGAACTGCTGCCAGCCCGGCTTACCGTCGGGCTTGGTCTCCCAGGTCGCGCCGGAGAGGCCGCCGCCATGCCAGAGCAGCAGCGGCAGTTTCGACTTCGGCTGCGCGAGCTTGACGAACTGGACATACATCTGCTCGACCTCGAACTCGCCGTTCGGATCGACCTTGATCGGCGGCGCGCCGGGCGAGAACACGATCTCCTTCGAGGCAAGCCCGCTCAGCGTCTCGGTGCGCCCACCGATGTGGAAGCTGCCGACCTCCTTGACGAGATAGTCGGCCGCGGCCGGCGTTGCTGATGCGATGGCTGTTGCCAGGGCGATCAGGGTCCTGCGCATGAGGTGCTTCCTCCATTCTCGATGTTTCTTGTTGGCAGCATTGTTATGCGAAGCGCCGATGCAGGGCAAATTCGCCGTGCCAACAAAAACTCGAAAATCCCCATGCGCGGTAGCCGCTCCTGCGTTCTCAAGGATCTACCTCGAAGTCGGCTCGCGTTCGCAAGAAGACCTCATCACCTGCTCCGATATCGACATGATGAGCCCGGCATCCGACGGCCGCTTCCTGCACAAGGACGGCACGCCGTATCCGGCGTGACGTCAGCAGCGTAGCTTCACATGGCTGCGCTGCCGCGCCACGTGCTGACGGTGAGCCAGACCGCCGAGACCAGAAAATAGAGCGCGCCGACCGCAGCATAGCCCGCGACGTTCGCGATCGACGGCACTGCAGGCATCGAGGCCTGGAAGATGAAGAAGCCGCCCGCCAGAGCCGACTGGCCACCGCTGAGCACCATGGCCCACTGCGCGCCGAAACGCTTCCAGCGCCGCACCGCCGTGCCGAGCTGAAGCAATCCGGACAGGATCGCCCAGGCCCCGAAGATTCCGAGCACCCAATTCATGCTCACCTGCAAGGCCAGGATGACCGCGATGGTGGTGGCCAGGCTGACCAGCACGTTCAGGACCTGCGTGCGGTTTTGCGCCAACCCGCCGCTGCAGAGCGCGTCGAGATAATTGGCCGCGGCATCCCATGCCGGATAGACCACGAGCAACGCTGCTGCGCTCACCGCAGACGACGGCGCGATCGCAAAGGCCGCGATGACCCAGGCGACGGAAAACGCCACACGCAGGAAATAATAGTGCTTCAGCCATTGCACATGGTCGGCCGTATCCAAAACCATCTCGCGATCACTCATTGTCCGCTCCTTACCTACTAGTTGGTAGATTTGCTATGAAGCCGAATCGCCGCGCCGCCGCGATGCTTTTGCAGCCTGTATCGACCTCGTCGTCAGTGCCTGAGGGAAAGCCGGTCCAGCAGTGGCCGGGTAATGGTCCCAAATATCTTGGGGTCGCCATAGGCGCGCGCCGACAGCATCGCGCCGTGAACGGTCGCCATGAATCCTTCCGCCTCGACCCGCGCGGTGCTGGAGAACTGGAGCCGCCCCTGCCGTTTGCCGCGCTCCATCACCGATGTCAGCCACGAGGCCAGTGCGCGGAAATGAGCCCGGACCTCGACTGCCACGTCCTCGGGCAGGATCGGAAACTCGCTGGCAAGGAGCGCACACACGCAGAACGGAGCCGTCGCGTCCTTGATGCACGTTTCCCAGTACGCGATGTAGCTTTTGAGCTGCTCGGCGGGGTCTGGAATATTGCGTTCGAGTGCCGACAGTCCCGCCTGGGCCTCCTCGCGATAGCGCGACACGAGGGTGCGGACCAGATCGACCTTGCTGGCGAAATGGTGGTGGATGCTGGGCTTGCGGATGCCGACGATTTCGGCGACGTCGGCGTAGCTGAAACCGTTGTAGCCGCCTGCAATGATCAGCGTACGTGCGCAGGCCAGAATGTCGTCGGCAGTCGATGAAGTATT
Organism: Bradyrhizobium zhanjiangense; assembly: GCF_004114935.1. NCBI lineage: Bacteria > Pseudomonadati > Pseudomonadota > Alphaproteobacteria > Hyphomicrobiales > Nitrobacteraceae > Bradyrhizobium > Bradyrhizobium zhanjiangense. Next base: position 5,750,288 of record NZ_CP022221.1, read on the forward strand.
GCTCATGTCGATTGTCTACCTTCCAGTTGGTAGACAATCAAGATGGCGTGCTTCAATGATCCGTGAGTGGTAGGAGCCTGCATGACCATCCGCCCGATCATCCGCTATCCCGACCGCCGGCTCGCGAGCCCTGCCCGCCCCGTGACCGTCTTCGACGACGGCTTGCGCGAACTCGCGCAGGACCTGCTCGACACGATGCGCGCCGCGCCCGGCATCGGCATCACCGGGCCGCATATCGGCGTGCCCCTGCGGGTGGTGGTGCTCGAGCTCGACTCGAAAGACGGCCCGCAGACCTATGTCAATCCGGAGATCACATGGGCCTCGCCCGAGATGATCCTGCACCGGGAGGGCAGCGTCTCGATGCCTGGAGTCAACGACGAGGTGCAGCGCCACGCCCGCGTGCGGATCAGCTATCAGGATCTTGACGGCAACACGCAGACCGAGGAGTCGGATGGCCTGCGCGCCGTGTGCCACCAGCACGAGATCGACCAACTCGACGGGATGTTCTGGCTGCAACGGCTGTCGCGGCTGAAGCGGGAGCGGCTGGTGAAGCGGTTCGAGAAGATGTCGCGGGGGTGAGCGTGACGTGATGGCGGCTTCCGCCCATCGCCACGTCCTCAAGCCCTCTTCCCGCTCCGCTTGGTCATTGGCGCGTTGCGCCGCTCGCGTTTGCCGCGCGCGATCTCGGTTGCCAGCGCGTCCAGCTTCGGCTCCCAGAAATTCCTGAACTGGCCGATCCACGCATCCACCGCGCGAAGCCCGGCAACGTCGACCGAATAGAGGCGCCTTTGCGCCTCCGCCCTAACGCTTGCAAAGCCGCTCTCGCGCAGCACCTTGAGGTGCTGCGAGACCGCCGCCTGCGTGATTCCGAATTCGGCCCCGATCACGTCGACGACCTCGCCGGACGCCATTTCCTGAAGCGCCAGCAGTTCGAGAATGCGACGGCGCACGGGATCGGCGAGGACCTCGAAGACGTGCATCAGCTTCCCGTGCCGGGATGCGCGATGTCGGGCGGCATCTCGCCGCGATAGAACGCAATGGTGCGGTCCGAGCGCTCCTTTGCGGAGGCAGGATCGACCCCGCTTGCGACATGCGCTGCGCGCCAAAACTCGCCGCTTGTCGTCATGAAGTCCTTGCCCTCAGGCGAGCCCATCCACGCCTCGGCCGTCTCGTGATCGACCGATGCCCCGGTCGCAAGATAGCGCTCAAGTCCCGCAAGAGCGAGATCCCAACCGATGCCCACCGCACCTGGGCCGAACTGATTCCAATGATCCTCGATGATCGCAGTGTGCTCGAGCGTCAAACGCGCCTGACTTCGTTCTGCTGCCAGCTTGACATCGATCCAGCTTACCGCGCCTGCAAATTCCCACGTCGCGGCGAAATGTGTCGGCGGCGTGCACGCCGTGATGGTACCGCCCGCATTGCCCCTGAGTTGGTACCGTCCGCCGAGCTCGAGGTCTCCCTCGACCGGCAGGAACCAGCGCGGAATGCGCCCGCTGCTGGTCACGGCGTCCCAGAGATCGTCGACGCTCGTGTCGTAAAGCCGCGTGAGAGTCACCGCGCTCGCCGATTTTCCGTCTTTCTCGAAATTGCGCACTGAACGCGTGACAAGCCCCAAGACCCTGGCGACGTCGATCTCCATTGCGTTCCTCCTTATCGCTTTGCGCAAAGAGGAATATCAATCCGCACTAATATAAGTCAAGGCTTATATTGCACTCGTAGATTGCGGCCTGCCCCGCCGCGACAGGACAGGCCGCCACCAACAGATCCTATTTCAGCGGCAGGAATAGTTCCGCGACCGTCTCATGCTCCGGCACCTCCGGGAAGAAGCTCAGCCGCTGGCAATAGATCGGGAAGTCGCGCGCTTCCTCGCTGCTGGCCGGGAGCCAGTCGCGATAGAGATAGAGCGCGGCGGGCTCCAGATCGTCGGTGTAGCCGACGACGCGCAGCACGGCGCAGCGTCCACCAGGGATCTCGCCGGCTTTGATGTCGTCGCCATTGGCGTCGACCGGCCGGTCGGTGCCGACGCAAAGGTCGATGCTGTAATCGGAAGGCGAGGCAGGCCGGCGCTCGGAGCGCCAGATATTGAAGGTCGGATTCGTCTTGGGGTGCAGGCCCGCTGCCTTGCGCCAAGCGATGAAGCGCTGGATGGTGGCAGGAAGCATCGCCGGGTCGCCCCGGTGCTCCATGATCGCCACCTTGGTGGTGGGCACATCGCGGATCGTCACGTCGTCATTGGTAAAAGTCGTCTGCATGAGCTTGCTCCTGGCGTTGTCGAGAGGCCCGAAGGCCGCAAGCCACGGCTCCCAGTCGGGAGATTTCCGGAACGACGACGGCGATTGCCCGAACCGTTGCCGAAAGGCGCGGGCGAAGGCATCCGGTGCGTCGTAGCCGGCATCCGTCGCGATGTCAGTGATATCAAGGGCGTCCATGTAGGCGAGCTGATGCGAAGCACGCTTCATGCGGGCCAGCTGGACATAGCGATGCACGGATAGACCGAAGGTCGCCGTGAACTGCCGGTGGAAATGAAATTTCGAGAAGGCCGCAACACCGCTCAGGGTTTCCAGGTCCAGATCATCGTCGAGATGCCGGTCGATATGGTCCAGCACCCGTCGCATCCGGTCCTGATAGTTTTGCAGCGCCGCCTTCATCGTCCCTCCTCCATGGCGGCTCCAGTTAGCGGCAGACGGCCGTGGCGTGCTCGACCGATCTTGCGGTTTGGCAAAGATCCGTAGCCCGGATGGAGCGCAGCGCAATCCGGGATTCTTGCCACAGAGGCAGCTGCGCGATGCGGCTGGCCAGTCCCGGATTAATCCAGGCTACGAGGACCGGCGTCCCGACGTACCTACCCGCCCGCCATCAGCGCCTTCGCCAGCGCCATGTAGGCCGGCAGCGTCACGGGGTCGTTGGCGGCGTTGCCCGCCATCGGATGCGAGGCGTAGCGCGCGATCACCATCTCGGCCCTGGGATCGATATAGATGCCCTGGCCATAGACGCCGCGCGCCATGTAGGCGCCGTGAGCATTGTGCGTGACCCACCATTGGTTACGGTAGGAGGCGCCCGGCAGCGTGGTGTAGCCGGCCGGCTTGAATTTTTCGGGGTCGCCGCCGCGCGCGATGTCCTCGACCACGGACGACGGCACGATCTGGCGGCCGTTGAAGCGGCCGTGATTGCGCATGGTCTCGCCGAAGCGGGCGAGATCGCGCAACGTGGTGGAGAGACCGCCGCCGCCGCTTTCGGTGCCGATGCGGTCGACGTGATAATGGGCGTCCTCCTCCGCACCCATCGGCTGCCAGATCCGCTCGGACAAAAGATCGGACAGCGTCATGCCGCTGGCGCGCCTGATGATCCAGGCCAGCACGTCGGTGTTGACCGTCTTGTAGGCGAAGGCCTTGCCGTGCTCGCCCTGCTTCTTCTGCGCGATGAGAAAATCGAAGATAGTGGTCGCGCCTTCATAGCCGGGCGGGATCGGCGCCATGCCGTTGGCGCGCCGCAGCCCCCACACATCCGAATTCTTGTCGGTATAGACCTCGGTGTAGGCGAGCCCCGTGGTCATATCCATGACCTCGTGCACGCGCGCGTCCCCAAACGCGCTTGCCTTCAGCTCCGGCACGTAGTCGGTCACGGGTGCCTGCGGATCGACCTTGCCCTCGGCGACCAGCATGCCCGCGAGCACGCCGGTGAACGACTTCGTCACCGACATCGCGATATGCGGCTTGTGCGGCTTCAACGCGCCAAAGTAGCGCTCATAGATCAGCTTGCCCCGATGCAGCACCGCGATGCCGTCGGTGTAGGTCTCCTCCAGCATCTTTGCGAACGTCATGGGCCGGCCGTCCATCGTGATCGAGCCGACCGCGCCGATGTCATGGTCCTCGCGCGAAAACACCGACGCCGGCCCTGCCCCGCGCCAGACGTTCACGGTGGGCACGAGCTGGCGGATGTTGCTCCAGGCCCAGCGCAGTTCGGGGAAATTGCGGAACGAGCCATCCTGGAAGGTGATGGTGCGGTCTGGGGATGGCGGGAAGCCGTGCATCCAGCCGAGGGTTTTGGGGTCGGTGGAGGTGGGGTTGGCGGTGCCGGGTAAGTTGCTGCTAGCGGTGGCGAGGGACATCAAGGCGAGCTCCCGAAAAAGTAATCCCGATGTCCTATCACGCGAAGGAATGGTGGACATCTGCCGTTTGTGCTGAGGTGATCGTCGGCGCGCGCGTTCCTAGGAACTCGTCTATTGCTTGAAGCAATGTTCGCGGTGCCATTTCAGGAAATGTGGATGTGGACGATCTGATGTCCGCCGCGGCTCAAGCGCGCGGCCTGTCTTGTTGATAATGGATCTTACGCTTTCCAGATCATTTGTGTGGCGTGAGATCAATATCTCCAAATCGTCCGCCAAACTAATGAGACCACGATCAAACATCCAATGCGCGGTGCCAGAAAGAGCGATCCCGTTGCTAACAATGTCCGGCCCGTGTGCCTCGACTGGCCGTATGTGGGCGGCCGCAACCTCGGCACGCCCCATTCCATTAATGAGCTTTAGCCCAGTGATAGCGCAGCGCTCGTCATAGGCGCGAAGCACGATGCGGCGGAAGACTCGATCGCGCAAAATTCTCGACACGGTAAGGCTAACACGATCGCGCTGCTGCTCGAAGCGGAACGGTGCTTGCTCCTCGTTAAGATCGAGCGGTCGGACGTCATCATCGCGCCGCGGCAGGAGCGGTGCACTCTCCGCCAACCCCAACTCGCATATCCGATTGAAATCGTCGGGAGAGATTGAACGAACTGCCGACTGAGCACGTCCTGAAATCCGTCCCTGTTCATTTAGGACGCCACGCTCCACGGGACCAGTCGGCCCGTTGAAAGGGACCGGATTGGCAAAATCGAGATAACTTCCGGGTTCGATCAGGGCGAGATACATCCCCGAAACACTGGGGTCGGGAATAACTTGCTGAACTCGAGCAATCGCAAAGTAGCCGCGCGTCTCGGCCACCTTGCTCGGTTCATAATAGATTATCCAATCACCAATGCAGGCTTCAACGCGGCGGAGATACTGCCTGGGAAATTGATATTGTTCAGCGGGGCTGTCTTCGTAAATCGAGTCCAGTCGATGGATGAATACCCCCAATCCATGACTTATGCAGCGCCGCGCCTCCGGCAAGTCACGCCTCGATGGACCGATACTGGATATCGAACAGGCACCGCCCTACTCCCACTCAATCGTCCCAGGCGGCTTGCTCGTCACGTCATACACCACCCTGTTCACGCCCTTCACCTCGTTGATGATGCGCGTGGCGGTCTCGCCCAGGAACTTCATGTCGAACTGGTAGAAGTCCGCGGTCATGCCGTCGGTGGAGGTGACGGCGCGCAGGCCAACCACATAGTCATACGTGCGGCCGTCGCCCATGACGCCGACGGTCTTGACGGGGAGCAGCACGGCGAAGGCCTGCCAGATCTCGTCGTAGAGGCCTGCTTTCCGGATCTGGTCGATGTAGACGGCGTCGGCCTTGCGCAGGATGTCGAGCTTGTCCCTGGTGATCTCGCCGGGGCAGCGGATGGCGAGGCCCGGGCCCGGGAACGGGTGGCGGCCGACGAAAATTTCGGGAAGACCCAGTTCGCGCCCGAGCTTGCGCACCTCGTCCTTGAACAGCTCGCGCAGGGGCTCGACGAGCTTCATGTTCATGCGCTCGGGCAAGCCGCCGACATTGTGGTGCGACTTGATGGTGACTGAAGGTCCGCCGGTGAATGAGACGCTCTCGATCACGTCGGGGTAGAGCGTGCCTTGCGCCAGGAAGTCGGCGCCGCCGATCTTCTTGGCTTCCTGCTCGAACACCTCGATGAAGAGGCGGCCGATGGTCTTGCGCTTCACTTCCGGGTCGGTGACGCCTTCGAGCTCGCCGAGGAATTGCTTGGAGGCATCCACGTGCACGAGCGGGATGTTGTAGTGGTGGCGGAACAGGTCGACCACGGTCTTGGCTTCGTCGAGGCGCAGCAGGCCATGGTCGACGAAGACGCAGGTAAGTTGGTCGCCGATGGCCTCATGGATCAGCACGGCCGCGACCGCTGAATCGACGCCGCCGGAAAGGCCGCAGATCACCTTGCGACTGCCAACCTGCTGGCGGATCTTCTGGATCTCCTCCTCGCGGAAGGCGCGCATGGTCCAGTCGCCGGTGAGGCCGGCGATCTTGCGGACGAAGTTGCGGATCAGCTTGGCGCCGTCGGGCGTGTGCACCACTTCGGGGTGGAACATCAGGCCGTAATATTTGCGCGTCTCGTCCTGAATGATCGCGAAGGGCGCGTTCGGCGAGGTGCCGGCGACGGAGAAGCCCGGCGGCATCTTGGTGATGCGGTCGCCATGGCTCATCCAGACCTGGTTCTTGCCGCCCAGCGACCAGACGTCCTCGAACAGCTTGCTGGGCGCCTTCACCTCGACATCGGCGCGGCCGAACTCGCGGTGATGGCCGCCCTCGACCTCGCCGCCCAGCTGCGCCGCCATGGTCATCTGGCCGTAGCAGATGCCCATCACCGGCACGCCGGAATCGAAGATCGATTGCGGGGCGCGGGGCGAGCCGGCCTCATGCACCGATTCCGGGCCGCCGGAGAGGATCACCGCCTTCGGTTTCATCTCGTCGAAGGCAGCTTCGGCCTTGTTGAACGGGACGATCTCGCAATAGACGCCGTCCTCGCGCACGCGACGTGCGATGAGCTGGGTCACCTGGCTGCCGAAGTCGACGATGAGAATCTTGTCGTGCGCCGAGGCCACCGAGGGCGTCGACGCGGAGCGGTCGTTTTGTGCTGCTGTCATGGCCAGCAGATACGCGACCGCGCGCCGGCCCGCAACCGCGCGGGCGGGCGCCCCACATTCTTCTTTGGGCATGGACAAATTTGGGCATGGACAAATCGATATAGGTAAGCAATATTGACCTATTATGCCTCCTCTCGAACAAGGGCTGATCAGGGAGAACGCCATGTCACAGCATCACCAGCCATCATCGCTTGCCGCGCTCGGCCGCACCTGGATCGAGGCCTGGAACGCGCGCGACCTCGAACGCGTGCTCAGGCTCTATGACGAGGGGGCGGTGATGACCTCGGACCGCATCCCCGTGATGGGGTTCGATGTCAGCGGCACCGTGCGCGGCAAGGACGCGCTTCGCGCCTATTGGGGCAAGGCGCTGGGGCTGCTGCCGGAGCTGCATTTCTCGCTGATCGATATGTTCGTCAGCCCCGATAGTGTCGTGGTGTTCTACGCGAACGAGCGTGGGAAGAAGATCTGCGAATATCTGCGGGTGAATGCGGCGGGGCTGATCGTGCAGGGGTCGGCGAACCATTTGGTGCAGTGAGCGCCCCACCCACCGCCGTCATTCCCTGCCACCGGATCTCGCCTTCGGCGAGCCCGATGACAGGCTCCAGCGGGGAATCCGGTATGCCGCGGTTTCGGCACGGGCCTCTGGAATACTGGATCGCCCGCCTTCGCGGGCGATGACAGCGAGATTGAGGCGCGAGCGTACCACAAGCGTCATTGCGAGGAGCTCTTGCGACGAAGCAATCCAGACTGCTGCCGCGGATGCATTTCTGGATTGCTTCGCTGCGCTCGCAATGACGGAGACTGGGGCGACAGCGTGCGCTAACAGACCCCTCTCCGGCCCAGAGACAGGATCCGAAACCATGAAACTCCCGACCTCCCCCTTCACCGTCACCGACTGGAGCCAAGTTGAGCCCACCACGCATCCCGGCGAGACCGGCCAGGCGCTCTGGCGCACGCTCAATATTGGCGATCTCCGGGTGCGGATGGTGGAGTATTCGCCGGGCTATCTCGCCGATCATTGGTGCGATCGCGGTCACGTGCTCTACGTGCTGAAGGGCGAGCTCGACAGCGAGCTGCGCGACGGGCGCAAATTCAAGCTGACGGCCGGGATGAGCTACCAGGTCTCGGATTTCGGTGATGCCGCGCACCGGTCCTCGACGGCGGTGGGCGCGACGCTCTTCATCGTCGACTGAGACGCGCGAGTGCGGCGAACTTGCACCGCAAAATAGCAAACCCGCGCGGTATCCCGAAGCGCGGGTGGTGCCTTGAAGAAGCCCCAAATCCTCGCTATATTGTGATCATCGATACTTGGCCGAACGACTGGGCCGCTTCGCTTCGTTGCTGACGGGCGCGCACGCTTCAGATGAATTCTCCAAACATCGACTCATCAGGACTATGGGCGCAATGCTGCGTACCGGTCTGCGTGCGTATCCTCTCTAACTAAAGGAAATTCCCATGGCTATGGGCACCGTGAAGTGGTTCAACACCCAAAAGGGTTATGGTTTCATCCAGCCGGATGACGGCCAGAAGGACGTGTTCGTGCACATCAGCGCCGTCGAGCGCGCTGGCCTCTCCTCCCTCAACGAGGGCCAGAAGGTCTCGTTCGACATCGTCGCCGATCGTCGCAGCGGCAAGTCCTCGGCTGACAATCTCCGCGTCGGCTAATCGCCAGCGCACCAGCGCTTCTGACCACGGACGTACCGGCAGAAGCGCTACGAATACAGGCCCCGCGACCGGATTCGGTTCGCGGGGCTTTCGTTTTGGGGTGGAACACCAAAGCCCGTCATTCCGGGGCGCCCGGAGGGCGAACCCGGAATCCATCGCACGGTGATCTCTGCGGCTCCATGGATTCCGGGTTCTCGCTTCGCGAGCCCCGGAATGACGGCGGAGTGCGATCAGCCCGCCTTCCGCAGCACCGACACGAAGAAACCGTCCGTTCCGGTCCGCCGCGGTGTCATCAGCCAGCCTTCATCTGACTGCAGCGCGGCCTCGCCGAAAGCCTCCGCCTTGTCCCAGAGCACGCTTGCGGTCTGCCCCGGCGGCACCACCGCAAACTCGGGATGGCGGGCGACGAACGCCCTCACCTGCTCGCCGTTCTCCTCCGACAGCACCGAGCAGGTGATGTAGGCGATGCGGCCCCCCGGCTTCATCAGCGGAACCGCGCGCTCCAGCACCTCGGCCTGGTCGCGCAGGCGAATCTCCAGCGCGCCCGGCCGCATGCGCCATTTGGCGTCGGGGTTGCGGCGCCAGGTGCCGGTTCCCGTGCATGGCGCGTCGATCACGACCAAATCAGCCGACGCACGGATGTCGGCAAGCGGATCGGCCTCGCCCTTGGGCGTGCGGACATCGGCATTGTGGACGCCGGCGCGCGACAGCCGCTCGTGGATCGGGGCGAGCTGGCGCTTGTCGCGATCGGTGGCGATCAGCCGGCCCTTGCCCTGCATCAGGGCGGCGAGCGCCAGCGTCTTGCCGCCGGCGCCGGCGCAGAGGTCGATCACCTGCTCGCCGGGTTTTGCCGCGGTGAATTGGGCTGCAAGCTGCGATCCCTCATCCTGCACTTCAATTGCGCCCTTGATGAAATCCTCCTCGGCCTGGATGCCGGGGTTGCGCGCATCGGCCGAAAGCTCGATGCGCAAGCCCGTTGCGGACCAAGGCGTCGGTTTCGCATGAAGATGAGCAAGCGCACGCAGCACCTTGTCCCGATTGGATTTTAGCGTGTTGACGCGCAGGTCGAGCGGGGCCCGGCTCGCCATCGCCGCAGCCTCGGCGGCGCGGTCCTCGCCGAACACTTTTGCAAAGTGCGGATCGAGCCAGTCCGGATAGTCGCCGGCGACCGCAGCCGGCGCACCACTCAGCGACCGCGAGGCGAGCGCGGCCCGCTCGGCCTCCGTCAGCGGCGCGGGGGCAAACCGGCTGCCGTCGAACAGCGCGGCCATGGTGGCCGTATCCATGTTGCGCTCGAGGCGCAGCATGCCGATCAGCCGCGCCCGCGCGGTATCGGCATCCATCAGGAACGCGCTCGAGGCATAGCGGCGCAGCACGTCCCAGACGAGGCCGGCGATGGCCGCGCGGTCGCCGGAACCGGCGAAGCGGTGCGCGGTGCCCCACTCCTTCAGCGCCTTGGCCGCGGGCACGCGGTCTCTCTCGATGGTGTCGATCAGTTCAATGGCTGCGGACAGCCGGGCAGCGGGCGTCATTTCAAATCTTTCAGATGAGAGTCTTCTGTTTTGCGCATGATGCGCCAACGCAAGCGTCAGATCAGCAGGAGCAGCTTCAGCGCGAAGTAGACCCACATCGCCAGCAGCACCAGCGCACTGGCGAGCCAGACCGTCGAGCGCCGGCCGAGATCGTTCGAGGAGACGAACACGCCGGCATGGGCAAAGCGCGTCACCACGAACACCCAGGACATCAGCACGATGAAGAGATCGGCCCGGCGCAGCGGCAATGCCAGCGCGATCAGGACGTAGAACAGCACCGGCAGCTCGAACTGGTTGCGGTAGCAATTGGCGATTTGTGTGGCGCCCTTGGGCCAGTTCGGCTCGCCCAGGGCGATGTCGCGGATCTGGGTCTCGCCCGAGACCAGCGTCTTGCGGCGCGCCACCACCATTCCGATCAAGAGCGCGAAGGTGAGAGCGACTTGCACGAAGATCGGCAGCAGGACCATTTGAACGGACATCGGAACTTTCCCGGGAGGCGAATTGCCGCCGATCGTCATTAGCCGCGTCTCTTGGCGCTGACAATGAACGACTTGAACCGGCGTTCCCGCTCTCGCGACCAAACGTCGATAGTTAAAGCGATTTCGCCCCCGTGGCCTGAGGCGAGAGACCGCCATGAATATCCTGTCCAGCCTTTTCGCCCAATCGGCCGACGGGCGGCACGGCATTCTGATGTCGGCGCTGTCCGGCATTGCTGCCGCGCTTGCGGTGGCGTTGGCGATGACGGTCTATTTCCGCCTGAGCTACTTGACCTGGCGCGACGCCGTCAGGCACGGCCTTGCGGCGCTCGCCGCGATCGTCCTGTTCGCCTTTGCCGCCTACGACATGCGCCATGCCGCCCTCGCCCATCTCGGCCTCAACCCGTCCAAGCCGGCGGTCGAGTTCGAGATCCGCATGCCCAGGGAGATGCTGGCGGCGGTCACCGACAGCCAGATCGAGCTGCACACCGACCGCAACCAGACACTGGCGCTGGTCGACGGCGTGCGCGACCTCTCGGACGGGCGCGCGCTGCTGCGTGGCGCGGTGGCGCTCAACCACCGCACCGCCGACCGCGTGCTGGTGGTGAGCCTGCCCGGAAAGGGCACGTTCGAATTCCGCCTCCGCCTGCCCGCAGAGCCGCATCGCTCCGAGCAGTTCGGCCCCTGGCACCTCGCCGACCGCATCGCCTCGCCGCTGGCCGGCCCCGTCGCGCCGCAGGACGGCTACACGATCCGCTATCGCGTGCTTTAAACTTTGTTCGTTGCGATGCATGCCCGCGCCGTCATCGTTCCGACGCGCGACGGTGGGTATGATGATCGCATGTCCGAATTTCGCCTCACGCAGATTTCCGACACCCATCTCGGCCGGCGCTTTCCCGGCCTGATCGCCAACTTCCAGCGCGTCAGCGAGCACATCGACGCCAACCGGCCCGATCTCGTCGTCAATACCGGCGATGTCTCGTTCGACGGCCCGACCGGGCGCGACGATGTCGTATTCGCGAAATACCTGCACGACGCCCTGCCCGTCGCCTGCCGTTACCTGCCCGGCAATCACGACATCGGCGACAATCCGACCATGATCGGACCGGCGCCGAAGCCGCCGGTCAGCGAGGCACAACGCCGGCAATTTTGCGACATCATCGGCGAAGATCACTGGGCGTTCGAGGCCGCGGGCTGGCGCTTCATCGGCCTCAATTCCCTTGTCATGAATTCAGGGCTCGCCTTCGAGGCCGAGCAGTTCGACTGGCTGGCACGGGAGCTCGCGCGCACCACTGGGAAGCCGGTCGCGCTGTTCCTGCACAAGCCGGTGTTTCTCAACCTGCCCGACGATGCCGAGACAGCGGAGACCGCGATCCGCTACGTGCCGCAGCCGGCCCGGGCGCGATTGATCGAGATGTTTGCGCATGTCGATCTGCGCCTCATCGCCAGCGGCCATGTGCACCAGCGGCGCGACTTCACCTATCGCCACACCCGCCACGTCTGGGCGCCATCGACGGGCTTCGTCATCAACGATGCGCGGCAGGACCGGATTGCAATCAAGGAAGTCGGGCTGGTCGAATACCGTTTCCAGCCTGACAGCCTCGAGGTTCGTCACGTCAGGGCCGCGGGCCAGATCGATGTCGATATCGAGGAGATCCTCGCCCAGATGGGCAGCGAGCACTAGCGCGAACTTGGCGGTTCAGGCGATGCTCTTGAGGTCCTGCTGGATCGCGGCCAGCAGGGATTGCAGCGCCGCACTGTTCACCGGCTTGGTCTCGGCGATCGCGGGCTGGACCATGGTTGGCTGCGCAGCCTTGACCGGACGCTTCGGGAATGGCGGCGGTGGCGTCGGCATCGCGGGACGAACGACATCGCCCTCCTCGTCGACATGCACGAACTTGCCATGGATGACGTCGTCGTGCCGGCCCATGACGAACATCGCCACCCAATAGCCGGCCGCCAGCACAATGACGCAGAAAACACTGATCTCTAACATCGCAACATCCAAAATATGCGCGATGATTCAATGCCTTCGCCTTGAGGTCAATGAACCGGCGGTCACACCTGCGGGTTTTACGAACAGGTGTGGCCGATCAGTGACTCCTTGTTAACCATTTCCGCCCCCTCGGGGCCGGAAGCGGCGGTTCAGGCCTTATCCGGCCCCACCCGCACCAGCTGCTTGCCGAAATTGGCGCCCTTCAGGAGCCCCATGAAGGCGCCGGGCGCGCTCTCGAGGCCCTCGGTGACGAACTCCTTGTATTTCACCTTGCCCTCGCGGACCCAGGCCGACATGTCGCGCAGGAAGTCACCATGGCGGGAGGCGAAGTCGGAGACGATGAAGCCACGGAAAGTCAGCCGCTTGGTCAGGGTCGCGCGCATCATGCTGGCGGCCCATTTCGGCGGCTTGGCCTCGGTATCGTTGTAGTGCGCGATCAGGCCGCAAACCGGCACGCGCGCGAATGGATTGAGCAGCGGGAACACCGCCTCGAATACCGCGCCGCCGACGTTCTCGAAATAGACGTCGATGCCCTTCGGGCAGGCGTCCTTCAGCTTGGCCGCGAGATCGGGGTTGCGGTGATCGATGCAGGCATCGAAGCCGAGCTCCTTGACGACATAATCGCACTTGTCCTTGCCGCTGGCGATCCCGACTGCGCGTGCGCCCTTAATCTTGGCGATCTGGCCCACGGCCGAGCCGACCGCACCGGAGGCGCCGGCGACGACGACGGTCTCGCCCGCTTGCGGCTTGCCGATGTCGAGCAGGCCTGTGTACGCCGTCATGCCGGGCATGCCGAGCACACCGATCGAGGTCGAGATCGGCCCGAGCTTTGGATCGACCTTGATCAGGCCCTTGCCGCTGGAGATGGCGTGGGTCTGCCAGCCGGAGCGGATGCGCACGATGTCGCCTACCGCGAAATCAGGATTGTTGGAGGCCGCGACCTCGCTGACCGCCTCGCCTTCCATCACGCCGCCGATCGGCACCGGTGCGGCATAGGACGGCCCCTCGCTCATGCGCCCGCGCATATAGGGATCGAGCGACAGCCAGATCGTGCGCAGCAGGACCTCGCCCGGCCCGGGCGTCGGAACAGCGAATTCCTCCAGGCGAAAATCGGACGACTTGGGCTCGCCGACGGGACGCGCGGCGAGAACGATGCGTTTGCCTTGGGACATGGCTTCCTCCACTTTTCTGTCATTGCGAGCCAAGCGAAGCAATCCAGTTGCGTCAACACAAAAGCTCTGGATTGCGTCGTCGCAAGAGCTCCTCGCAATGACGAGCTTGTGGCACGCGCACGCCACAAACTCGCTGTCATCGCCCGGCTTGACCGGGCGGTCCAGTATCCAGAGACCGTAGAGATTGAATTGATGGGCCGCGGCGTACTGGATGGCCCGGTCAAGCCGGGGCATGACAGCGGTATGCGGAGCGACTAGCCCCCGCCCGGATAGTTCGGGCTCTCGCGCGTGATCGTCACGTCGTGGACGTGGCTTTCGCGCAGGCCCGCGCCGGTGATGCGGACGAATTGGGCCTTCTGGTGCAGATCCTTCATGTCGCGCGCGCCGACATAGCCCATCGCGGCGCGCAAGCCGCCGGCGAGCTGGTGCATGACGTTGCCGACCGGGCCCTTGTACGGCACCTGGCCCTCGATGCCTTCGGGCACGAGCTTGAGCGCGTCCTTGATGTCCTGCTGGAAGTAGCGATCGGCCGAGCCGCGCGCCATCGCGCCGACCGAGCCCATGCCGCGATAGGCCTTGTAGGAACGGCCCTGCCACAAAAACACTTCGCCCGGTGTCTCGTCGGTGCCGGCCAGCAGCGAGCCAACCATGGCGATGTCGGCGCCGGCGGCGAGCGCCTTGGCGAGATCGCCGGAGAACTTGATGCCGCCGTCGGCGATGACGGGAATGTCGGACTTCTTCGCAGCTTCCACCGCGTCCATGATCGCGGTGAGCTGCGGCACGCCGACGCCGGCGACGATGCGGGTGGTGCAGATCGAGCCCGGGCCGATGCCGACCTTGATGCAATCCGCACCCGCGTCGATCAGTGCCTGCGCGCCTTCGGTGGTGGCAACGTTGCCGGCAACGACTTGCACGGAATTGGAGAGACGCTTGATGCGATTCACGGCGTGCAGCACGTGGCGGGAATGGCCGTGCGCGGTATCGACGACGACGAGGTCGACACCGGCATCGATCAGCCGCTCGGTGCGCTCGAAGCCGGTGTCGCCGACCGTGGTGGCGGCAGCAACGCGCAGGCGGCCCTGCGCATCCTTACAGGCGAGCGGATGGGCGACCGCCTTCTCCATGTCCTTCACGGTGATGAGGCCGACGCAGCGATATTGCTCGTCGACCACGAGCAGCTTCTCGATGCGATGCTGGTGCAGCATCCGCCGCGCCTCGTCCTGGCTGACGTTCTCGCGCACCGTGACGAGATTTTCGTGCGTCATCAGCTCGGAGATTTTCTGCTGCCGGTTCGTCGCAAACCGCACGTCGCGGTTGGTAAGGATGCCGACCAGCTTGCCGGGCGTGGACTTGCCGGCGCCGGTGACGACGGGAATGCCGGAGATGCCGTGATCGCTCATCAGCTTGAGCGCGTCATCGAGCGTGGCCTCGGGGCTGATGGTGAGCGGGTTCACCACCATGCCCGACTCGTAGCGCTTGACCTGCCGCACCTGGGCGGCCTGCCCTTCGGGATCGAAATTGCGGTGGATGACGCCAAGGCCACCGGCCTGCGCCATGGCGATCGCCATGCGCGCCT
Organism: Bradyrhizobium zhanjiangense; assembly: GCF_004114935.1. Taxonomy (NCBI): domain Bacteria; kingdom Pseudomonadati; phylum Pseudomonadota; class Alphaproteobacteria; order Hyphomicrobiales; family Nitrobacteraceae; genus Bradyrhizobium; species Bradyrhizobium zhanjiangense. Next base: position 5,765,498 of record NZ_CP022221.1, read on the forward strand.
CGGTGACGGTGTCCATGGCGGAGGCCATGATCGGGATGTTGAGCGGAATGGCGCGGGTGACGCGGGACCGGATGTCGACCTCGCCCGGCATGACCTCGGACAGGCCCGGCTTCAGCAGCACGTCGTCGAACGTGAAGGCTTCGCGAATGCCTTGAAGTTGCACCGTGGCCATCTGCCAACTCCTTCCTGCGGCCCTGCCGCAAATGCTAATGGATGAGCGCCGCCCTCGGCGTACCTTGCGGCAACGCCGGAGAATCGGAGCCCATCGGTGGGGTTGACGCGGGTCGATAGCACGGCTGCGTGACGAATCAAAGCAATTCGGACCGCCGGCCAGCCATGCACAGACTTTTTAGGCAAATTCGGCTGGGACAGCCCGGCGGCGCCCCCACCCATCGTCATTCCGGGGCGCGACGACGTCGCGAGCCCGGAATCCATTCCCCAGCGATCCCTGCGGCCCAATGGATTCTCAGGTGCGCAATTGCGCACCATAGCTCGCGCCAGGGGCGCGCCCCGGAATGACGAGGGAGAGGGGCACACCGTTGTTGCGCGGGACTTAGGTGCTATGCGTTGATCCGCAATGGTCCCCGGAAGGAGGCGGTGATAAGCCGCAAGTCCGCCCCTCCTTCCGATTTTCATTACCAATCCGTCATGGTCGACAAGCAACGCGTCATTCCGCTGATCGTGGCCACCGCGCTCTTCATGGAGAACATGGACTCGACGGTGATCGCGACCTCGCTGCCGGCGATCGCGGCCGACATCGGCACCAGCCCCCTGACGCTGAAGCTCGCGATCACCTCCTATCTGCTGTCGCTGGCGGTGTTCATCCCGGCGAGCGGCTGGACCGCCGACCGCTTCGGCGCGCGCATGGTGTTCGCGATCGCGGTCGGCGTGTTCATGGTCGGCTCGGTCGGCTGCGCGCTTTCGACCTCGGTCACCGACTTCGTGTTCGCGCGCATCCTGCAAGGGATGGGCGGGGCGATGATGACGCCGGTCGGACGTCTCGTGCTGCTGCGCTCGGTCGACAAGAGCGCGCTGGTCAATGCGATGGCCTGGGTGACGGTCCCTGCCCTGATCGGCCCCGTGATCGGGCCGCCGCTCGGCGGCTTCATTACGACGTACGCCTCCTGGCACTGGATCTTCCTGATCAACATCCCGATCGGGCTGCTCGGCATCTTCATGGCGCTGCGTTTCATCGATCCCATCAAGAGCGAGACGCAGGAGCCGTTCGATCTCTACGGCATGGTGCTGGCGGGCATCGGGCTTGCCGGCATCGCGTTTGGTCTCTCCGTCGCCGGGCTCAACCTGCTGCCCTGGAGCACGGTTGCGGCCCTGGTCGTGGGCGGCGCGATCTCGATGACACTGTATGTCCTGCACGCGCGGCGGACGGGATCGCCGGTGCTGGACTTTTCGCTTCTGAAGCTGCCGACGCTACGCGCGGCCATTTTCGGCGGGTTCATGTTCCGGCTCGGCATCGGCGCGCTGCCGTTCCTGCTGCCGCTGTTGATGCAGATCGGCTTCGGGCTGTCGCCGTTCCACTCGGGCCTGGTCACTTTTGCCTCCTCGCTCGGCGCCATGGGCATGAAGACGCTGGCGGCGCGCCTCATCCGCACCTTCGGCTTCCGCAATCTGATGACGGTAAACGCGGTCGTCAGCGCGTTCTTCCTCGGCGTCTGTGCCCTGTTCACGGTGACGACACCACTGCTCATCATCATGGTGATCCTGGTGGTGGGTGGCTTCTTCCGTTCGCTGGAGTTCACCGCGATCAACACGGTCGCCTATGCCGACGTCGAGACCGCGCAGATGAGCCGCGCCACCACGCTGGTCAGCGTCAACCAGCAGCTCGCGGTCTCAGCCGGCGTCGCCGTCGGCGCGGCGTGCGTCGAGACGACGATGTGGTTCAGCCATGTCAGCGAGCTCAACGCCACCGTATTCGCGCCCGCCTTTATCGTGGTCGCACTGACCTCGGCAGCATCGAGCTGGTTCTTCTGGCAGATGCCCGTTGACGCCGGCCACGAGATCTCCGGCCGCAAGGCGGTGGAGATCGCGAGCCGCAAGGGTGCGGGCAAAGGCGCAGCCAAAGCGGCGGTCAAGGTGGCGACGGAGGATACGCAGGACGTGCGGGATCAGCGGCTGGGGTAGCGGAAAGCAGGATGCCGGCTCTCCCCCGGACAAGAGTCCAAAACAGCCCCGCGCATCAACCGATCATTTACATCTTTCCGAAATTAGCTTTGACCTGAATCTCGTGGACCACGCGGCGCCCCATCAGCGGGCGCGCGTTCACCGAGATGAACGCTCGTTTATGTTCGTGACTCCTGTTCCTCGCCAGCGCGCGCTTGCAACTTTTGCCCTTCGGCAATGTTGGCACGATGTCGAAACACCAATGAAGGAGGACGTGCATGAAAAAGACCGCACTTGTCCTGGCAACCGTCGGCGCGCTCGGCGTGAGCGCGGTGGCGGCACCGACGCCGGCGGAGGCCCACTGGCGCGGTGGTTTTGGGCCGGCGCTGGCAGGCGGATTGCTCGCAGGTGCCCTGATCGGCGGCCTCGCCTCGTCCGCGTACGCCTACGGACCGGGCTACGGCTACTACGGGTATCCAGGCTATTATGACGACTACTACGCACCGGCGTACTACGGCGGTTACTATCCGTGGGGCGGCTACACCAGGACCTACTACAGCACCAGTTACGCCCCGGCCTACTACGGCTACCGCTATCACCGTGTCGTGCGGCCGGCCTTCGCCTATTACGGCGGACCGTTCCCGCGGCGGCACTTCTATCACCATCGCTGGCACCCTTACTGGTGAAGCGACGCGGCAAGAGAAGGGCTGGCGCGAGGCGCTGAGCCTGCAAAGTGGATTTTTGGTCGATGTCTTTATCGCTTCGATCGAGAGAGTCCCGCGCGCAGTAGCACCGAGACGGAACCGCGCGACTCTCCCGCCTGATAGGAACGATGGCATCTGCGCATCGTTCACAGGCATCGGAAAACTCGAATGAGGGCTCGTTTTGTCGCGAGCCCGAGCTTCGAAGGTTCCCCATCAACGGATGCTGCAAAGCAAATGGAGGAGGTTCAGGTGAACACGAGAAAGAACAGGTTCCTATTGACCACAGCAGTGCTGCTCGCCGGCGTCAGCCTGGCATCGGCTCAAGGCATGCGTGAAGGCGCCGGCGGCGGGATGAGCGGAGGCGCGGCCGCTGGCGCGGAATCCGGCCGATCGGGCGGCGGAATGTCGCAAGGTGCAGGTGGTGCCTCTCACGGCGAAGGAATGACCCAGGGCCGCGCAGGTGGTCGGGCCGAGGGCCCCGCTGCGGCGCCGTCGCGTTCTGAGCGTAGCGAGGGAATGCGTGCTAGTGGCAAGGCCGATAGGGGCGAACGTCAGGCCGTCGATCAGGGCCGCGGCGCCCGCGACAACGCGCGTCAGTCCCAATCTGAAGGCGAGAAGCGTGGCAAGGACCAAACCGTTGGTCAGAGCCGAGGCGGCCCCGACCAAGCGCGTCAGTCCAGGTCCGAGCGCGACAAGAGCGGAATGAAGGACCAAACCACCGGTCAGAGCCGCAGCGACCGCGACGCTACGCGTCAGTCGCAAGGCGCAGAACAGGGTAAGAGCGCGACCACAGGCGCCAACACCAAGGACAATGTCCAAGGCAAGAAGGCGCAGGGTCAGAGCACGACGACGACCGGCGCGAACACCAAGGACAATGCCCAGGGCAAGAACGTGCAGGGTCAGAGCACGACGACTGGCGCCAAGGGCAACGCCCAAGGCCAGAACGCGCAGGGTCAGAGCGCGCCAACGACTGGCGCGAACACCAACGCGCAAGCCCCAAGTGCCCAGCAGGGCACGACGACTGGCGCCAACACTCAAGGACAGGTCAACACCCAGGCGCAAGCCCAGGGTGGGACTACCCAGAGCTTGTCCGGCCGCGTGCAAGTGAGCGCGCAGCAACAGACAACGCTGCAGCAGTCGGTGTTGAGCTCACGCAATGTGGATCGCGTGCGGGTCAACTTCAATTCCATCAACTTCCGGATCAATACCGGCGTGGTGGTGCCGCGGAACATCTCCGTGGTCGCTATCTCGACATTCCCGGTACTGATCGACATCTATCCGGCCTATCGGGACGACAGCTTCTTCGTCGTGGATGACGAGATCATCGTCGTCGACCGAAGCCGCAGGATTGTCGACTCCATTCCCGCCGGCCCAAGGACGCACTTCGCCCGGCGCGGCAGCGTGAGCGGTGGCGGCGGCAACATCGCCGCGCTGGATCTCAGCCCCGACGAGATCCGCATTGTTCAACGGGTGCTGATTGAACGCGGCCTGATGTCTGGCCAAGCAGACGGCATCCTCGGGCCCGCTACGCGCGAAGCGCTGATCACCTTCCAGAGACGGGAAGGTTTCCAGACCACCGGCTCGATCGATACCCGGACGGTCGCTGCACTAGGCGTCTCCAACCAGATCCGCGCCACGCAGGGCCAATCGACGACCACTGGTCAGGGGGCGACTGGCCAGTCGACGCAGCAGAACACGACCGGGCAAAGCACCGGTCAGACCAACGCGCCGGCGCAGCAGAACCAGACCAATGCGCCGGCACAGCAGAACCAGACCACCGGCCAGGCTGGGCAGAACCAGCCATCCACGACCGGCCAGGCTCAGCAGAACCAACCGGCGACGTCGGGCCAGGCAGGCACACAACCGCCTGCCGGTCAGACCACCGGACAGGCGCCGGCCCAAAGCAACAGTCAGTCCACCAACCAGCCCAGCAACACGCCGTCTGGGCAAACCAACCAAAATAATGCCCCGCCGCCATCGACGTCGGGTCAGCCGGCTCAGAATCAACCCAACCGGTAAGATGCCCCCAAAGCCCCGCCTCCGGCGGGGCTCTTTTTTACGGCCTGCACGGCGCCCTGGGGCGATGCGGAGCATCGAACCCGGAATCCACTTTGCCGCAGGAATACGCGGAGAAATGGATTCCGGGCTCGCCTCTTCGAGGCGCCTCGGAATGACAGAGCTTGTGGTTATGCCTTCGCCTCGCCCCGAAATCCCGTCGCGAGCACGTAACGCTCCGAGGAATCCTGCCGGCTCGCGGCGGGCTTGACGTGGCGCACGGTGGCAAAATCGCGCTTGAGCTGGGCCAGCAACTCGGCATCGGCGCCGCTCTGGAACGTCTTGGCGAGGAACGTGCCGCCGGGCTTGAGCACGTCGCAGGCAAAGGCGGCCGCGGTCTCGACCAGGCCGACGATGCGGAGCTGGTCGGTCTTGCGGTGGCCGGTGGTGTTGGCGGCCATGTCGGACATTACGACGTCGGCGCCGCCGCCCAGCATCGCGGTGAGCTTCTCGGGGGCGTCATTGTCCATGAAATCGAGCTGCGCGAAATCGACGCCGGGAATCTCCGGCATCTCGAGCAGATCGATCGCGACGACCTTGCCCTTGCCTTCCGTGGAGCCGACGCGCTTGGCCGCGATCTGGCTCCAGCCGCCGGGCGCCGCGCCGAGATCGACCACGGCCATGCCGGGCTTCAGAAGACGAAACTTGTCATCCATCTCCAGGAGCTTGAACGCCGCGCGCGAGCGATAGCCCGCTGCCTTGGCCTTGGCGACATAGGGATCGTTGAGCTGCCGCTCCAGCCACAGCTTGGACGAGAGCTTGCGCTTGCCGCCGGTCTTGACCTGGACGTGCAAGCGGCCGGTGGTGTCTTTCGCCATCTCACCAGCTCCTGAGCGCGCCGTCCTCGCGCATCATCTCGACCAGCATGCCCTCGCGCAGGCCGCGATCGGCGACGCGCAGGCGCGGCAGCGGGAAGGCGTGCCTGATCGCATCGAGGATGGCGCAGCCGGCCAGCACGAGGTCGGCGCGCTCGACGCTGATGCAATTGTTGCCGGCGCGCTCCTCGTAGCTCATGCCGAGCAGCTTGTTGACGGTCGCTGTAATGTCGGCATCGTTCATCCAGATGCTGTCGATGCGGCGGCGATCATAGCGCGCGAGGTTGAGATGGATGCCGGCAAGCGTCGTCACCGTGCCGGAGGTGCCGAGCAGATGCATGTCGCTGAGATCGCGGCCGTGCTCTGCCGCGAACGGCGCGACGTGATTGGCGACCTCGCGCTCCATCGCGGCATAGATTTCCGGCGTGACGTCGCGGCCGCCGAACTGCTCGGCAAGCGTGACCACGCCGAACGGGATCGACATCCAGGCCCGGATCCGCGGCTCCGGATTTGTGGGATCGCGCTCGATCCGCACCAGCTCGGTCGAGCCGCCGCCGATGTCGAACAGGATCGCGCCGCGCCCCCTGGGATCGACCAGCGGCGAACAGCCGAGCACGGCGAGCGCCGCCTCGGTCTCGCGGTCGATCACCTCGAGCTCGATGCCGGTCTCGGCCGCGACGCGGCTGCGGAACCCTTCCGCATTCGAGGCCGCGCGGCAGGCTTCTGTCGCGATCAGCCGCAGCCGCCGCGCCTTGCGCAGATTGATCTTGTCACGGCAAATGCTGAGCGCCGCGATGGCGCGCTCGATCGCGGCATCGCTGATGCAGCCCGTCGCCGAGACGCCCTCGCCGAGCCGGATGATCCGCGAGAAGGAATCGACCACGCGAAAGCCGTCGTGGGTCGGACAGGCGATCAGGAGCCGGCAATTGTTGGTACCGAGGTCCAGCGCCGCGTAGACGCCGGTTCCCGACTGTGCGGGGACGACCGGTCCAGTGGCCAATGCCACCGCCGCCATCGCCCCCTCCAGCTCACCGTGCAGCCCGTGGCCATCGCGGAGCCGCGTGTGGTCATTCATACAAACTGTCTTTCCGCGGCCCGATAGGCCGATCTGGAATTGCTTTTTCGCCTGAAACATTAGCAGCGCGGCAGGTCTGCGCAACATCGCATCACATGGGACCATGTCCATTCGTGCGTTGTCGTGAACGGGGTCGTGGGTTATCTGAGGGGGTCCGGTCCCCCGCTGCCGCGAAAATGCGCAAATACCGGCTTTTCAGGTCATTCCCATGCAAGAACACACCAAATCGTCCACGCTCGAAAACGCTATTGCACTGCAAAAATATGGCGTCGGGCAGCCCGTCCGCCGCAAGGAGGACGACACGCTGGTGCGCGGCAATGGCCGCTACACCGACGATTTCAACCTGCCCGGCCAGGCCTATGCCGTGATCGTCCGTTCCACTCACGCCCACGGCATCATCCGCGGCATCGGCATTGACGCCGCCAAGGCGATGCCAGGCGTACTGGGGGTGTGGACCGGTAGGGATCTCGATGCCGCCGGCTACGGCCCCTTCACCTGCGGCCTGCCGCTGAAGAGCCGCGACGGCTCGCCCCTGCTCCAGACCAACCGCCAGCCGCTGGCGACCGACAAGGTCCGCTTCGTCGGTGATCCCGTCGCCTTCGTGGTGGCAGAGACGCTGGCGCAGGCGCGCGATGCGGCCGAAGCCGTCGAGGTCGACGTCGAGCCGTTGCCGGCAGTGACCGACCCTGAGGAAGCGGCCAAGCCCGGCGCGCCGCAGCTCTATGACCATATCCCTGATAACGTCGCGCTCGACTATCACTATGGCGACATGGAGAAGGTCAACGCAGCCTTTGCCAGCGCCGCCCATGTCACCAAGATCGACATCGAGAACACCCGCGTCGCCGTGGTGTCGATGGAGCCGCGCGTGGGCCTTGCCTCCTACGACAAGAAGACCGAGCGGTACACGCTTCAGGTGCCGACGCAGGGCGTCGCCGGCAACCGCGCCAACCTCGCCAAGAACCTCAAAGTGCCGAACGAGAAGGTGCGCATCCTCACCGCCAATGTCGGCGGCTCCTTCGGCATGAAGAACATCAACTATCCTGAATACATGTGCATCCTGTACGGGGCGAAGGCGCTGGGTCGGCCGGTGAAATGGCTGGACGAGCGCTCCACCAGCTTCCTCTCCGACAGCCACGGCCGTGCGCAGAAAATCCACGCCGAGCTCGCGCTCGACGCCGAGGGGCATTTCCTCGCGGCGAAGCTGTCCGGCTACGGCAATCTCGGCGCTTACATCACCGGCGTTGCGCCGGGGCCGCTCTCGCTCAACACCGGCAAGAATTTTTCCAGCGTCTATCGCACGCCGCTGATGGCGGTCGACATCAAGACGGTGCTGACCAACACCACGCTGATGGGGGCCTATCGCGGCGCCGGCCGCCCCGAGGCGAACTACTACATGGAGCGGCTGATCGACCGCGCCGCCGACGAGATGGGCATCAACCGGCTGACCTTGCGCAAGCGCAACTTCATCAAGCCGAACCAGATGCCGTTCCCGGCCTCCTCCGGCGTCACCTATGACAGCGGTGACTTCCAGGCCGTGTTCAACAAGGCGCTCGAGATCTCCGACCACGAGAATTTCGCCAAGCGCAAGAAGGAGAGCAAGAAGGCCGGCAAGTTGCGCGGCATCGCGGTCGGCTCCTATCTCGAGGTCACCGCGCCGCCGAGCCCGGAGCTCGGCAAGATCGTGTTCGATGCTGACGGCAGCGTGCAGCTGATCACCGGCACGCTCGATTACGGCCAGGGCCACGCCACCCCGTTCGCGCAGGTGCTGTGCGATCAGCTCGGCGTTCCCTTCGAGCGCGTCAAGCTCATCCAGGGCGACAGCGACATCGTCCACACCGGCAGCGGCACCGGCGGTTCGCGTTCGATCACCGCGAGCGGCATGGCGATCGTGGGCGCCGCCAAGCTCGTGATCGAGAAGGGCAAGCGCGCGGCCGCACATATGCTGGAAGCATCCGAAGCCGACATCGAGTTCGCCGACGGCAGCTTCACCATTGCCGGCACCGACCGCAGCATCGACATCATGGAGCTCGCCAGGAAGCTGCATGACGGCAAGGTGCCGGAGGGCGTGCCCGACAGCCTCGACGTCGACCACACCAGCGAGCCGGTGCCCTCGGCGTTCCCGAACGGCTGCCATGTCGCCGAGGTCGAGATCGATCCGGAAACCGGCGTGGTGCAGATCGTGCGCTACAGCGCGGTCAACGATTTCGGCACCGTGATCAATCCGATGCTGGTCGCGGGCCAACTCCATGGCGGCGTCGTCCAGGGCATCGGCCAGGCGCTGATGGAGCACATCCGCTACGACGACAGCGGCCAGCCGATCACGGGCTCGCTGATGGACTACGCCCTGCCGCGCGCCGAGGACGTGCCGAACATGACGGTCGGCGATCACCCAGTACCCGCGACGACCAATCCGCTCGGCAGCAAGGGCTGCGGCGAAGCCGGCTGCGCCGGCAGCCTGTCGACGGTGGTGAATGCGGTGCTCGATGCGCTCTCAGACTACGGCATCAAGCACATCGACATGCCGCTGACCCCGGAGCGGGTATGGCGCGCGATCCAGGAGGCGAAGGCCAAAGCGGCGTAAGGGCTGCTTTCTCTTCGTAGACGGGCGGTGATTCACGGAAGGGCCGCGGCGTATTGGATGCCCCGGTCAAGCCGTGGCATGACACCGTCCTTGAAGTGCCGGGCCTGGCTTTTCCTGCCTCTTCCCTACGCCGCCGCCTGCTCACGCGGCTGGTAGATCGCGGTGTGCTGGCAATGCGCCAGCGGTGTCATGCCGTTGGCAACGACGAGCGCGTCGAACTCGACGAAGCGGTGGCCCTTCTTCTCGTAGTTCGCGGTGACTTTTGCCCGCGCGGTGATCTCGTCACCGATGCGTGCGGCTGACACGAGCTGCATGCGGCTGCCGACGTGGATCCACGGGCCGAGGATGGTGTTGTCGACCAGCACACGGTTCATCACCCGCTGGATCAGGCCGGGATGGCCGAGGCCCTCGCGCGCAAAGATCGGATCGGTCTCCCTGATGTCGGCGAGATAGTCGGCCGCAACCTGTCCCGCCCAGCGGCGCGGCGTCGTGCCGAACCACTTGCCGGTCTCGAACGTCGCCGGGCTGACCGGCTTGCGCTCGGTCACCGCGGGGACCTCGATGTAATCGCTCAATGAAACTACAGGCGCGGCCGCCGGCAGCGAGGCCGTCCCCGTCGCGCACAGCTCGGTGCGGCTGAACACCTCGATCGTGAGCAAGCCGTTGTGCTCGGTCGCGTCGACATTGGCGCTCTCGCCGTCATAGACCGGCTTGATGAAACGCGCCTCGATCAGCCCGCGCGACAAGAAATCGCGACCCCAGCGCGCCAGCGGCACGTGCATCATGTAGGCGAACACGTCGACGCCCGGCACCAGCCCGCCCTCGAAGCCGAAACGGCGCGCCACCGTGTCGTCATGCATCTTGTTCTCGGACTGTTTTGCGGTGTTGTAGGCCTCGACGCGATAGGTTTCGAGCCGGTTCGGCATGGGTCGCCTTCCCTGTGTTCTCATTGTTTCAGAGCGATCGTAGGCCCCAGGGAACACCGGTCAATCCCCTCGCCTTTGCGGCCCGAATGGGGTACCACGCGGCCAATGACTGACACCCCCACCCGCATCTATGTCGACGCCGACGCCTGTCCGGTGAAGGACGAAATCTACCGCATCGCGTTCCGCCACGGCGTGCCCGTGAGCGTCGTCGCCGGCAACTTTATTCGAGTGCCCCACGATCCCCTGATCGAGCGCATTGCTGCCGGCGCCGGCATGGACGCGGCCGATGACTGGATCGCGGAGCGAGCCAGGCCTGGCGACGTCGTGGTGACATCAGACATTCCGCTGGCCAGCCGCTGCGTCAAGGTGGGCGCCGACGTGATCGCGCCGAACGGTAAGCCGTTCACCGAGGAATCGATCGGCATGACGCTGGCTGTGCGCAACCTGATGACGGATCTGCGTTCGGCCGGCGAAGTCACCGGCGGCCCGCGCTCGTTCGCGCCGCGCGACCGTTCCGCATTCCTCTCGGCCCTCGACCAGACGCTGCGCCGGATCCAGCGCCGCCGCACTGACGCGGCCGCAACGAGCCAGAGCTGACCATGGCGCCGCCGCTGATCCAACTGAAAGACATCAGGCTGACTTTTGGCGGTACGCCGCTGCTCAGCGGCGTCGAACTCAATGTCGCGCCGAGCGAGCGCGTCTGTCTGATCGGCCGCAACGGCTCGGGCAAATCGACGCTGCTGAAGATCGCAGCGGGCCTCATCGAGCCCGATGGCGGCACGCGCTTCGTGCAGCCTGGCGCCACAGTCCGTTATCTGCCGCAGGAGCCGGATTTCGGCGAACTCAAGACCACGCTCGCCTATGTCGAGGCGGGGCTTTCGCCCGGCGACGACCAGCACCAGGCGCGTTATCTCTTGGAGCAGCTTGGCCTCACCGGCGAGGAGAATCCGCATAATCTCTCCGGCGGCGAGGCCCGCCGCGCCGCGCTCGCCCGTGTGCTGGCGCCCTCGCCCGACATCCTGCTGCTGGACGAGCCGACCAACCATCTCGATCTCTCCACCATCGAGTGGCTGGAACAGGAGCTCGACAGCCGGCGCAGCGCGCTCGTGCTGATCAGCCACGACCGCCGCTTTCTCACCAATCTATCGCGCTCCACCGCCTGGCTCGACCGCGGCAAGATCAAGCAGATCGACCGCGGCTTTGCCTCGTTCGAGAGCTGGCGCGACGAGGTGCTGGCGGAGGAAGAGCGCGACCAGCACAAGCTCGACCGCAAGATCGTCGACGAGGAGCACTGGCTGCGCCACGGCGTCTCCGGCCGGCGCAAGCGCAACGTCAAGCGGCTCGCCAATCTGCATGCGCTGCGCGACCAACGCCGTAATTATCGCGGCACGGCCGGCAGCGCCAATCTCGCGGCTGCGGAAGCCGAGCAATCCGGCAAGCTGGTGATCGAGGCCAAGGGCATCACCAAGGCCTATGGCGAGCGCAAGATCGTCGAGAATTTTTCGACCCGCATCCAGCGTGGCGACCGGCTCGGCGTCATCGGGCCGAACGGCGCCGGCAAGACCACGCTGGTCAATCTGCTCACCGGCGGCACGACGCCCGACACCGGCACCGTGCGGCTCGGGGCCAATCTGGAAATGGCCACGCTCGACCAGCACCGCGAGAGCCTCGATCCCAAATCGACGCTGGCCGAAGCGCTCACCGGCGGTCGCGGCGACCAAATCATGGTCGGCGGCAAGCCGAAGCATGTCATCGGTTACATGAAGGACTTCCTGTTCGCGCAGGAGCAGCGCGGCACGCCGCTGGAGGTGCTCTCCGGCGGTGAGCGCGGCCGACTGATGCTGGCCCGCGCGCTGGCAAAGCCCTCGAACCTCCTGGTGCTGGACGAACCGACCAACGATCTCGACCTCGATACGCTCGACGTGCTCGAGGAGATGCTCGGCGATTACGAGGGCACGGTGATCCTGATCAGCCATGACCGCGACTTCCTCGACCGCGTCGTCACCTCCGTGATCGCGCCTGAGGGTAACGGCAAATGGATCGAATATGCCGGCGGTTACAGCGACATGCTGGCGCAGCGCGGCGCGGACCTGAAGCGCGACACGGCGAAGGCGCAAGCACCGGCAGAGAAGAAGGAGGAGCGCGCAGCTGCTCCCGCTCCTGCACCAAAGCGGCGCCTGAGCTTCAACGAGAAGCACGCCCTGGAGACGCTGCCGAAGAAGATGGAGACGTTGCAGGCCGATATCGCAAGGCTGCAACGCGTCCTCGACGATCCCAATCTCTATGCGAAAGATCGCAAAAAATTCGACGACACCTCCGCCGCCATAGCCAAGGCGCATGACGAATTGTCCGTCGCCGAAGAGCGCTGGCTTGAACTTGAAATGCTGCGTGAAGAGATAGAGCAGGCTTGACCCATGACCACTCCCCTCGCCGCAAAAATCGCCCGTGAATACGGCACCCCCTGCGCCGTCATCGACATGGACAGGGTCGAGCGCAACATCGCGCGCATCCAGAAGGCCTGCGATGAGGCCGGCGTCGCCAACCGTCCGCACATCAAGACGCACAAGAATCCGACGATTGCCAAGATGCAGGTCGCGGCCGGAGCCAAGGGGATCACCTGCCAGAAGCTCGGCGAAGCCGAGATCATGGCCAATGCCGGCATCGACGACATCCTGATCAGCTACAATCTGCTGGGCGAAGAGAAGATGGCGCGGCTCGGCGCGCTGCAGGCGAAGGCGAATATGACGGTCGCTGCCGACAATTCGACCGTCGTCGCCGGTCTGCCCAAGGCCGCCGCCGCATCAGGCCGCCCTCTTTCGGTCGTCGTCGAATGCGACACCGGCCGCAAGCGCGCCGGTGTCGAGACCCCGGCCGAGGCGATCGCCCTCGCCCGCGAGATCGCCGCTTCCAAGGGACTGCAATTCGCCGGCTTCATGATGTATCCGACCGAAACAGGCTGGGCGGACGCGCAGAAATTTTACGACGAGGCGCTGGCCGGCGTGCGCGCGCATGGGCTGGAAGCAAAAATCGTCTCGACCGGCGGCACGCCGAACCTGAAGAACCTCGGCAAGCTCAAGGGTGGCACCGAACACCGCTTCGGCACCTACATCTACAACGACCGCATGCAGGTCGCTGCCGGCGTCGCCAGCTGGGACGATTGCGCGCTGCACATCTATTCGACCGTGGTGAGCCGTGCCGCGCCCGAACGCGGCATCCTCGATGCCGGCTCGAAGACGCTGACGACGGACACCGGCGGGCTCGACGGCCACGGCCTGATCCTGGAGCATCCAGAGGCGAAGATCGCGCGCTTTGCCGAGGAGCACGGCTTCCTCGACCTCTCCCGCAGCAACACGCGGCCCAACGTCGGCGACGTCGTCCGCATCGTGCCGAACCATGTCTGCGTCGTCGTCAACATGATGGACGAGGTGGTGATGGTGCGCGGCGAGGAGATCATCGGCACGCTGCCGGTCGCGGCCCGGGGGAAGCTGCGGTAGGGGCGCTGCTCCCACAGCCGTCATTGCGAGGAGCTCTTGCGACGAAGCAATCCAGAATCTTTCCGCGGCGACAGTCTGGATTGCTTCGCTACGCTCGCAATGACGGTGGTGAGCTAGCGAGCCATTTCAGCACGCCCCTGCCCACGGCAGCGCCGGTCGCAAACGACGCCTGCAGCAGATAGCCGCCGGTCGGTGCTTCCCAGTCCAGCATCTCGCCGGCGGCAAACACGCCGGGCAGCTTGCGGATCATGTAATCCGCTTCGAGTTCGTCGAAAGAGATGCCGCCAGCACTGGAGATCGCACGCGCGATTGGCGCCACGCCGGTGAGCCTGATCGGCACGGCGTTGATGAGCTCCGCCAATTGTTGGGGCGGCATCGCCGACAGCGATTGGCCGGCGCCAATAGCGGCCTCCTGCAACAAGCCAACGGCGACGGGCGAGAGCTGCGCAGCCTTGCGCAGGAAGTTAGAGAACGACTGCTTGCCGCGCGCGGCAGACAGGCGCTTGACGAGTTCGGCCTCATCGACATCCGGGCGCAAGGCGACGTTGAGCACCACCTCGCCGTTCGCCGCGATCGCCTCGCGCAATTCGGCCGACAGCGCATAGATCGCCCCGCCTTCGATGCCGGCTCGCGTGATGATCGCCTCGCCACGCAGGCCATGCGGGCCGAAGCTTAACGCAATCCCCTTGAGCGGCTGCCCTTCGAAGCGGGACCGAAAGACGTCGGACCAGGCGACGGTAAAACCGCAATTTGCGGGCTGTAGCGGCGATATCGCGATGCCTTTGTCCGCCAGAATTGTCGTCCAGCCGCCATCGGAGCCAAGCCGCGGCCAGCTTGCGCCGCCGAGCGCCAGCACTGTCGCTTTGGCAGCGATGACAGCCGTTCCATGGCGCGTTTGAAACCGGAGCCGCCCCTCGTCATCCCAACCGGTCCAGCGATGACGAAAGGCGAACCGCAACCCGGCAGCATCGAGCCGTCGCAACCAGGCGCGCAGCAAGGGCGAGGCCTTGAACGCCTTCGGAAACACTCGGCCGCTGCTGCCGACGAAAGTCGGCTCGCCCAGCGCCTCACTCCAGGCGCGCAGCGCGCCGGGCGGAAACGCGTCGATGGCAGCCTTCAACTTCTGCGCCGCCGCTCGGTAGCGCGCCATGAACTGCGGCAGCGGCTCGCTGTGGGTGAGATTGAGTCCACCGCGACCTGCCATCAGAAACTTGCGGCCCGCGGACGGCATCGCGTCATACACGGTGACGCGGGCACCGCCTTGCGCCAGCACCTCCGCCGCCATCAGCCCGGCGGGGCCGGCGCCGATGACGGCGATGTGGGATTCGGTTGCAGTCATGACTGGAGTTTAGGCCAGATTCTCGCGTCAGGCTCGTCATTCCGGGGCGCGCGTAGCGCGAGCCCGGAATCCATTGGGCGGCAGAGTCAGTGGCGCGATGGATTCCGGGCTCGCCCTTCGGGCGCCCCGGAACGACAGCCTTAGCAGGCTGTTGAAGAAGTAGCCAATCGGCGGGCGATAAAAGGAATGTCGTCGCCGCCTTCGAGGCATATCTTACCTTCGAGCGAGCCATCGGCGAGCTCTTCTGCCCAACCACGGCCTTTTGCGGGCTCCATCTCGTCGTTGCCATCCCATGTGAACTCGACGGCATCGCCTTCGCAACGGCCGTATATTGCCCCGGTGAGACAATCCAGGGCGAACTCGCCACCATCGTTTGTGAACAGGATGTAAGAGCCCGACCCGGCCATGTCGTGATCGGGCGTTTCCACGACGCGCCATTTGCCCCGCACGCTCATAGCTGCACCGCCAGCAGCTTGGGCAGGCGGATCAGATTGTAGGCGGCAAGCGCCAACGTAAAGACGGCGTCCACACGCTCGCGCCCTCGCAGCTTTACCTTGGCCAGACCGGCGGAACTCTTGATCCATCCGAACACTTCCTCAATCCGCTTGCGGCAGCGTTGGCTGATCTCGTAGCCGGCATGGCGGGTGGAGCGGGCATCGACCGCCGTCTTGCGCGGGACGCCTGTCTTGCTGAGGTGTCCGTCGATTGCGATGTGCGGCGTCACCGATCGTTCTCTCAAGTCGTGCACGAACTGCGTAACGTCATAAGCCTTGTCCGCGCCGAGCGTGACCCGCCGGCCTCTGGGATGGCAATTATCAATCAACGCCAGCGCTGTCTCTCGTTCGGCCGTACCGGTGGCCTGGCTGACAATGCCGCCGACCGCCAAACCATGGCGATTTTCCATCAGAGCATGCCCCATGTAGCAGAGCTTGGCCGGCTGCCCATCGCCCTTCTTGTACAGCCGAGCCTCCGGATCGGTGGTGCTTTGGTGCGTCTTGTTTGAACGCTTCTCCTTGTGGAAGCTGCGCTCAGCGTTACGTCCCGGCCCCCCACTGTCGTTGTCGCCTCCATCCCTTCTGCGGAAGCTCTTGATCGAAGCCCACGCCTCAATCAGCGTGCCGTCCACCGAGAAGTGGTCGCTCGACAATAGCCGCTTCACTTTCGGCTGAGCCATTACCGCGGAGAGGAACTTAGCGGCGATCTCACCCTCTAGCAGCCGGTCGCGGTTCTTGGAAAAGGTCGAGTGGTCCCACACCGGATCGTCCACGCCAAGACCGACAAACCAGCGGAACAACAGGTCGAACTCCAGCCGCTCCATCAATTGTCGTTCCGAGCGGATGCCATAGAACGCCTGCAACAACATCGCCCGAAGCAGCCTCTCCGGTGCAATCGAGGGTCGGCCAAAGTCCGTGTAAAGCCCCGCAAATGCCTTCGATAGATCGTCCAGCGCAGCGTTCACAATCTCCCGGATCTTCCGTAAGGCGTGATCCGGGCGAACCCGCGCTTCAAGATCCACGTAACTGAAGAGCGATCCAGACCGCTCGTCCGATCCCCGCATCATGGCCTCCCGATTCAACTATCGAGAGAATCACGTCCACTGCCATCCCGCCAGAGACTTCTTCAACAGCCTGTTAGAGCTTGATCCCCGCCCGCACTGCTGCCTGCGCGACGTATTTCTGCGTCTGCTCGAACGCCCCCGTCAGCGCCTTGGCCTTCGACATGTCGCTGATCTCGGCAAAATGCGCGGCGACCGCATCCGGCGTCCATTCGGACTCCGGCAGGTTGATGCCCTCGCTCTCCAGGATCTTGATCACGGCGAAGGAGCCGGCGCCGGCGCCCATGATGGTGCGGGTGGGCGCGTCCTCGCTCAGCATGTACTCGACCGCGGGCGTGATCGCGTTGGGCTTCATCAGTTGCAGCGCCTGCGGCGGCAGCAGCTCTTCGGTCATGCGGGTCGCCGCCGTCGGCGAGATGATGTTGACGCGAATGTCGTTCTTGCGGCCTTCCTCGGCCAGCACGTTCATCAGGCCGACCATGCCTGATTTCGCCGCGCCGTAATTGGCCTGGCCGAAATTGCCGTAGAGGCCGGAGGACGACGTCGTCAGCACGATGCGGCCGTAATTGCGGTCGCGCATGCCGGCCCAGGCCGCCTTGCAGCAATAGAAGGTGCCGACGAGATGCACGTCGAGCACCTTCTGGAAATCGGCCGCTTCCATCTTGCCAAACGACTTGTCGCGCAAGATGCCGGCATTGGCGCACAAGAGATCGACGCTGCCCCACTCCTTGGTGGCGCGCTCGACCATGGCGGTGACCTGCTCGAAATTCGAGACGTCGGCGCCGTCGGCCATCGCGGTGCCGCCGGCTTTGCGGATCTCCTCGACCACGGCTTCGGCCGGCGACAGCGAGCCGCCGGTGCCGTCACGCGCGCCGCCGAAATCGTTGACCACGACCTTGGCGCCGCGGCTGGCCAATCCCAACGCATGCGCGCGACCCAGACCATTGCCCGCGCCGGTGACGATGGCGACGCGTCCGTCGAACCTGATTGCCATGAGTAAGGGTCTCTATTCTTCTTCCCTTCTCCCCTTGTGGGAGAAGGTGGCGCGAAGCGCCGGATGAGGGGTCTCTCTCTACAGATGCGCTCGCGGAGAGAGACCCCTCACCCGCCTCGCGTTCCGCGAGGCACCCTCTCCCACAAGGGGAGAGGGTGAAACCCCGCTCTGGGTTTCCTTTTTGAGCAGCGATGAGTTGCCGGGTCAAGCCCGGCCGGGATCGCCCGGGCTTACTCGAAATAGATCAACCCGAGCCATTCCGCGACCAGCGCGGGCTTATCCTCACCCTCGATCTCCACCGTGACGTTGGTGCGGGACTGCAATTCGTTCGGCTTGCGCAGCTTGGCTTCCGCCAGCACGAAGCGGCCGCGGACGCGCTTGCCGGAGCGGACCGGCGAAATGAAGCGCAGCTTGTCGAAGCCGTAGTTCACGCCCATCGTGGTGCCCGCGATCACCGGCATCACCTCATAGGACATGATCGACATCAGCGACATCGTGAGAAAACCGTGCGCGATGGTGGTGCCGAACGCGGTTTCCTTCCTCGCCCTTTCAGGGTCGACATGGATGAACTGGTGATCCTCGATCACGTCGGCATAGGTGTCGATGCGGGGCTGATCGATCAGGTGCCACGACGACACGCCGATCTCCTTGCCGACCATGGACTGATAGGCGTCGAGCGTAATCGGCGGCTTCTTCCAGACTTCGTTCACTTAGGTCTCACTCCGTGTTTTCGCCAGCTCCGGAAAATCCTCCTCGCGGAATTCCCGGCCGCGCAGCGGATCGGTGCGATCGTCGTCGCGCTCCAGCCTGCGTAGCTGCACGCGGCGGATTTTTCCAGAGATCGTCTTCGGCAGCTCGGTGACGACTTCGAGGCGGCGGATGCGCTTGAACGGGGCAAGGCGCGTATGCAAGTGCCTGAAGATCGACAGCGCGGTCTCGGGCGAGCGCTCCGCGCCCGACGTCAGCAGCACGAAGGCCTTGGGGATCGCGAGCCGGATCGGATCCGGGCTCGGCACCACGGCCGCCTCGGCGACGAGCTCGTGCTCCAGCAGCACGCTCTCCAGTTCGAACGGGCTGATGCGGTAATCGGAGGATTTGAACACGTCGTCGGAGCGGCCGACGAAGGTGAGATAGCCATCCTCGTCCGCGAACACGACGTCGCCGCTGCGGTAGAGCTCGCCTTCGGCACCGGACAGCTTGCCGTCGTCACTCTGATAACCCTGCATCAGTCCGGCGGGACGGTTCACGCCGAGCACCAGGGTCACCTCGCCTTCCTTCGCCGGATTGCCGTCGGCATCGCTGATCTGCACGCGATAGCCCGGCAACGGCCGCCCCATCGAGCCGATCTTGATTGGCTGGCCCGGCGAATTGCCCGCGAGTGCAGTCGTCTCGGTCTGGCCGTAGCCGTCGCGGATGGTCAGGCCCCAGGCGGCCTGCACCTGGTCGATCACCTCAGGATTGAGCGGCTCGCCGGCGCCGCAGACCTCGCGAAGCAACACCTTGAACGAGGCGAGATTCTCCTGGATGAACAGCCGCCACACCGTCGGCGGCGCGCATAGCGTGGTGACGCCACAGCGGCCGATGGTAGCGAGCAGGCCTTTTGCGTCGAAGCGCGGCTGGTTGACCACGAACACGGTGGCGCCCGCATTCCACGGCGCGAAAAAACAGCTCCAGGCGTGCTTGGCCCAACCGGGCGACGAGATGTTGAGATGGACGTCGCCGGGCTTCAGCCCGATCCAGTACATGGTCGAGAGATGGCCGACCGGATAGCTGCGCTGGCTGTGCCGCACCAGTTTTGGTTTCGCGGTCGTGCCCGAGGTGAAATAGAGCAGCATCGGGTCGTCGGCCTTGGTCGGACCGTCAGGCGCAAAACTCTCCGAAGCGGTCGCCGCCTCGTCATAGGCCAGCCAGCCATCGGACGTCGTGCCGACCACGATGCGGACGATACTCTCGGTACCGAGGCTGGCGAATTTCGCGACCTGGTCCTCGGCAGCCACCACCGCCTTCGCCTTGCCGCGATCGAGCCGATCGCGCAGTTCTTCTGCGGTGAGCAGCGTGGTCGCGGGAATCACGACGACGCCGAGCTTCATCGCCGCCAGCATCGTCTCCCATAACGGAACCACATTGCCGAGCAGCAGCAGGAGATGATCGCCGCGCTTCAAGCCCTGCGCGCGGAGGAAGTTGGCGACCTGGTTGGAGCGCTTCGAGAGAGTCGCGAAAGAGAGCTTGGTCTGCCGGTCCTGTGCGGCATCGACGATCCAGAGCGCAGGCCTATCCCTGCTCTCCGCATTCGTCGCGAGGTCGGCGTCGAACCAGTCGAGCGCCCAGTTGAAGGGAACCGGATCGGGCCAGCGGAAGCCCTTGACCGCAGCCTCGTAGTCCGTGCGGTGCTTGAGCAGAAACGCGCGCGCTTCCTGAAATGTCGTCATGATCCGGGCCCGTCGAATTGACCTTCGACTGTAGCCCGGATGGCGCGAAGCGCAATCCGGGGACGGTCGCGCCAATTGAAAGAGCTGTCCCGGATTGCGCTTCGCTCCATCCGGGCTACGAGCAAAGCCTCGCTATTTTCCAGCGAGGCTGCGAACGTGCTTGATAATTCCGGAAAAATCCACCCCGCCGTGCCCGGCTGCGTCGAAAGACTGATAGATCTCCTGCGCATGCTTGCCGAGCGGCGTCGCCGCGCCCGCAGCCTTCGCGGCGTCCTGCGCCAGCGTCAGGTCTTTCACCATCAGCGCCGAGGCAAAGCCCGGCTTGTAATCGTTGTTGGCCGGCGAGGTCGGCACCGGGCCCGGCACCGGACAATAGGTCGTCAGCGACCAGCACTGGCCCGACGAGGTCGAGGCGACGTCGAACAACGCCTGATGCGAGAGCCCGAGCTTCTCCGCCAATGCAAACGCCTCGCTCACCGCGATCATGGAGATGCCGAGGATCATGTTGTTGCAGATCTTTGCGGCCTGACCCGCGCCGGCGCCGCCGCAATGCACGATCTTCTTGCCCATCTTCTCCAGTACGGGCTTTGCCGCCGCGAACGCGCTCTCCTCGCCGCCGCACATGAAGGTGAGCGTCGCGCCCTTGGCGCCACCCGTACCGCCGGAGACCGGCGCGTCGACCGAGAGCACGCCGTGCTTGGCGGCCAACGCATGCGCCTGCCGCGCGCTCTCGACGTCGATGGTGGAGCTGTCGATGATCAGCGCCCCCTTGGCCATGGCAGGAACGACCTCGTTCCAGACGGACAGCACATGCTTGCCGGCCGGCAGCATGGTGACGACGACGTCCGCGCCCTTCACTGCGCCCGCCGCACTCTCTGCGATGCTGGCGCCGTCGGCCTTGGCTTGCGCGCGCGAAGCCTCGACGAGGTCGAAGGCGACGACCTTGTGGCCAGCCTTGACCAGATTGGCGGCCATCGGGCCGCCCATATTGCCGAGACCGATGAATGCGATCGTGGCCATTGTCGTTTCCTCCGCTTCAATCGTTGTTAATTGAACTTCAGCTCGTCGGCGCCGATTTCGGCGAAATATGGCGCCAGCATCTGCGGCGTCACATCCTCGATCCGCGGCGGCGACCACGACGGATTGCGATCCTTGTCGATCACGGCCGCGCGCACGCCCTCGCGGAAATCGTCGCTACGGAAGACCTCCAGCGCGGCGCGATATTCGCGCACCAGGCACTCTTCAAGGCTCGATGATTTGCGCGCGAGCCGCAGCAGGTTCAGCGTCACCACCATGCCGCGCGGCGATTTCTCGTTGAGCGTCTTCAGTGTCGTCAGAGCGAATTCGGAGCCGTCGCGCTTGAGCGCTGTGAAGATGTCTTCCATGCGGTCGAAGCCAAACAATGCGTCGATAGTCGGCTCCTTTGCGGCGACCGGGCCTGCGGTTTCACCGGTCGAAAAACCGTTGATGAGCTTGCTGACGTCGACGGCGGTCGCGCGCGAGTGCAGCTTCGTCAGGGCTTCGCGCAGCTCCGGCAACCTCCCGCCCGGCACGACCCAGTCGGCGAACTTCGCATGGATCGCATCCGGCCCGTTCATGGTCTGGCCGGTCAGCCCGAAATAGGTGCCGATCTCGCCCGGCGAATGCGACAACAAAAAGGTGCCGCCAACATCCGGGAAGAAGCCGAGCCCAACCTCGGGCATCGCCAGCTTGGTGCGATCGGTGACGACACGGTGGCTGGCATGGGCTGACAAACCGACGCCGCCACCCATCACGATGCCGTCCATGAACGCCACATACGGCTTCGGAAACGTCTTGATCCGGGCGTTGAGGATGTATTCCTCGCGCCACAGGATCTTGCCGAGGTCCCCATTGACTTTGGAGCTTTCCCAGAGCGTGCGAATGTCGCCGCCGGCGCACAGGCCACGCTCGCCGGCACCTTCCAGCAGGATCACGGTGATGCCCGGATCGGCCTCGAAGCGGTCGAGCGCCTTGTCGATGTCGCGAAACATCTCCAGCGTCACGGCGTTGAGCGCCTTCGGGCGGTTGAGGCGGATCACGCCAGCTGCGCCCTCGACGCGGGCGATCAGGTCGCCCTCTTCCACGCCGCTCATCTCGCGCCCTCGATCAATTTGCGCGCCACGATGAGCCGCATGATTTCATTGGTGCCTTCGAGGATCTGGTGCACGCGCAAATCGCGCACGATCTTCTCGATGCCGTATTCGCTGAGGTAGCCGTAGCCGCCGTGAAGCTGCAGCGCCTGGTTGGCGACCTCGAAGCCGACGTCGGTGCCAAACCGCTTTGCCATGGCACACAGCATGGTGGCATCGGGGTCCTTGCGGTCGAGCGCTGCCGCTGCACGCCACAAGAAGGTGCGCGCGGCCTCGAGCTCGATCGCCATGTCGGCGAGACGGAATTGCAGCGACTGGAATTCGTCGAGGCGCTTTCCAAACGCCTTGCGCTCCTTCATGTATGCGCGCGCCTTGTCGAGCGCTATTTGCGCGCCACCAAGCGAGCACGCGGTGATGTTGAGGCGGCCTCCGTCGAGACCGGCCATCGCGATCTTGAAGCCGGCGCCCTCTTCGCTGAGGCGGTTGGCGACCGGCACGCGGGCGTTCTCGAACATCACCGCCCGGGTCGGCTGCGCGTTCCAGCCCATCTTGCGCTCATTGGCACCGAACGAGACGCCCGGCGTCTTGCCGTCGATGACGAGGGTCGAGATGCCGCCGGGACCATTGCCACCGGTCCTGACCATCGCGACCAGGATGTCGGTGCCGCCGGCGCCCGAGATGAACTGCTTCTGGCCGTTGAGAACGTAATGATCGCCATCGCGCACCGCGCGGGTGCGCAGCGCTGCTGCATCGGAGCCGGCGCCCGGCTCCGTCAGGCAGTAGCTCGCGATCAGCTCCATGGTGCAGAGCTTTGGCAGCCATGTGTGGCGCTGGGTATCACTGCCGAAAGCATCGATCATCCAGGACGCCATGTTGTGGATGGAGATGAAGGCCGAAGTGGTCGGGCAGCCCGTCGCCAGTGCCTCGAAGATCAGCGCCGCATCGAACCGCGTCATGGCGGAGCCGCCGACGTCATCGCGGATGTAGATGCCGCCCATGCCGAGCGTGGCGGCCTCGCGCATCACGTCGACCGGGAAATGCTTCTCCTCGTCCCAACGTAACGCGTGCGGCGCGATCTTTTCCGCTGCAAACGCCAAAGCCATGTCGCGAATTGCGACCTGATCCTCGTTCAGAGCGAACTGCATGCTGCCGCCTAACCTTTCACTCCATCGTCATTGCGAGCGCAGCGGAGCAATCCAGCATCCCTCGGCAGAGACAGTCTGGATTGCTTCGTCGCACCAGCGCAAAATTGCTTCGCAATTTTGTCGCGGGCTCCTCGCAATGACGACTGGGCTACAGCCCTACTTCATCAGCGGGATCGAGAACTCCGCACCTTCCTTGACGCCGGACGGCCAGCGCGAGGTCACCGTCTTGGTCTTGGTGTAGAAGCGAACCGAATCCGGACCGTGCTGATTGAGATCGCCGAAGCCCGACTTCTTCCAGCCGCCGAAGGTGTAATAGGCGATCGGCACCGGGATCGGCACGTTGATGCCGACCATGCCGACGTTCACCTTGGCCGCGAAGTCGCGTGCGGCGTCGCCATCGCGGGTGAAGATCGCGACGCCGTTGCCGTAATCATGATCCGACGGCAGCGCCAGCGCTTCCTTGTAGTCGTGCGCACGCACGACCGATAGCACCGGGCCAAAGATCTCTTCCTTGTAGATCCGCATGTCCTTGGTGACGTTGTCGAATAGCGAACCGCCGAGATAGAAGCCGTTCTCGTAGCCCTGCATCTTGAAGCCGCGGCCGTCGACGGCGAGCGTGGCGCCTTCCTTGATGCCGATGTCGATGTAGCTCTTGACCTTCTCGACTGCTTCGCGCGTCACCAGCGGGCCGTAATCCGCGGAAGGATCGATCGAGGTGCCGATCTTGAGCGACTCGACACGCGGGATCAGCTTTTCCATCAGACGGTCGGCGGCGGTCTTGCCGACGGGAACGGCGACGGAAATAGCCATGCAGCGCTCGCCGGCGGAGCCGTAGCCGGCGCCGATCAGCGCATCGACCGTCTGATCCATGTCGGCGTCGGGCATCACGATCGCGTGGTTCTTGGCGCCGCCGAAGCACTGGCAGCGCTTGCCGGTCTGCGCTGCGCGCTCGTAGATGTACTGCGCAATCGGCGTGGAGCCGACGAAGCCGATCGCCTTGATATCGGGATCGTCGAGGATCGCGTCGACCGCTTCCTTGTCGCCGTTGACGACGTTGAGGATGCCGGCCGGCAGGCCCGCCTCCATCATCAGCTCGGCGAGCTTCATCGGCACGCCGGGATCGCGCTCCGACGGCTTGAGGATGAAGGCATTGCCGCAGGCGATCGCAGGTGCAAACTTCCACATCGGAATCATCGCCGGGAAATTGAACGGCGTGATGCCGGCGACGACACCGAGCGGCTGGCGCATGGAATAGATGTCGATGCCGGGGCCGGCGCCCTCGGTGTATTCGCCCTTCATCAGGTGCGGAATACCGCAAGCGAACTCGGCAACTTCGAGGCCGCGCTGGATGTCGCCCTTGGCGTCAGGAACGGTCTTGCCATGCTCGCGCGCCAGCAGCTCGGCGAGCTTGTCGTAGTCGCGTTGCACCAGCTCCAGAAACTTCATCATGACGCGGGCGCGGCGCTGCGGATTGGTCGCAGCCCATTCCGGCTGCGCGGCGCGCGCGTTCTCGACCGCGGCGCGAACCTCGGCCTTGGATGCCAGCGCGACCTTGGCCTGGACGTCACCGGTCATCGGCTCGAAAACGTCGGCGGTGCGGCCCGAGGTGCCCTTGACTTCCTTGCCACCGATGAAATGCCCGATTGAACGCATGGAATGATCTCCTTGAGGCTCAGCTGATCGCTTTGACAAATCCTATTGACCTGCATTTTATAGGATTCAAGTCTGAGATAATGCACCATAGATGTGCGGAAATGCTGGATCAAGGCGCTATCGACTGGGACGACTTTCGCTTCGTGCTGGCCATCGTGCGGGGCGGCTCGGTCTCGGCTGCGGCAAAACAGCTCGGGGTCGACCATGCTACGGTGATCCGCCGCGTCGACCGGCTGGAGAAGCACCTCTCGGCCAAGCTGTTTGACCGGCGCAAGACCGGCTATCTCCTCACCGAAGCCGGCCAGCGCGTCGCCGACAGCGCGGAAGCCATCGAATCGACCATCGTCGCCAACCAGGAGCAAGTCGGCGGCTCGGTGGCACGGCTGACCGGCACGGTGCGGATCGGCGCACCCGACGGTTTCGGCACCGCCTTCCTGGCACCGCGCCTCGCCCCATTTGCCGACCGCTACCCCGATCTCGACCTGCAACTTGTGGCCACCGCGCGGCTGTTCAGCCTCTCCAAGCGCGAGGCCGACATCGCCATCAGCCTGACCATGCCCAAGGAAGGCCGCATCGTCGGCCGCAAGCTGCTCGACTACCGCCTCGGGCTCTATGCTGCGCCCGGCTATCTCGACCGATTCCCAGAGATCGCTTCTCGGCAGGACCTGCCGCAGCACCGCTTCGTCGGTTACATCGAGGAATTGCTGTTCACGCCGGAGCTCGACTATCTGCCTCAGGTGTCGCCGAAGATTTCCGCACGTTTCCGCAGTGCCAATCTGATCGCGCAGCTCAATGCCACGCTCTCGGGGTTCGGCATCGCGGTGCTGCCGCACTTCATGGCGACCGACTATCCGCAGCTCGTTCCGGTGCTGCCGGAGGAGATCTCGATCACGCGCACGTTCTGGATGCTGATGCACGCCGACAGCAAAGACCTCGCGCGGATCAGGGCCGTGGCGGATTACATCAGCGAGATCGTCGAGCGCGAGCGGGCGTTGTTTGCGGGACGGTGAGTTGATGATTTCGTAAGGGTGGGCAAAGCGACGAGACGCGCAAATGCGCGGCTCGTGGCGTACCCACCCCTTCTGCTGCAATCGTGGAGAGATGGTGGGCACGGCGCAAGGGCGCCTTTGCCCACCCTACGGCACCTCGCCTAGTTCTGCTTCACCTTCTTGACCGCAACCTTCGGCTCGCGCTTCGCGCCGTCGAGCGCGCTGTCTCGACCCGCCTTCAGCACCTCGTCCGACAGCTCGCTTGACCCCGCGATGCGCGCCAGCAGCATGGTGCCGGCCATCGTGGCGAGCGTCGCGATCGCCTGTTTTCGTGCGGCCTTGCGCGGCATGTTCGGGATATAGTCGGTCATCATCTCGATCATCTCGTCGAGCTTGCCGGCGAAGGCCTTGCGCGTCTTCGCGCTCTCGCGGGCGATCTCGGCGCCGAGCGAGGGGATCGAGCAGCCATGACCGGGATTGTCGCGATGCAGCGCGGAGAGATAGCTCTCCGCAATCAGCGCCAACCGCTTTTCAGGAGCTGCCTCGCCGGTGAGCTTGCGCCAATGCTCCATCGAGCGATCCATGGCGTAGGCAAAGGCCTCGATCACCAGCGCCTCGCGGGAATCGAAATGCGCGTAGAAGCCGCCATGGGTCAGGCCCGCCTCCTTCATGAGGTCGGCGACGCCGATGCCGTGGGCGCCCTTTTCGCGCAGCCGCACGGAGGCCTTCTTCACGATGCGGTCGTGGGTTTCCTGCTTGTGTTCCCGGGAATAGCGCATGCGCATCTCATTGAATGTCGTAGATCATCTCATAACACGCAAATGCCGCGAACGGCGCATTAATTCGCAGTTAGATTGTTGCCGATCATAGAAAAGGTTGCAGTTGCATGCACCGCCAGCGCGCCCTTCCCGTCGCGAACGAAGCCTTCGGTATAGCTGGTCTGGCGCCCCAGCTTGATCACCTTGCCTTCGGCCGAGATCAGCCCCGAACGGACCGAGAGCGGACGCAGGAAGGTCAGCTTCAAATCGAGGGTCACGGAGCCCTGCCCGGCCTCCAACCGGGTCGAGATCGCGCACCCCATGGCCGTATCCAACAACCCCGCGGCGGTCGCGCCGTGCAGGAGGCCGATGGTATTTTCGAGGTCTTCACGCGGCTCTAGTTCCATGACGATCCGGCCCGGCTCGACCACGGCCATCGTGAAGCCGATCAGTTTTGCGAAGGGCGGCGGCGGCAGGCGGCCGTCGCGAATGCCCAGCATGGCGTCCATGCCCGACAGGCCCATCACCACTTTCGCAACCGGCGCAGGCGCCTGCCAATCCACCACGCGCTCGCGCCGCTGGTCGGGCGAAAACAGGTCAAGTTGATCGGCTTGGGTCATGACGGCCTCGTTATATGACATATATCATGCTATGCTACGGACTTCCCGCTGGCAACTCCGTTCCCCGCCCGCTTGACAAGCCGGGCGTTTCGGCCCGGAAGTGGCTTCGACCCGGCGCCTTGCGCCTGCCACGAACCGTTCGGGATGCATGATGGAAATGCTCAATCACCACTGCGGCGTGACGCGTGACGCGCGCGGCGTCGTTCACGTCGCGATCTGCAAGGCCGGCCCACTCAACATTCTCGGCTCGCCCGTGACCGATGCCATGCGCGAAGGCTTGCAGCGGCTTGCCACCGACCGCAACATCCGCGTCGTGGTGCTGCGCGGCCAGAGCGAGAAGAGCATGATCGGCGGCGCCGACATCAAGGAGATGGCCAAGCTCGACCAGAAGTCGGCCGAAGCCTTCATCAGCCGCCTGCGCGATCTCTGTGAGGCCGTACGCGCCTTCCCGGCTCCGGTGATCGCGCGCATGCCCGGCTGGTGCCTCGGCGGCGGGCTCGAGGTCGCCGCCGCCTGCGACTTCCGCATCGCCGCGCATGATGCGCATTTCGGCATGCCGGAGGTGCGCGTCGGCATCCCCTCGGTGATCCATGCCGCGCTGCTGCCGCGCCTGATTGGCTGGGCCCGCGCGCGCTGGCTGGTGATGACGGCGGAGAACATCGACGCAGCCACCGCGCTGGCCTGGGGCCTGGTCGATAAAGTCGCGCCGGAAGGCGGGCTGGATGCCGAGATCGAGCACGTCGTGAAGGCGTTGCTCGAATGCGGCCCCGAGGCGCTGAGGTCGCAGAAGGCGCTGCTGCGGCAATGGGAGGAGTTGCCGCTGACGGAGTCGGTGAATTTGAGCGTGAAGGTGTTCGGCGAGTCGTTCCTGACGGACGAGCCGACGCGGCTCATGCAGGCGTTCGTGAACAGGAAGCGGTGAGGCGTGGTTCTGTAGTGAAGAGGCTCCCTCCAAGCCAAAGGTGTCATGCCCCGGCTTGACCGGGGCATCCAGTACGCCGCGGCGCCAGTTGCAAGAGCGAGTTCGCCAACACGGGCCTCTGGAATACTGGATTGCCCGCTTTCGCGGGCAATGACAGCGGAGTGTGGGGCGGTCACCGCCTACAACCGCAACTCCGTCACAACCACATCCTGCCTCACAATCGAACGACCAAATCTCATCCGAACCACGACATTTTCTCATCCCTGGCGCGGGTTGCATTTTTTGCGCCGCATCATATGATGATCATAATCTTACTTTCAGCACAGGGAGTTTGTCATGGCCGAAGCCGCCGATCCCGTCGTCATCGTCTCCGCCGTTCGCACCCCGCTCGGCCGCTTCATGGGCGAATTGTCGCCCTTCCCCGCGCACAAGCTCGGATCGCACGTGATCGGCGCGGCGCTGGAGCGCGCAAAACTTGTGCCCGAGAAGGTCGACGAGGTCTTCATGGGCTGCGTGCTGCCGGCCGGTCAAGGCCAGGCACCGGCACGCCAGGCCGCGCGCTCGGCCGGCCTGCCCGATGCCACTGGCGCCACCACCGTGAACAAGGTCTGCGGCTCCGGCATGAAAGCGACCATGCTGGCGCACGACATCATCCGCGCCGGCTCGGCCGACATCGTCGTCTCCGGCGGCATGGAGAGCATGAGCAATGCGCCGTATCTTTTGGCCAAGGCGCGCGGCGGCTACCGCGCCGGCCATGACCGCATCATCGACCATATGATGATGGACGGGCTGGAGGACGCCTACGAGACCGGCCGCTCCATGGGTGATTTCGGCGAGGCCACCGCGGAAGCCTACCAGTTCACCCGCAAGGACCAGGACGCCTACGCGATGGAGACACTCAGCCGCGCGCGCAAGGCCGTCGAGGGTGGCGCGTTCAAGGCCGAGATCGCGCCGATCACGCTCACCGAGAAAGCGGGTCCCCGCATCATCGCCAATGACGAGCATCCGCTGAAGGTCGATCCCGCAAAAATCCCCGGCTTGAAGCCGGCATTCCGCGCCAACGGCACGATCACGCCGGCGGCCTCCTCCGCCAATGCCGACGGCGCTGCCGCGCTGGTGCTGACCAAGCGCTCGCTCGCCGATCGGAGCGGCCTGCCGGTTCTGGCCGAGATCAAGGGCCACGCCACCCACAGCCAGGAGCCGCAATGGTTCACCACGGCGCCGATCCCGGCGATCCGCAAGCTGCTCGACAAGGTCGGCTGGAGCGCAAGCGAGGTCGATCTGTTCGAGATCAATGAGGCCTTCGCCGTGGTGGCGATGGCGGCGCAGCGCGATCTCGGCATTCCCCGCGACAAGCTCAACATCAACGGCGGCGCTTGCGCGCTCGGCCATCCCATCGGCGCGACCGGCGCGCGGCTGATCGTGACGCTGCTACATGCGCTGGAGGCGCAGAACCTCAAGCGCGGCGTCGCGGCGCTCTGCATCGGCGGCGGCGAAGCCACGGCGATTGCCGTGGAGCGGCTGGCGCATTGACGCGAGAAAGTCCGAAAACGAGGGAACTCTGTCATTTGCGACAGACGCGTCCCGTGCCATCCTGCAAGCTGACGCAGGTCTCTTGCGACCTGCCCATCAACGTTGAGGCCCAATGATCTCGAACTGGCTCGCGGCAGCACTTTCCCGCCGCAACATCCACTACGGCTGGGTGATGGTCGGCGTGACCTTCCTCGCCGCGCTGATCAGCGCCGGCACGGTCGGTGCGCCCGGCGTGTTCATCGTTCCCCTGCAACAGGAGTTCGGCTGGAGCACGGCGGAGATTTCCTCCGCGCTATCGATCCGCTTCATCCTGTTCGGGCTGATGGCCCCGTTCGCGGCCGCTCTGCTCAACCGCTACGGCCTGCGCAACGTCACGCTGGCCGCACAGCTGATCGTCGTGTCGGCGCTCGTGCTCTCGCTCGGCATGACCGAGGTCTGGCAGCTCATCGCGCTGTGGGGCGTGGTCATCGGGATCGGCACCGGCATGACTGCCTTGGTGCTGGGCGCAACCATTGCCACGCGCTGGTTCGCCGCAAGACGCGGCCTCGTCGTCGGCATCATGACGGCGAGCGTCGCCACGGGCCAGCTCGTGTTCCTGCCGCTGCTCGCAAGCCTCACCGAGCGCTTCGGCTGGCGTCTCGCGCTCGGCTTCGTCTGCATCATGCTCGGCGTCTCGGCCCTGGCAGTCCTGCTCGCGATGCGCGACCGGCCGAGCGATGTCGGCCTGCGCCCGTTCGGCGATGAAGGCACCGCGCCCCTGCCCGCTCCGCCCGTGAGCCAGGGCTCGATCACCGGCGTTGCGCTCGGCACGCTGCGCGACGCCTCGAAGTCGACTGCGTTCTGGATCCTGTTTGCGACCTTCTTCGTCTGCGGTGCCTCGACCAATGGTCTCGTCCAGGTGCACCTGATCCCGATGTGCCTCGATTTCGGCATCCCACAAGTGCAGGCGGCGAGCCTGTTAGCTGCGATGGGCATCTTCGATTTCTTCGGCACGATCATGTCGGGCTGGCTGTCGGACCGCTACGACAACCGCTGGCTCTTGTTCTGGTACTACGGCCTGCGCGGGCTCTCGCTGATCTTCCTGCCCTTCAGCGATTTCTCGTTCTACGGCCTGTCGGTGTTCGCGATGTTCTATGGACTCGACTGGATCGCCACGGTACCGCCGACCGTGCGCCTCACAGCTCAAAAATTCGGACCCGAGCGCGCCAATCTGGTGTTCGGCTGGATCTTTGCCGGCCATCAGCTCGGTGCCGGTACTGCCGCCTTCGGTGCCGGTTTTTCGCGGACGGTCTATCAGAGCTATTTGCCCGCCTTCTTCATCGCCGGCGCGCTGTGCGTGTTCGCTTCGCTGATCGTGCTGGCTCTGTCGCGGCAACCCAAGCCGAAGCCGCAAGCGGCAATGGCCTAGTACCTGATCGTGGTGGTGACGCCGAACACCGCGGCGTCACCGATCCGCGAGATGCCGGTCGGATCGTTCGGGTTCGGGACGCCGCCAGAGGGGCGGAACACGTACTGAAAGTAAGGCGCGATCAGCCAGCCCGGCTTGACGTGCGCCTCGTAGATCATCTCGATCAGGGTCTCGTTGCTGCGCACCGGACTCTGGATGCCCGTGAAGGCCTGCGTGTCGAGATCGAGATTGCGTGCGGTGTTCGAAATCCGCATGTAGGCCATCGCCACGCCGAATCGGTCGAGGGGACGGCCAGGCGTGAAGCCGACGAAGCCGATGCCGCCGTCCATGTACAGGTCGATCAGATTGCGGTCCGGCGGGCTGTAGGCGATACGGCCGAACGCCGTGATGCCAGGGAGCGAGGCTGAGGTGCTGTTGTCCCTCACCTCGGGCGGACGATAAAGCACCTGCTCGATCACCGCGAAGATTCCGTAGTTGCCGCGAAGTTTTGCAGCAATGCCGCTGCCGCTGGGATCGGCGATCGAGACGCCCTCGGCGGTAAAACGCTGGCTGTCGAACGAGCCATAATGCTTCCAGGCGCCCGGTGTGAAATTGCCCGCGAGCGGACGGCCGCCGACATCGATGTCGTAGGTGAAGCGGACCTGCCCGATCACCCAGGGCGGATCGTTGACACGAAACGCAAGGCCATGGTGGTCGCGCAATTGCGGATCGGCATCGCCCGGCCCTGAGGGATCACCATTGAAGACCGCGGCGTAGGCCGTGATCTTGTCCGTCAGCGCCGCCTTGATACGAATGCCGGGCACCGCGATCGGTGGCGCCGGGCCGCCGGCCGGAAGATTGGATGCCTTGATCGCCGGCCAGCCGAAGGTGCCGTTGATGAAGAGGTCGTCGGTCTGGCTGTCGAAGAACTCGACGTCCGCGGCCTGCTGGCCGGCCCTGATGTTCAGGCGATCATTGAAGAAGCTTTGCTCGAAATACGCATTGTAGAGCCGCTGGTCCGGCAGCGCCTCGATCTCGCTGATGGTGGCGAGGTTCATTACGTAGTTGCGCGACAGCCCGCGGCCGTAGATCACCAAGGCATTGGCGTAGAAGCGGCCGCCAGTCCAGCCGACCAGCTTGTCGAGATCGGCATCGACCGACAGATCGAGGCGGCCGAAATGGATGGCACCGCGCTTCACGCCGCCGGAGACGTTGGCGATGTTGTCGGCGATATAGGTGGCGCCGAAATTCAGGCCCTTGTTGGCGAGGCCGTCATGCCATTCGTTGAACCATCTTGGAAACAGCCCCTCAGCCGCGCTCTCGTCCTTGGCGCCGGCGAGCGCATTCGTGCTTATCGCCGTGCAGGCCAGCATAATGGCGGCCGCGCCTCGCAACACAGAGCTATGGGCAGTCACGATCACGGCTGATTCCGGCTGGCAGAGTTACTTGAATATGCCCGTCCGCCGCATGAAGAGATAGGCCGCACCAACTGAAGAAGCCATCAAAACGGCCGCCCAGAGAAATCCACTCTCGACCTCGGTGAGCGGCAGGCCCTTGGTGTTCATGCCGAAGATGCCGGTGATCAGCGTCGGCGGCAGCAGCAGCGAGGTCACGATGGAGAGCGTGTGGAGGTGGCGGTTGCTCTCCTCCTCGTTCTTGAAGCGCAGCTCCTCTTCGAGCAGGCGGCTGCGCTCGCGCAGCTCGACGATGTCGTGATCGAGCCCGTCCAGCCGCTGCGCCAGCTTGCCGGCGTGGATGCGCAAGGCTGGCGAGAGGTGGTCGGTGTTCTTCTGGTCGAGGCGGTGGAACAGCACGCGAAGGCCCGTGAGCTGACGATGCAGCCGCACGCAGGTCCGGCGCAGCCGGCCGAGATTGCGGCGCATCTCCGGCTTGCTATCGTCGGCGAGGATCCGCTCCTCGATGTCGTCGATCTCCTGCCCGAGCTTGTCGGCCATCCTGTCAAGCGTGTCGGCGACCTCATCGACGATCTTTTCGAGGAGATGGGCGACGTTGTCGACCCGGTAGCCGCCTTCGAGCACGCGGCGCGTCGCGTCCGCCGAGCACAGCGCCTGATGGCGTCCGCTGACCAGGAGATGCTCGGTCATGGCGAAGCGCAGGAACGCGGTCTCTTCCGTCGCGCAGTCGATCTCGCGCACGAGGTCGGAGAACACGCCGTAGACGCAGTGATCGATGACGTGAAGCTGCTGGAACGTGTCGTTCGACAGCAGCAGCTCGCGCGCGAGCGGCGGCAATGGCGATACCGCAATCCACGGCCGCACGCGCGCATCCGTCAGGTTGAAATGCAGCCAGAGCCGGCCGTCATGGCTGAACTCGATCGGCTGGTCGATCGGCAGCGCCTCAGTGCTGCCGTCGCTGTGCAGACGGAAGGCCCACACGAGACCGGCAATGGCGGGCTCGGCATTCGTTATCGCGCTGACAAGCTTTGCCGGCTCAGCCATGGCCAATCCCAACCGTCAACAATGCCTCGTATTCGGAAGATGGCTGACGGCATCTTCCGGACCCCGCGCGGCTACTCAATTACGGCTGTGTTACAGTTTGATGATGCAGAGCGATGGCCGCCCTACTCCGCGGCCAGCCGCGAGGGAGACGCCAAGGACCACAAGTTCTCGGGCACCTCGATGCGCGAACACTGGACAAGCGGCTACGAGGACACAAAGCGCACGCTGAAGCGCCGCGACTGGATCAGGATGCCGGACGAAGGCATGGGGCTCGTGGTGCACGACGTGCACCGAGAGACGGAGAGCGCGTGAGGCACCTTCCGGAGCGATCAAACAAAAAGTGCGAAAACAACCCCATGCACAGTAGCCCACGGCAGCCGGATCAATGACTTAGCCCAGTGCGCCTGTAACGCCGTTTGACACGTCGGGCAAAACAGGGCTATTATGCGATTATTCCGAATTAAAGTCACTTCGCTTCCTTGTTCAATTCGATCGCGACCTCCGACATCCAGGAGCCCGGTGCTTCCATCAGAAAGGATTGATGATTGCTCCTGGTCTGGATCGTCACCAGCGCAGCCACCGTGTTTCCCTCAATTCGCGCCTCGATCAGGCCGTCCTTGTTCGTGCCATAGACCTTCGCCCTGTCGGTATTCGCTCTCGAACCAGTTGTCGGCGCATCAATCAACCTGCAGAATGGTCTCCGACAGCAGAGCGGCAGCCTTTTGAAGCGGCGGTATGAACCGGTCCAGTTCGACGAAGCTCACGCGCGCCACCGGCACAGAGACACCCAAGCAAGCTATCAATTCTCGATCCGGTGACAGAATGGGGACGGCACACCCCACAACTCCCTTCACATACTCTTCGTTGGTTTTGGCCCAGCCTCGTTGCCGCGTGTCCTCCAGGACCTTCATCAGCCCGTGGACGTCGACGATCGTCGTTTCCGTGAATTTGGTCAAAGGTAGTGCGCGGCACAACTTCGCCCGGGTCCGCTCGGGCAGTCTGCTCATGTAGATTTTTCCGGTCGACGTGCAGTGTAACGGCGCGGCCTCTCCCGGATTGAACTGAAGGCCTTGCGGCTCCGAAACGCGAACGCTGTCGACATAGGCAACGACATTGTCGCGTACGACGCCGATCTCGCATTGTTCGCCGATTTCTCCCGCAACCGCCCGAAGCACCGCATGCCGCCGCGCAGTGCGGAAGGCCGCTCCGATGACAGTGGCGGATAGTGTGACGAGCTGGTTTCCCACAACGTAACGCTTGGTCCCCAACGCCTTCTGTAGCAGTCCGCGGTCCTCGAGATTTCCGATCAACCTGTGTGCCGTTGGAAGAGGCAGCGAGAGAGCCTTTGCGATCTCTGCCGCTGAGACGGCTTTGCGTTGGTCGGCAACGTGCCGAACGATCGCGAAGGCACGATCCAATGGCCCGTCCTTCTCAATGCGCGTCGTCATTTTCCCTCCGGCCAAATCGGCAGCAAAATCAAGGTCTACGCCACTTATTATCACTTTTCGGAATAAAATATATTGAAAATCGACAAATTCCTTTGTCGAAATCCTGAAAGCTCATATTCTTGGCGTTGCCGGTGATTGACCAGAAATTGTGCAACGCAGTCTCACCCGTTCCGAAAATCCCGCTCCGCCGCTTGGCCGAGGGCCAAGTCCCGACGGCGCGCCCAACAGGAGATGCGTATGTCTCGTCACTACGACGTGGACGCTGTGAGGAAGGAATTCCCCGCTGTCGAACGGATGGTCTATCTGGACTCCGGGTTTCAAACGCCGCTTGCGCGCCCGGTAAAGGCCGCGATCGAGCTCTTCCTTCGCGAGGGCTTCGAGACGGCCGGCCCGAAAAGCGTCTGGCTCGACCGGGTGGAGCAGACCCGCGCCAAGGTCGCTCGCTTTCTCGGCGTGGCCGCGGATGAAATCGCCTTCACGAAAAATACGTCGGAAAGCATGAACATCGCGGCAAACGCACTGCCGCTCCGGGCCGGCGACAATGTCCTGATGATCCACGGCGATCATCCGAACAACGTCTACGCGTTCCTCCATCTGCAACGGAAGGGCGTCGAGGTCCGCTTCATCCCGATGACCGATATCGTCGATGCCGACAGCTTTGCTCCTTTCATCGACGAAAACACGCGCGCAATTTCGATGTCGCATGTCACCTTCCACGCCGGTCACCGCTTCGACATCGAGAGCGTCGGCGCGATGTGCGCCAGGAAGAAACTCTACTTCGTCGTGGACGTGATGCAGTCGATCGGCGTCGTGCCTGTCAACGCGAAGGCGATTGGCGCGAGCTTCGTCGGCTCCGGAAGCCACAAGGGACTGCTGGTTCCGCAAGGGCTCGGGCTTCTCTATTGGGACAAGGCGCTCAAAGAGCTGGAGCCGGCCTATCTGGCTGCCGCGAGCCTCGCCGAGATCCCTGATGATCTCATCGCGCGCCCGGACAAGATGGCGCCCTCGCCCACCGCTGGGCGGTTCGAGCTGGGCAACTTCAATCTGCCCGCGGTCCATGCACTGGGTGCTTCCCTCGACATGATCGAGCAGATCGGGGGGCAGAACATCCAGAACCACTGCTTTGATCTCGGCGATCACCTCATCGCGCGCCTGGACGAGCTGGACATCCGCCTCGTTGGCCCGCGCGAGCGAAAGCATCGCGCTCCGCACATCTACGTCATCGCCCTGCCCCCATCGGACTGGCTCGGCCATTTCGAGGAGAACGATGTGCGCGTATCGCCCGAACGAGATGGCATTCGCGTCTCGCTCGGCATGTTCAACACCGCCAACGACATCGATCGCCTGATCGATGTCATCCGTCGGCGAGGGCTCGGACGCCCTTCCGCCGCAGCTTGAATTCGACAAACGAGGGAAAGGCAAAGACCATGAAGAAGCTTGTTCAGGTGCTCGGACTTCTCCCAGGACTCCTGGTTTCAGGACTCCTGGCCGTCAGCCCAAGCCCCTCCGCAGCAGCCGACAGCCCGACGCTTGATAAGATCAAATCCAGCGGCGCAATCACGATCGGCTACCGTGAGGCTTCGATACCGTTCTCGTACCTCGGGCCCGATCAGAAGCCCATCGGCTTCTCGCTCGATCTCTGCGCGGCGATCGTCGATCGCATCAAGGAGGAGCTGAAGTTGCCCGACCTCAAGGTCAACTACACGCCGGTGAACTCCTCGAACCGGATTCCGCTGATCCAGAGCGGGACGGTCGACATCGAATGCGGCGGCACTGCGAACGACAAGAAGCGGCAGGAACAGGTCTCGTTTTCCGTCGCGACGTTCGTCAGCCAGCCGCGATGGCTCGTCAAGGCCGCCAGTGGCGTAAAGGCCGCCGGCGATCTGAAAGGCAAGACGATTGTCGTCACGCAAGGCTCCAACGCGGTAGGTTTCGCGCAGAGCGTCAACGCCAAGGAGCAACTCGGCCTCAACATCGTCCAGGCCAAGGACCACGCGGAATCCTTCCTGATGCTGAACACCGGCCGTGCGGCCGCCTTCATGGAAGACGATATCCTCCTCGCCGGGCTCAAGGCTGCGGCGCCGAATCCGGATGCGCTCTTGTTCCTCCCCGAGGGTTACGCAAAGATCTATTATGGACTGATGTTCGCGAAGGGTGATGCCGGCTTCAAGCGCCTCGTCGACGACGTTCTTTCTAAACAAATGGCGTCCGGCCAATTCGACAAGACCTACGCGAAATGGTTCACCAAGCCGATCCCGCCCAAGGGTGAGAACCTCGCATTCCCGCTCACGGACGAATTGATGGCGCGGATCGCGCATCCCAGCGATGCCGTTGACTGATTGACGGAGCTGACCGCCTCGCAAGGAAATCCTCGTTCGCACCTGCAACCTGAGGGCTCGCGATGTTCGGAGTGCTTTTTGAACAAACGGCGGACGGCCAGCGCTATATCGACTGGCTTGTGTCGGGTCTCGGTTGGACGCTGGCTCTGGCCTTCTTCGGCTGGTGGATCGCCTTCGGCATCGGTGTGGTCGTCGGCGTGGGCCGCACAGTCCAGAATCGCTTCTTTTCGATCCTGGCCCGGCTCTATGTCGAGATATTCAGAAACATCCCGGTCCTGGTGCAGATGTTCCTCTGGTACTTCGTCTTCCCGGAGGTCGTGCCCACCGCGCTGGGCGATGCCATCAAGCAGATTCCGCCGCCCTGGGCATCGTTCTTCCCGGCACTCCTTTGCCTTGGACTCTACACGGCTTCCCGAATAGCCGAGCAGGTCCGGGCGGGTATCGAAGCACTCCCGAAGGGACAGATCGAGGCGGCCAATGCTCTCGGCCTCAGTGGTTACCTCACCTATCGATATGTTGTCGTGCCGCAGGCCTTGCGCCTCATCGTGCCGAGCCTCACCAGCGAGGTGATGGGCATATACAAGAACACCTCGGTCGCACTCACGATCGGCTTGATGGAGCTCACCGCGCAGGCGCGCCAGATCAGCGAGGCCACGTTCCAGACGTTCTCGGCATTTGGCGCGGCGACGATCATCTACCTCTGTCTGGCGCTCGTTGCGTATCAGGCCATGACGTTCATCGACAAAGCAGTCCGCATTCCGGGGAGCGCTCCCGTCAAGCTCACTGCTGGCCAGGATCTGGCCGCCCAGATGCAGCAAAGCGGCGCTCTGCCCGGTGCCATGGAGGTCGTGAAATGAACACCCTCGATTTCTCGATTCTAGCGCAATCCTGGCCCTATCTCTGGTCGGGCCTGCTCTTCTCGCTTGCGCTCACGGCCGCCGCATTCGCCATCGGCATGGTTCTC
The DNA here is from genome assembly GCF_004114935.1 of Bradyrhizobium zhanjiangense. NCBI lineage: Bacteria > Pseudomonadati > Pseudomonadota > Alphaproteobacteria > Hyphomicrobiales > Nitrobacteraceae > Bradyrhizobium > Bradyrhizobium zhanjiangense. The sequence continues at coordinate 5,803,911 of NZ_CP022221.1, forward strand.
GGGACCTGCCTTGCGCTCGTACAGCATTTCGAGATTCCGCTGTTCGCCCAGATCATCCGCGGCTACGTTGCGGTCATCCGGTCGATCCCGCTGATCCTCGTTCTGTTTTGGTTTTTCTTCCTGGTGCCAATCGTGCTTGGGCATCTCAGTGGCAACGGCCGCCCGATCCCGATCGGCGCCACCTATACGGCCTTTATCACCTTTGGCTTGTTTGAGGCGGCCTACTACTCCGAGATCATCCGTGTCGGGCTGCGGGCCGTGAACAAGGGCCAGTTCGAGGCCTGCCAGGCACTCGCGTTGTCCACTTATGATACCTACCGCCATGTCGTCCTCCCGCAGGTCCTGCGCGTGGCCAGTCCGATCATCCTGAGCCAGACCATCATCCTGTTTCAGGACACTTCTCTGGTTTATGTCCTTTCGCTGACGGATCTTCTGGGCGCAGCTTCCAAGCTTGCGCAGCTCAACGGCCGCCTCGTCGAAATGTACTTGGTCGTGGCGGTGGCCTACCTCGCCATCAGTTCTGCAGCTTCCCAGTGTGTCGCTGCCCTTCGCAAACGATACGCTCTCGCCACATCGCGATAACGCCTCGAATTTGGGAGACAACATGCCTCGAGAGAATTTGAGCGATGCCACGCAGCCCGGCGCAATTGTCGTCGTCGAGAATGTCGTGAAACGGTTCGGCACGTTCACTGCGCTGAACGACGTCAATCTCGAGGTCGGCAAGGGCGAGAAAATCGTTCTGTGCGGCCCTTCCGGCTCCGGCAAGTCGACGCTCATCCGGTGCATCAACCATATCGAGAAGCACGACGAAGGCCGGATCATCGTCGACGGCGTCGAGTTGAGCAACCGCATCGCCGACATCAACAGTGTGCGCTGTGAAGTCGGCATGGTGTTTCAGAGCTTCAACCTCTTCCCGCATCTCACGGTAGCCGAGAACTGCATGCTGGCTCCGATGAAGGTTCGCGGCCTGTCGCAAGCAGAAGCGCGCGATCGCGCACTCGGCTTGCTGCGGAAGGTCCGTATTCAGGATCAGGCGGACAAGTATCCCGCACAATTGTCGGGTGGTCAGCAGCAACGCGTCGCGATCGCGCGGGCGCTGTGTATGCAGCCCAAGATCATGCTGTTCGACGAACCGACATCCGCTCTCGACCCTGAGATGGTCAAGGAAGTGCTGGACACCATGGTGGAGCTGGCGCGAGATGGCATGACGATGGTCTGCGTGACGCACGAGATGGGATTCGCCCGCGAAGTCGCCGACCGGGTGGTCTTCATGGATCGTGGAAGCATCGTTGAGGAGGCAAATCCGGAAACGTTCTTTCGGGCTCCGCGCACGGACCGGGCGAAGGGCTTCCTGAACCAGATCATCCACTAGGGCCCTGCCCGGCTGACATGAAGGTACGTCGCTAGACTCCCCGGCACAAACGTGGACAATACCCCTCAGCACGTCACGTGCGCAGTGCACACCAAGATGCGCCAGAGGAAAGAAATGCCGGCTGCCTTCCCGTCGTCCCCACCCACTATCCCGACCGCTCCCTTGACCGCCGAGATGCGCGATGCGTTGCGCGCGATCGTGGGCGAGAAGGGATTTATCGAGGACGAGCACGGCAAGCAGCCGTTCGTGACGGACTGGCGCGGATTGCTGGTCGGCGGCGCTGGCGCGGTCGTTCGTCCCGGTAGCACCGGGGAAGTGTCCAAAGTGGTCCGGCTTTGCCATGAGCAAGGCGTCGCGATCGTGCCGCAGGGCGGCAACACCGGCCTGATGGGTGGGGCAACGCCCTGGCCTGCGCACAACGGCATCGTGTTGTCGCTCGGCCGCATGAACCGCATTCTGGAGGTCGATCCCGTCGGCTATTCGATGACGGTCGAGGCCGGCTGCGTGCTGCAGACGCTGCAGGAGACCGCGGCCAGTCACGACAGGTTCCTGCCCCTCAGTCTTGGCGCGCAGGGCTCGTGCACGATCGGCGGCAATCTGTCGACGAACGCCGGCGGCGTGCAGGTGCTGCGCTATGGCAATGCCCGCAATCTCGTTCTGGGGCTCGAAGTCGTGTTGGCCAATGGCGATGTCTGGGACGGACTGCGTGCGCTCAAGAAGGACAACACGGGCTACGACCTCAAGCATCTGTTCATGGGCGCCGAAGGCACGCTCGGCATCATCACCAAGGCCGTCCTCAAGCTATGGCCAGCGCCGAAGGACGTCTGCACCGCGTGGCTGGCGATCCGCGATCCGCGCGCAGCCCTGGAGATCCTATCCGAAGCGCACGCAGCGTCCGAGGATAATGTCGGCTCTTGCGAGCTGATGAGCCGCAGCGCCATCGACATGGTGCTGCATCACATTCCCGGCACCCAGGATCCGCTCAAGGCGGATACGCCATGGTACCTCCTGCTCGAATGGTCGTCCGCGCGCCCACGCCGGGACGGGACCGAGGGCATGTCCGAGAAGATGGAGCAGTTTCTGGCCGATCAGCTCGAGGCCGGCCACGTGCTCGATGCGGCGATCGCACACACGGTCAGTCAATCGCGCAATATGTGGCGCATCCGAGAGGGCGTCGCCGAGGCCTCCAGGGCCGAGGGACCGGGGCTCAGCTACGATGTCTCAGTGGCGATCTCCAGGATTCCGGAGTTCATCGACAAGGGGCTCAAGGCCGTGCTCGGCATTCTCCCGACCATTCGCCCCTATCCGCTGGGGCACATTGGCGACGGCAATCTGCATTTTTCGTTCATGGGGCCCAAGGGCATGGATCAGCAGACGCTGACCCAATACAAGGGCGCCATCACGCGGGCCGTGAACGATCTCATCACCTCCATGGGCGGCTCGATCTCGGCGGAACACGGCATCGGCATCGACAAGCTCGACGAGCTCAGTCACTACCGCTCGAAGACCGAGCTCGACATCATGCGCACGATCAAGCGCGCGCTCGATCCGCAAAACATCATGAATCCCGGCAAGGTGCTGCGGCTGTGACCGGTGATCAACAGGTCTTCTGCTGCAAATGCTGGACGCAGGTGCAGGTCGACGTCGCCGGATATTTCACGTCGTAATAGGGAAAGCTCGAGGTGGCCGGGCTGTTGGTCGAACAACGCGGGAACAGATAGTAGCTGTCGGACAGCTTCACGGTGCCGGCGATGGTGAAGCCGAGGTTGGGCGCATAGTCGTAGGACACCTCACTCAGAATGAGCGAGATGTTGGCGTTGCTGGTACCGCTCGGCGCGGTAAACGATGACAAGGTCATCTGCTGACCGACGGTTCGCGCTCCCGAGGAACTCGTCGACTTGCTCCACTGCACCGTCGCCTTCCCCGTGCTGTCGGTCGACACTTCCGAGACCGTGATCGTCATCAAGGAGGTCGAGCCGTTCTTGGTAGGATATGGGGCCATGATGGCGGTCGCCGCCGCGAGAATACCGTCCATCTGAGACGACGTCACCGCCGTGTTCTGCGTGATCATGTCGGCGACACTGTGCGCGGTCGCGCTGACCTTGACGTTCATGGCGAGGCCGTTGCCGAGCTCGACACCGCCGACATAGAGCACCAGCATGAATGGCGCCACCATGGCGAACTCCGTCGCTGCAACGGCGCGGACATCGGTCAACAGGTGCCGAGCGCGAGACGACAGGGCGGAAATCATCAGGAAGCTCCTGGCTCGTTCTGGAACGCGGCGGACGACATGATCAGCCGGTTGCCGTTGCTGAGGTTCGAGAGATTGAAACCGAGCGGCCCGAGCACGACCGGCCACACATACATGACGCGGAGAACGACGATGTCGCCGGCGTCGCCCGGATCGTACTGCCAGGTATTGGTGACGTTGCCCGAGCCGTCGAAGGTCAGGGTCGGCATCGCCGTGTTCGCGGACGTCCATGAAGTCGCCACCTGCATGTCGACCATCAGGCCGCTGCAATTGAACAGGATAACGATCTGATCGCAGACCTTTTGCTTGAAAACCGCCTGCGTCATCTTCGCGGACTGAACCTGCCCGGTCATGACGAGGCGCGCCGACTGGCGCACGACGGATTCGAGCATCTGCTGGGCGAAGAAGACCAGAAACGTCTGGAGGAGCGCGATGATGAGCGCGAGGAACGGCGCAGCGACCAGCGCGAATTCGACGGCCGTGGCGCCCCTCCTATCCCGCGCGAACGCGGCGCAGCGATTGCGGCGGCTCTTGGTTGTTGCGGCGGGGCCAATCATGGCGCTTCTTCTCTACTGCACGAGGCTGGCTGTGCTGGACGCGACTTTGAGGAAAAGGTTGGTCAGCGCCGCGGAAATGTCGCCGCCGGTCTGAACGCTCGCGTACAGACCGGGCGAGGCGCATGATTCCAGCCGTTGCGCGATCGTACCCGTGGACGAGGACGGATTATTGAATTGCGCGATGCGCGTGTTGTACCAGTTGTCGGTCGGCAGCTGCAGATACTCGGTGTAGAGAACCGCGATGCGAATGCCGCGGTTCTTGATCGTCGTGCATGTCGCGGTATTGAGCGGCTGCTGGCAGCGCACTTGCGTGGTGCCGACGGTTGGAAGCGGATAGGTGGCATTCGGATCGCAGCTTGCAGTCTTCGGGATCAGCTTGTCTTCAACCCCGTCGGTCACGAGGAACACCACCTCCTGCGGCGTATCGCCGGCTTGGTTGGTGCCGCTGCCAGGGGCGGGCATGACGCCGTTGACGCCTGTCAGCCCACCTGAGATGTCCGAGCCGTAGTCGGTGGAGCAATTGCCGTAAATGACGCAGTTCTGGTGATCCACCGTCATGAGCTGAATGTTGCCGATCATCGTGCCCGCGGTCGTGGGGGTCGTCAGCGTCTGGATCGTGTTGAAATTGTAGTCGAAGGTGTAGATGGCGGCCTTGTAGGTGGTGTTGTTGAGCGCCGCCATGCACTGCATGACGCCGCCCGAAACACCCGATTGCGGGCACGACCAGGGCCCCACGAGCAATTGCTTGACGGCATTGGTCACGAGATCGATTCGCAATGTGATGTTCTTATTGCGTGCGACGGTGAGATTATCCTTGTTGGTCGAACTCGGGTTTTGGTTATTGGGATGGACTTCGTGACAGGCGAACGCGCAGTTTCTCGCGTATGAAGGCTGACTGCTCGTAGCAGCGATCATGTTGTTGATGTCGGTCTGCGTCGCTGCGATCGCCATCGACGGCGAGTCGTCCAGCACCAGGTAGAAATTCATATTGGGCGCGCTCGACGCCTTCGCCGTCGCCGAACCGGCCACCTGCCAGGTCTGCTTGCCGAGGACGCCGGGGAAATTATTGATGGACTCCGCGGTGTAGGACACCGTGATGGTCCGCGCGAGACCGGAATCGGTGACAGTGACCGTTGGCGTCGGGACCGCCGACAGGCCGGGAAGATTCGCCTTCGCTGCGAAGACGGCTTCCGCGGTCGCCCTGACCACGGACGTGTCGGTCTGCGTCAGCATCGCCGGCCGCACGGCTGCGATCGCGGCGGCGTCGGCGGCTGCGTTCAATTGCTCGCGCTTGCGCAAGGCCAGCGTGTAATCCAGCGTCATGCCCAGGAGAAAGATGGTCGGGACCATCATGAGCGCGAAGATAATGGCGACGTTGGCCTTCCGATCTCTGGCGAAACGGAGCACTACCCGGCGGAGCATGACCTTCATCCTGATTGCCGCGTAGCGGCAAAAATACTTCCTGAAATCCCGTGATGGAGGAGACGCAGCATTCCTGCCGGCGACCCCCGCGCATCGCAGGCCGGAATATGGATTTGGCCTCTTAATCAACACTTACGTGCAATCCACAAACATGGACTGCGACAAATTGAGATGTCTCATATTGAGAAAGCATCATTAACGCCGGATAAACGCGATCATGGAGATTGCGGGCAGGAGCATCCGGACGGTCGGATGGCGGCCTCGAGGCCGGCGCCAGGCTGCACCAATTCCTGTCGATTGAAGCGGATCGCAAGCGGCCGCAGGCCAGGATGACGGCATCCGGGCCTGGCCCGGCGCAGCTGCCCTGAGGCACGAAGGCCCGCGGTTGCTACGGCAAGCCGGCCGCGGATAACCCGGAAGAACGCTTGCAGCTCACTGGATCGCAGCAGCGATCTTTTCCGCCGACATCAGCACCGGGAAGTTGGTGTTGGCGCAGGGCACCACCGGGAAGATCGAGGCGTCGACGACCCGCAGGCCCTGCACGCCCTTGACGCGGCCCTAGTTGTCGACCACCGCGAATTTCGGCAAAGTGTGACGGCTCTAGTTGATGCCGGGCAATCCCGCCATCTTCTCAGCCGCGCGGGTTGACGACCGTGTAGCCCCGCAGCGAGCGCGCATGCATCCGCGTTGTGTGACCGCCCGAATTGGCGTCGTACGCCATCCACATGTCGCCTCCGAGGTGTTGCTCCAGGACGAAGACATGCCCGCGCCGGGCCGCGACCATTCCCGGTGCCGGCGACGTACGCGGAAAGCGCAGCCAGTTCGCAGCGAGATTCAATTCCGGCACCACACGCCCGAACACGCGCAGAGCCGCGCCGCAGCCGCAGAAGGATGAGGGGCAACCAGCCGGCCGCCCTCCGATGATGCGCGTGCCGGAGACACTCGCCGCCGTGGCGCCGCCTGCGTCGGCCACTGTCAGTTGCGTCGAGCGATAGGCTTGTAGTGAGGATCTGGGCGTCCGCTCACGGCGGGTTTGGGAATACGAGAAGTCGCAGGGCATCGTGACGTTGCATTCAGGTGCTTGATGAATGCGATAGGGCCGGGCTTCGGAGGCAACGGAGCTAAAGGCAACGAAAAGGCACGCAGAAAGAACTGACTTGAACATTGCAGGGCTCCAAATTGTGAAATCCCTGCCCCGCAGCGAGCAACCAATAACAGTTTGGCTGAAATCGGCCTAAAGAGCGGCTGAAAGTGGTTGCATTTGCGGGCTGGCCTCCGCAACCGTTGTAAACCAGACGTAGCGGCCGGAACGATTAACTCGCAGAGAACGAATGGCGTATCGTCGAAACTGAGACTTGACCAATTGTGCATCAGCGACGGCTATGTCGCTGCAAACCGCGGTCAAGTGTCCCCAGCTAGCGCGCAGGCGCGTGGGGAATTTCCCATCGCTCGAGACGATCGATTGACGCTTGCCGTTCGTGCTGGCCCAGCCAAATCATGAGGAGGACCAGCGCGCCGGCGAGAGCGCCGATGCCGAAATACAAGCTCCTCATGCGCGACGAATGCGGCACGCCCGGAAAGGTTCCTCGCCCGACCGCTGCAATCACGGCTTGAGCGCTACGGCCTGATCGAAAAATTCTCCGGCGGCCCGGGCTTACGCAGCGGCTCGGCGAGGCGCGCGAACTCGCACAGCAATGATCGCGTCTTCCTGGGATCGATGATCTCCTCGACCCAGAACTTTTCGGCCGAGCGGAACGGCGAGCGCAGCTTGTTGAGGCGCGCTTCGATCTCCTTCAGCTTCGCGACCTTGTCCTCGGCCGCGTCGATATCGGCGCGGTAGGCGGCTTCGATGCCGCCTTCGAGCGGCAGCGAACCCCAATAGGCGGACGGCCAGGCGTAGCGGATCGAGAAGCGATCGGCGGGCTGATGCACGACGCCGGCGACGCCGAAGGCGTTGCGCAGAATCACCGTGCACCAGGGCACGGTGGTCTGATTCACCGCGGCCATGGCGCGGACGCCGTGGCGGATGGTGGCGGCCTTCTCGGCATCGAGGCCGATCATGAAGCCGGGGCAGTCCATGAGATAGACGATCGGCAGGTGGAAGGTCTCGGCGAAGTCGACCCAGCGCACCACCTTCTGGCAGGCATCTGCGGTCCAGGAGCCGCCATAATGAAAACTGTCGCTGGCGAGCAGCAGCACCGCCCTGCCCTCGAGCCGCGCGAGACCGACGATAACAGGCTTCCCGAAATTCTTGGCGACCTCGAAGAACGAGCCCTTGTCGACGACGGCGTCGATGATCGGGCGCACCTTATAGACCTGCTTGCGGTTGCGCGGCACCGCGCTCAGCAGCGCTTCCTCGGTGCGCTCTGGATTGTCGGTGCAGGGCAAGGTCGGCGGCAGCTCGTATACCGAGGACGGCAGATAAGACAGGAAGCGCCGCGCGCAGGCAAACGCCTCCTCCTCGGTCTCGACCGCGTGATCGATTGCCCCGGCGCGGGTCTGGATGTCGGCGCCGCCGAGCTCCTCCTTCGAGAGGTCCTGCCCCAGCGCCTTCACCACCGGCGGGCCCGCCACGAACATCGCGGACTTCCGGGTCATGATGGAATAGTGGCTGGCGGCAAGACGCGCGGCACCTAAACCCGCTACCGAACCGAGGCCGAGTGCGACCACCGGCACGCGCGACAGATTCTCCGTCGTGAAGCGATACCAGCGCGTGCCGCCGATGCCGCCCGGCAGATTGGCCGCGCCCTTGGTCTCGATGGTCTTGACCGAGCCGCCGCCGCCGGAGCCCTCAACGATGCGGATGATGGGCAGGCGGAAGTCGTGCGCCATCTCCTCCGCCATCAGCGGCTTGGCCGAGATCGACGCGTCCGCCGAGCCGCCGCGCACCGTGAAATCGTCGCCGACCACGACCACGGTACGACCGTCGATGCGTGCGCGGCCGAACACGCAGTTCGCCGGCGTCACTTTCTGCAGCTCGCCGCTGGAATCGTACTCACCGATGCCGGAGACGGCACCGATCTCGTGAAAGCTGCCCTTGTCGATCAGTCCGTCGATGCGCTCCCGAACAGTCAGTCGGCCCTGGTCATGCTGTCGCTTGACCTTGTCAACGCCGCCCATCTCCCGCGCGAAGGCTTCGCGCCGGGTGAGCTCGTCGAGTTCCGGCTTCCAGTTCATTCACTCCCTCCGAGTTGATCGGCTTGTTATTGTTGCGCACGGCCATTGCGACCGGCTTACGCGAGAGACGGTTGTTGAAGGCATCGCCCTCGGCGCCTTCCATCAGGCTGCCGAGCGAGCGGCCGAGCGTGAGCATCAACGGGGCGACTTCGTTATGCAGCCGCTGCTCGTCATACATTGCAGCCAGCAGGCCGATCGTGATGACGACGAAGGTCTGGTACTGCGGCGACCAGATCGGCACCGCGAGCCCGTTGATGTGCGGACTCCACAGGCCGCAGGCCACGACATAACCGCGCTCGCGCAGCGACTGCCGGTTGGCCTCGATGCGGGGCCTCAAGATTTTTGCAGCCTCGGGGGCCTCCCGCTCCATGTCCGCAATGAAGGCATCGCCGACCTCGGGCGCCAGTGCCGCGGTGTAGGCTGCGCCTGCCGCGGTCGAAGCCATCGAGATGCGGCTGCCGGTGCCCTCGTGCAGGCCGAGCGCACTCGCCGAGCGTGCGAACTGGAGGTAAACGAGATGGAAGCGATCGGGAACGACGAAGCCGACCGTGCCCGGAAGCTGCTCGGCGACTTCCTGAAGCCGCTGGCGGATCATGCTGCGCAGCTGCGCGCCCTTCATCATCGAGGCGCTCATCGCCACCGCACTCGGGCCGATGCGATATTTTTGATCGCGCGGCAGGTAGACGAGCTGGCCCATCCGCGTCAGCGTGTGCGTGAGCCGCGACACCGTCGAGCGCGGCAGGCCGCAGCGATTTGAAATCTCGAGATTGCCGAGCCGCGCCTCGTGGCCCTCGAAGCATCGCAATACGTCGAACGCGCGCGACACCACCTGGATGACATCACCCTCACCGGCATCGCCAGCGAGGACACCTTGCCTACTTAACCGCTCCGATCGTCGTCCCATGTTCCCTACCAGCTTGTTTCGCTCTGCGGAATTAAATTCCACTTGCAGACGACGCTACCTCAGGCATTTTGCGACGACAACAAAAAGGCGATGGCATGCCAGAAATTAAGATCGTCACGGAGGTCGCGGGGCGCATCTGCGCAACTCCCGTGCAGGTTGGAGGAACCGTCGCAGATGGCGATGACGTTGTGGTCGTCGAAGCCATGAAGATGGAGATACCCGTGCAGTCGCCCGCGAGCGGCACGATCACGTCGCTTCTGGTGAAACTCGACGACGTCGTTGCCGAGGGACAAGCGATCGCGATCGTCGCAAACTGACTGCATAATCCCTGGATTCCGCGACATTCTGTCAGCCTGGTTTCTGCATTCGCGCTCCGGCGTTGCCATCGCGGATGCCCGGTGACATGATCCGATTCAAGCAAGAAGGTCTTCGCGCTTAAGCGAAGATGATGGAGGGAAAACATGCTTCGTGGGCTGCTCATGCTCGCGCCTGCCTTGGTGGCAGGCATTTCTTTTGCGTCTACACGCTATGCGTTCGCCGAGGATATCAAGCTGCCGGCGACATTGACGTTCACCGCCTATGACACCGGCACCGCCGGCTTCAACATCGCGGTCGGCGTCGGCAAGATGATGAAGGACAAATATGGCACCGACGTGCGCGTCCTCCCCGCAGGCAACGATGTCGCCCGCCTCGCGCCGCTGCGCGCCAAGCGCGCGGCTTCCGCGGCGATGGGATCGGGCACTTACTTCGCGCAGGAAGGCGTGTTCGAGTTCGGATCGAAGGAATGGGGGCCGCAGCCGCTCCAGATCCTGCTCTCGACGGTCGACTGCAATTGCGGCTCGCTCGGCGTCGCCGCCGACACCGGTGTGAAGGAGCTGAAGGACCTCAGAGGCAAGCGCGTCGGCTTCGTCGTCGGCTCGCCCGCGCTGAACCAGAATTCGCTCGCGGTGCTCGCCTTCGCAGGGCTGACGCAGAAGGATGTCAAGGCCGTCGAGTTCGCAAGCTACGGCGCGATGTGGAAGGGCCTGATCAACAACGATGTCGATGCCGCGTTCGGCACCACCATCACTGGCCCCGCCAAGGAGGCCGAGACCTCGCCGCGCGGCCTGATCTGGCCGCCGCTCCCCGCCAAGGACAAGGAAGGCTGGGCACGGATGCAGAAGGTCGGCTCGTTCTTCTTCCCGCAGCTTGCGACCTGCGGCGCCGGCATCTCGCCGGAGAAACCGGTTGAGCTCGGTAACTACCCCTACCCGATCTTCGTCGCCTACGCCTCGCAGCCGGCCGATCAGGTCTATGCGATCACCAAAGCGATGATCGTCAACTACGACGCCTACAAGGACTCTGCACCCGGCGCCGGTGGTCTTGCCGCCGACCGGCAGACCAAGAACTGGGTGGTGCCGGTGCATCCCGGTGCGGTGAAGGCGCTGAAAGAGGCCGGACAATGGAGCGATGCGCAGGAGGCGCACAACAACAAGCTGATCAAGCGGCAAGAGGTGCTTGGCGCGGCGTGGGCGGCGTACGGCACGTCCAATCCGCCATCGGATGACAAGGCATTCCTCGACGGCTGGATGAAGGCCCGCGCGGCAGCGCTCGCCAAGGCCGACATGCCGAATGGATTTGAGGAATAGAACGCGATGCTGTTGGGTTTGATCGTTGCCGCGCGGGAAGTGCGCTCCCTCTCCCGCTTGCGGGAGAGGGTTGGGGAGAGGGTGTCTCCACGGCGGGATTCCCCCAGAGGAGAAAACCCTCACCCGGCGCTGGCGCGCCGACCTCTCCCGCAAGCGGGAGAGGTTGAGCGAGCCCGCGACGCGATCGATGCAAAACAACACCCATTCGCATTAGCCAGCGTTCAATAGCCCACGCGCGGGATCGATGATGCCTTCTGCTTCCACCTCCACCGGCCCGCAGGACGAGGCCAAGCGGATCGTGTTCGACGATCCGCACGGCGCCGCCGCCAACATGCAGGAGGCGGAGGTCACGCGCGTGCGCACGCTGCGCGGCGCCTGGCGCTGGACGCTGGTGGTTGCGACCGCGGCGACGATCCTGCTCTGCATCAACCAGCAATTCTCGCTGCGCTTCTTCATCGGCTACACCCAGCTCAACACGGAGTATTTCTATCTCCTGATCGCGTTGATGCTGCCGTTCACCTTCCTGATCTTCCCAGGGACTGAACGCGCCCCGCTCGATCGAATTCCCTGGTACGATCTCGTCTTGTTCGTTGCGACCTTCGCGGCGGCGCTGATGCTGATGTCGAACGTACGCAAGGCGGCGGAGGCCGGCTGGGAGTTCGGCGGCGCGCCCAACAGCGTGATCGCGGCGGGCCTCGTGATGTGGGTGATGCTGATGGAAGCGCTGCGCCGCACCGGCGGCTGGAGCCTGCTGCTGAGCGTCTTGCCTTTCACCGTCTATCCGCTGTTCGCCGAATCCAGCTGGCTCGGACCGTTCCGCGGCACCCAATCGACGCTCGAGCAAGCAACCGCCTACCACGTGCTCTCAGGCGAGAGCCTGCTCGGCATTCCGATCCAGGCTTTTGCCGACACCGTGATCGGCTTCCTGGTGTTCGGCACCGCACTGATGATGACCGGGGCCGGAAAATTCTTCATCAACCTCGCCTTCGCGCTGTGCGGCACCTTCCGCGGCGGCGCGGCGAAGGTCTGCATCTTTGCCAGCGGCCTGCTCGGCATGATGTCGGGCTCGATCATCTCCAACGTGCTCACCGCCGGTACCATGACCATTCCCATCATGAAGAAGAGCGGCTTTCGCGCATCCTATGCCGGTGCGATCGAGGCCTGCGCCTCGACCGGCGCGGTGTTGGCGCCGCCGGTGATGGGTGCGACTGCTTTCGTGATCGCGCAATTCCTCAATGTCAGTTACGCCGATGTCGCGCTCGCCGCGATCATTCCGGCGGCCCTCTATTACGTCGGCCTGTTCATGCAGGTCGATGCCTATGCCGCGCGCCACGGGCTGAAGGGGATTCCGCGCGCCGAGCTGCCCCGCATCATGGATACGATCAAGGACGGCTGGTACTACGTCTTTGTCATCGCGCTCCTGATCGTGATGCTGCTCTACTTCAAGCGCGAGAGCCACGCGCCGTTCTACGCCACAGCGCTGCTGCTGGTCCTCAACCAGTTCTTCTCCAAGGACACGCGCTGGACGTTTGCGACCATCGGCAAGTTCCTGGAGGTCAACGGCCGCACCTTCGTCGAGCTGGTCGGCATCCTCGCCGGCTGCGGCCTGCTGATCGGCGCATTCTCGATGACCGGCGTGGTGTCGAGCCTTGCCAACGATCTCCTGCATATTGCCGGCGACAACGCCTTCCTGCTGCTCGGCATGTGCGCCCTCACCAGCCTGATCCTCGGCCTCGGCCTGACGACGACGGCCTGCTACATCTTCCTCGCCATCCTGGTCGCGCCCGCGCTGGAGAAGCTCGGGCTCAATCGCATGGCCGTGCACATGTTCATCTTCTACTGGGGCATGCTGTCGTCGATCACCCCGCCGGTCGCCATCGCCTCGTTCGCCGCCGCCGGAATCGCAGGCTCGCCGGCGATGAAGACCGGGTGGGAATCGATGTGGGTCGGCAGCATCATCTATTTCATCCCATTCTTCTTCGTGCTCAATCCGGCGCTGGTGCTGCAGGGGCCGAGCCCATACCTCGCCGGACTCGGCCTGATGGGGCTTGCCGCGTTCGGCACGCTGTTCATCTGCGGCGGTATCCAGGGCTACCAGCCCTTCGTCGGCGACTTGCGCGGCGCTGGCGCGCTGGAATGGCCGATCCGTGTGCTGCTGGTGATCGGCGGCTTCGTGGTCGCGACGCCCGGCGGCGGCATCATGCCGCTGTCGCAGATGCAGGTGACGCTGCTTGGCCTTGCGATCCTCGCACCCACGGCTCTGCTCGCCCTTGTCCTAGTCCGCCGGCAGACCATCGTGCCGGACGGGTTGCGCGCGCCCTGATTGCGTTGCACAAGTGAGGCGATGAAGCCGCTATCGCCCGCCGCCTCCGCCTGGACCCGCTCGAAACCGCCCTTGCTGCGGTTTCTGGACAATTGCCTCAACGAATTCTCGGCCGAGACCTCAGGCAGCGTAGCCGACTACATCCCCGAGCTGGGCAAGGCCGACCCTGCCCATTTCGGCATCGGCCTCGCGACGCTGGACGGGCATGTCTACGAAGTCGGCGACAGCCGGGTGCCCTTCACCATCCAGTCGATGTCCAAGCCGTTCGTGTTCGCGCTGGCGCTGGACCTTTTGGGAGCCGGCAAAGTCGAAAGCGCGATTGGCGTCGAACCTTCCGGCGACCCCTTCAACTCGATCCGGCTCAATGCCGAAAACCATCCGTTCAACCCGATGGTCAATGCCGGCGCGATCGCCTGCACCGGGCTGATCTACGACAGCAAGGGCGCGGACGCTTTCGAGCAGATCCGTCTTGCGCTCAGCCGTTTCGCCGGACGCGATCTCGCCGTCGATGAGGCGGTCCATGCTTCGGAAAGCCAGACCGGCGACCGCAACCGGGCCATCGGCTATCTCCTCAAGACCAACGCCGTGATCTCGGACAACGTCGCGGCCGTGCTCGACGTCTATTTCCGCCAATGCGCCGTGCTGGTCACGGCGCGCGACATCGCTGTGATGGCGGCGACGCTCGCCAATCGCGGCATCAATCCGGTGACGGGCGAACAGGTGCTGACGCCCTACGCGATCTCGCGCACGCTCTCGGTGATGACATCGTCGGGTATGTACGATTATGCCGGCGAATGGATCTACCGGATCGGCATCCCCGCCAAGAGCGGCGTCGGCGGCGGCATCCTCGCCGCACTCCCTGCCCGGCTCGGGCTCGGCAGCTATTCGCCCAAGCTCGACAAGCACGGCAACAGCGTGCGCGGCATCAAGGTCTGCGAGGCGCTGTCCTCGCATTACGATCTGCACATGCTCAACCGCAGCGACGACGCGCGCAACGCCGTCATCGCCGACTACGACATCGGCAAGAGCCCGTCGCGGCGCGTGCGCCGGCCGCAGGAGCGCGAGATTCTGGCGGCGCACGAGCAGGAGGTGCGGGTCATCGAGCTGGTCGGCACGCTGTCGCTGTCGGCCGTCGACTACATCTCGCGCCGGCTCGCAGGCCGGCCGCGGCCGCAATTCGTGATCTTCGATCTGCACCGCGTCACCTCCACCACGCGTGCCGGTGCGCGACTGATCGCCGAAGCCTTCGAAGAGCTCGCCGCACTCAACGTCACGGTGGTGCTGTCGGGAGTCAGGCGCGCCTCCAAGGAATGGGACAGCTTGCGGGAATGGACGGCGGAGCTGAAGAACGTCCGCGACTTCTACCTGCTCGACACCGCGATCGAATGGGCCGAAGACCAGATCGTCTACCGCTATGGCGGCTCGATCGACTTCCACGAGACCACCGAGCTTGCCGAGCAGCCGCTGCTCGCGGGACTGAGCGAGGACGAGCTGACCAATCTCGCCGCAATCTGCACCGTCAGGAACTATCCGTCCGGCGCAAAGATCGTCACGACCGGCGACCTCGCCGATGCCGTGTTCTTCCTGCGTAGCGGCGCGGTCCACGTCACGCTGCCCGATGGCGTCAGGCTGGCAACACTCACTGCCGGCATGGCCTTTGGCGAGATGGCGCTGCTGGAGGCAACGCGCTCTGCCGACGTATTCGCCGACATGGCAGCGACCGTTTTCGAAGTACCTTTGAAGGATTTCGAGCGCTTCCGCGAGCAGCACCCGCGCGCCAGCGAGCGCATCATGCGCAATCTGGCCCAGCTATTGGCCGACCGTCTGATCGTGGCGAACGCCAAAGTGGATATTCTGACGTCGACGTGAGCGGTGGCCGAGCTCTTCACCTCTCCCGACGGGGAGAGGTGGCCGGGGCCTCCAGCTCACGCTTGCCTCAGCGGCTCGCGGCCTCGCTCAGCCGCCGGTTGATCCTGGCTGCGCTGGTCTTGAGCACTTCGGACGGCTGCTGGCCGGTGGCCGCGCATAGGCACGCCCAGTAGTAGACGACGTCGCCGAGCTCATTGACGAGACCCGCCTGATCCAGCCAGCCGTCGCGGAGCAGCTTCTTGATGTGATCGGCGACCTCGCCGGCTTCGCCGGCAAGTCCGAGACCGAGATAGGACAGCCGCTCGTTGGACGGATGCTCTTCGACTTTCGCAATGCTCGCGGCCCAGGCCGCATATTCATCGATCGTCATCGGCATTCCTCGCCGCTTCTAATCTGATCAGCCCACCACTTCCGTCACCGGCTGCAGGTCGATCTCGAACGTCTCCAAGAATTTCGAGGTCATGATGTAGAAGCCGACCGAGAGCTGGAGCTCGATCAGCGCGGCCGGCGTCAGCTTCGATGCGATCGCCTTGAAGGTCGCATCCGTCGGCTTGTTCAGTTTCACGATCTCGTCGGTGAAGGCCAGCGCGGCGCGCTGCACCTCGTTGAAGCAGCTCGCCGCATGCCAGTTTGCGAGCGCCTCGTTCTGCTCGTCGGTGACACCGACATTCTTGCCGATCCGCTTGTGCGCGACGATCTCGTAAGGCGCCTCGCACAGGATGCCGGTGCGCGTGATCGCAAGCTCGCGTACCACTGGATCGAGCTCGCCCTTGTGGCGGATGGCGCCGCCAAGGCGGCAGTACTGCTCGAAATAGCTCGGCGAGTGCGCCATCATGCGGAAAATATTGGCATTGCGGTTCTTGTCGAGGATTTCGCGGGTGCGATCGGAGGCCTTGGACGGATCGCTGTACTGAATGCGGGCCATGATTTTCCTGAAGTTTTCCCGGAAGTTTGTCTCTAAAGTTTTCTTGGGCTTTTGATGCTTGTTGTCGTTGCCGGTGAGAGTTCCCCGAAACTCTATTCTTGCGCCGACGCAGGAGCAACATCATCGAGTCAAATTGCCGCCGCATTGCTGATCGACCCTGACACAGTCGATATTCGCCGCGTGGGGACAAATTGCGGTGGGTACTCGTGAGTGGGGTGTTTCGAGTAAAACAATTGGCCGTCTTTGCGCTCACCACGCAACGATGAGTCACGCCCAAGTCTAGGGAGAACAAGGCATGAAGGAAGCCACCAAGGGGGCGGCCTCGGGAGCGCTCGCGCATATGCTGGCGGTGACGGCGATGCTCGTCATCGCCAGCATCTTGTTCTACGGGCGTTGAGTTAAGCGTTTCAGAGTTTTCGTCATTCCGGGGTGGCCCTCGCACAGGCCAGGCCCAGAATCCCGTTCCAGGCTCGGTCCTTTGGACCGCCCCCGAATGACGAAACCCACTGCTCGTCCATGTAGCCCGGATGAAGCGAAGCGCAATCCGGGAAATCCACCCGCGAGGTGAGAACCCCGGATTTCGCGGCGCTCCATCCGGGCTACAGCATCCAATCCCACTATCTCTCTTTGGTGAAGAACGGCACGAGCTTGCCGGCAAAGGGTTTGAAGCTCGCGGTGACCGAATCGCCGATGGCAAGCCCGTTCTCGCCATGCGCCATCATGCGAAAACCCTCGGCGCAATCGACCAGCAGGATGTTGTAGGGCACGTGGGCGCGCGTCTCGGGCGTCGCGGCGCGGCAGACCAGCGAGGTCGCATGCACCCTGCCCTTGCCGCTGGCGCGCGCTTCCTGCGGATCGGATACGCCGCAGGCGGCGCAGAAGGCGCGGTGGAAATACTGCACATGGCCGCATGCGGCGCGGGTCTGGTAGGTGATGGCCTGTTCGCCCTTGGTCCAGTCGGCCAGACGCTCGCTCATCGCACCTGCTCCAGGAACATGCTGACATGGGACGACAGCACGCCGCCGTCGCCGTGCAGGAGCGCGACAGAGGCATCGCGCACCTGCCGATTCGCCGCCCGTCCCGTCATCTGCAAATGCGCCTCGACCAGATGTGCCATGGCGCCGCCGACGCCGCAATGGCCATAGCTGAGCAGGCCGCCATGGGTGTTCAGCGGCATCGCGCCGTCACGGCTGAAATGGCCTGATCGTACGCGGGCTGCAGCCTCGCCGCGGCCGGCGAGGCCGAGATCCTCCAGCAGCATCGCGAGCGTGATCGTGAAACTGTCGTAGATGGCGGCATAGCGCACGTCGGAGATCGCAAGGCCCGTGGCCTCCTTGGCGCGCGCGAAAGAGATTTCGGCGCCGAGTTCGCTGAGGCCGGGTGCGGCCGTAACATGCTGATGGGTATGGGCCTGCGCGCAGCCACGAATGCGCACGCCCGCCTCTCCGGTCCGCTCGCGGCTGACGATGAACGCAGCTCCGCCGTCGGACACTGGGCAGCAATCCAGCAGCTTCAGCGGCATCGCCACCGGCTTGGAGGCCATGACGTCGGCGACCGTGATGGGATCGTGGAATTGCGCGCCGGGATGGGTGCGGGCGTGTGCGCGCATCAGCACCGCGAACTCCGCGAGGTCCTCCTCGGTCACGCCGTATTCGTGCATGTAGCGGGTGGCGACAAGGCCGTAATAGGCGGGAATGGTCGGGCCGAGCGGCACCTCGTAGTCGGGATGGCCGACCTGCGCCAGCGCCTGGATCGAAGCGTCGCGGCTCTGGCCCGTCAGCCGGTTCTCGCCGGCGACGACGAGGACGTGGCGCGCGACGCCTGCCTCGACGAGATGATGGGCGAGCATCGTCATCGCGAGGCCCGTGGCGCCGCCGACCTGGACGGCGTGGGCGTAAGCAGGGCGGATGCCAAAGTGCTCGGCGAAGACGGTCGCCAGCATGATGTGCGGCGAGACGGTGGAGTAGCCGCAGAGGATGCCGTCGATTTCAGTGCGTTTCAGCCCGGCATCGTCGAGCGCGGCTTGCGCGCCCTTGCTCATCAGGTCGAGCGAGGATGAGCCTTCGTGCTTGCCGTAAGGCGTGAGGCCGATGCCGGTGATGAAGCTCATGAGCATACCCCTCCGTCGTCATTCCGGGGCGCGCCTTCTTGAGGCGCGAGCCCGGAATCCATCGTGCAACATGTTCCGAGGATAAATGGATTCCGGGCTCGCGCTCCAAGTGGAGTGCCCCCCGGAATGACGGTTGAGAGAGGCATCATCACCCCCTACTCCGGCGCGGGTCGCGTCACGCCATCGCGGATCATGGTTGCGATCTCGTCGGCAGAATAGCCGATCTCGCGCAGGATCTCCGCGCCATGCTCGTTGAGCCGCGGCGCGAGCCGCACCGGCTCGGCGTCCGTCTCCGACCAGCTCGCGGTCACCTTCATGCTGCGGATCGGGCCTTCCGTCGGATGCTCCACGACCGGGAAGAAATTCGTCGCCTCCAGATGCGGATCGTGCAGGATCGAGGCGAGGTCGTGCATCGGCATGACCGGTACGTCGGCCTTGGTCAAAAGCTCGATCCACTCGGCGGTGGTGCGCGTCTCAAAAATGCGCGCGAGCTCGGCATAGACGACGTCGATATGGGCAGCGCGGCCGGCGAAGGTTGCGAATTTGGGGTCGGCGCGCAGATCGTCGCGTCCCGTCGCCTCAACGAAATTCTCCCACTGCTTGTCGTTGTAGACGATGACGCTGAGATGGCCGTCCGAGGTCTTGTAGGGCCTGCGGTCGCGCGAGAGGTGGCGGGCGTAGCCGCCCTTGTCGAGCGGCGGCTCATAGGTGAGCCCGCCCATGTGGTCACCCATGACGAAGCCGGCCATGGTCTCGAACATCGGGATGTCGACGCGCTGGCCGCGGCCCGTGCGGTCGCGATGCACGAGGCTGGCGCAGATCGCACCGACCGCAGTGAGGCCGACGATGCGGTCGACCAGCGCGTTCGGCACATAGCGCGGCACGCCGTCGCCGGTCTGCGCCATCAACGCCGGCAGCGCGGTCGCCCCTTGGATCAGATCGTCATAAGCGGGTTTTGCGGCATAGGGCCCGTCCTGCCCGAAGCCGAACACGCCGGCATAGACGAGACGTGGATTGATCGCGGAAACGACGTCGTAGCCGAGCTGAAGCCGCGCCATCGCCTGCGGACGGACGTTGTAGACGAGCACGTCTGCGTCCCTCAGCAACCGTAGCACGGCCTCGCGCCCCGCAGGCTTCTTCAGGTCGAGGCAGATCGAGCGCTTGCTGCGGTTGGTGTTGAGGAATACCGGGCCCATGCCGGCGTGCCGGGTCGGGCCGATCAGCCGGGTGACGTCGCCGTCGAGCGATTCCACCTTGATGACGTCGGCGCCGTAATCGCCGAGCATCTGGGTCGCATAAGGCCCCATCAGCACGGTGGTCATGTCGATGACCTTGATGCCCTTCAGCGGCCCCATCGTTCGCTCCCGATTGCGCAGGGCTCAAGCGCCCAGCGATTTCGGTCCAGCTAACGGCAGTGTCGCCGCTCGCGCAAGGGCGACCGGCGTATGGCGGCATGCATCGCGCGGCGATATCGCCCGCTATTTCTTCTGGCGGGATTCGCGGATCTTGATGAGACGGTCGAGCTCGTCGTTCTGCTGATTGATGCGGTCGGCGATCCGCGACTCGTTCTGCTCACCCGAGGCGGCAGCGGCCTGCTCGATGAGCTGGCGGATGTTATCCTCGAGGATCGCGATGCGATCGTTGAGGGCATCCATCGACAGTGAAGTTTCGTAGTCCTTGCTCATGATGCTTTTCCCGCAAACCAACCAGGAGCCGTAGGGTGGGCAAAGCGAAGCGTGCTCACCATGATCTAGCGCAAGAAAGAAGGTGGGCACAGCGCATGGCGCCTTTGCCCACCCTACAGGACCGAGCTTACTTCAACGGCTCCAGCACGGAAACGTAATTGGCGACCGCCGCACCGCCCATGTTGAAGATGCCGCCGAGTTTTGCGTTCCTGAGCTGCATGCCCTCGGGCGCCTGTCCGGCGAGCTGCATCGCGGTCATCACATGCATGGAGACGCCGGTGGCGCCGATCGGATGGCCCTTGGCCTTCAGGCCGCCGGACGGATTGACCGGCAGCTTGCCGTCCTTGAGCGTCCAGCCCTCCTTGATGGCGCGGGCACCCTGCCCCCTCGGCGTCAGGCCCATGGCTTCGTACTCGATCAGCTCGGCGACGGTGAAGCAGTCATGGGTCTCGACGAAGGAGAGATCGGAGAGCGTCACGCCCGCCTGCTCCAGCGCGCGCTGCCAGGCGACTGTGCAGCCCTCGAACTGAAGGATGTCGCGCTTGCTCATGGGCAGGAAGTCCTGGGCGTGGGCGGTGGCGCGGAAGCCGATCGACTTGCTCATGCCCTTGGCGGTCTCGGCGTCGGCCAGCACCAGCGCGGCGGCACCGTCGGAGACCAGCGAGCAATCGGTCCGCTTCAAGGGACCGGCGACATACGGGTTCTTCTCGCTCTCGGCCCGGCAGAAGTCGAAGCCAAAATCCTTGCGCATCTGGGCGAAGGGGTTGGCGACGCCGTTCTTGTGGTTCTTGGCCGCGATCAGCGCCAGCGCATCGGACTGGTCGCCGTATTTCTGGAAATAGGAGCTGGCGATCTTGCCGAACACGCCGGCGAAGCCGCCGACGGTGTCGCCGTCCTCGGGCAGATAAGACGCCTTGAGCAGGTTCTTGCCGATCTCCGGGCCCGGCGTCCGCGTCATCTGCTCGACGCCGACGACCAGCACGATCTTGGCCGCGCCTGCGGCAATCGCGCGCAGGCCCTGGTGCACGGCGGCCGAGCCGGTGGCGCAGGCGTTCTCAACCCGGGTCGCCGGCTTGAAGCGCAGCTTCGGGTCGGCCTGGAGCACCAGAGAGGCGGTAAAATCCTGCGGCGAGAAGCCGGCGTTGAAATGGCCGAGCACGATCTCGTCGACATCGCCGGCCGATATGCCGGCATCCGCCAGCGCCTCATTGGCCACGCGGGTGACGAGGCTTTCGACGGTTTCGGTGTCGAACTTGCCGAACGGCGTATGCGCCCATCCGACGATGCTGGCGGTCATGGTCATTTCTCCCTGGGGTCTCTTCCTGAGTTAAGTCTTAGCCCAGGGATGGCAAGACTTCACGTGGCTTTCAGGACTTTGAGGGTGCGCTGGCAGATGGCAGTTATGCCGGCCCAGTTCCCGGCCCTGATCTCGGCCGTCGGGCACAGCCAGGAACCGCCGACGGCGACCACATTGGGCTCGGCGAGCCAGGTCGCCGCATTGGCCTCGCCGACCCCGCCGGTCGGGCAGAACCGCACGTTCGGGAACGGGCCGCCGAGGGCGCGGAGGCCCTTGATGCCACCAGCCTGCTCGGCTGGGAAGAATTTGGCGACGTCGAACCCCTGCGCCAGCGCCATCATCAGCTCGGAGGCGGTGGCGATGCCCGGCGCGAACGGCAAGGCGCTGTCGGCAGCGGCCTTGAGGAGATCGGGGGTCAAGCCCGGGCTGATGCCGAACTTGACGCCGAGCTTCTCGACGCGGGTGAAGTCGGCCGGACTGAGAATCGTGCCGATGCCGACGACCGCCTCGGGCACTTCGGCCATCATCGCCCTCGCCGCCTCGATCGCTACGGGGGTGCGCAGGGTCACCTCCAGCGTTCGGACGCCGCCGGCGACCAGCGCACGTGCCAGCGGCACCGCATCCTGGATACGCTCGATGGTGAGGACGGGAATGACGGTCGCCGCCTTGAACAGCGCGACGAGATGATTCTGTTGGGCACTCGTGGTCATCGTTGTTGTCGCTTCTTCACTTGGTCGCCTGGCGTGAGGTCGCCGGCCGATGCCGCTTCTTCGGCGGCATGGCATAGCCCGGAATGATGGCGCCGGGATAGCAGATCACGAGGCTGGCGAGGCGATGCCCGGCCTGGGCGGCCTCCACCGGCTCGGAGCCGGCGAGCCGGGCGGCGATGTAAGCCGCGGCAAAGCTGTCGCCGGCGGCCGTGGTGTCCACCACCGGCTTGGTCATGGGCTCGGCGCGGACCTCGTGGGTAGCCCCCGGAAAGCGCAACAGGCTCACCGGCTCGGCGAGCCGGAACACCAGCTCCGGAGACGGGATGCGGGCCATCAGCTGCTCGTGGCTCTCGCCGGGATAGAGCGCAAGCAGGTCCTCGGTCGAGGTCAGCACGATGTCGGCGGCCGCGAAGGCTGTGGCAAACACCTCGCGCGCGACATCACGGTCCGGCCAGCCGCGCGCGCGAAAATTGGTGTCGAACACGAAACGGGTGCCGAGCAGGCGCGCGCGCTTGATCGCCGCGAACAGGCGCTCGCGCCCGGGCGCGTCGTAGATCGAGAGCGTGATCGCGGAGAGATAGACGATGTCGTAGCTCATCAGCGAATTGAGGAGCTCGTCGGTCTCCGGCAGGCTCATCAGCTGGCGCGCCGCCGCGCTGTCGCGCCAGTGGAAGAACTGGCGCTCGCCTTTTGCATCGAGCTGGATCATGTAGAGGCCGGGCAGCTTGCCCGGCAGCCGCACGACGCGCCTCGTGCCGACGCCCTCGGCATTCCAGGCCGCCATCATCTCATCACTCAGGGCGTCATCACCGAGTGCGGTGAGATAGTCGACCTTGACCTCGAGCCGCGCCAGGTACACCGCCGTGTTGAGTGTGTCGCCGCCGAATCCGCGCGAGTACAGGCCGCCGCCCTGCCCTTGCGCCGCGGACGATCCGGTGGAATGTCCGCCCTGGGCCTGCCGGAGCTCGACCATGCATTCGCCGATGCAAGCAACGCTCGCCATCATGTGACCCGCTCAGTGCGCGATCAGGCGACGAAATTGCCGCCGAGCTCGTCTTCGATGTGAATGCGGATGATGTCGTCGAAATTCTTCTCGGCGGTGGTGAAGCCGAGCTCGCGCGAACGCTTCGCATCGAAATTGCGCGGCCAGCCGCCGACGATGCCGACGATGAAGGGATCCGGCTCGCGCTTGATGCGTGCGGCGACCTTCTCGCCCGCAACGCGCTTCAAGGCCGCAATCTGCTCGCCGACCGTGGCCGACAGGCCCGGCATGGTGAGGTTGCGGCGCGGACCGACAGTGGCAAGGTCCATGGTGCCGGCGTGGAGCAGGAAGCCGACCGCGGAACGTGGCGTCGCGTGCCAGTGGCGGACGTCCTCGGACACCGGGAGGATCGCCTCCTTACCGGCCAGCGGCTCGCGCAGGATGTTGGAGAAGAAGCCCGATGCTGCCTTGTTCGGCAGGCCCGGGCGGATGCAGATGGTCGGCAGGCGGATGCCGATGCCGTCGAGGAAACCGCGGCGCGAATAATCGGCGAGCAGGAGTTCGCCGATCGCCTTCTGGGTGCCGTAGCTGAGCAGCGGGGTGTGGAAGAACTCGTCGCCGATCGCATCGGGGAACGGCGCGCCGAACACCGCGATCGAGGACGTGAACACCACGCGCGGCTTGTAGCCACCGCCGACGAGCCTGATCGCATCCAGCAGCATCCGCGTGCCGTCGAGATTGATGCGGTAGCCCTTGTCGAAATCGAGCTCGGCTTCGCCGGAGACGATCGCAGCGAGATGGAAGATCACGTCAGGGCGGCCGGCGATCAGCTTTTCGGCCGCGCCGGGCACGGCGAAATCGCCCGAAACGGTCTCGACAGGGAAGCCGGCCTTTTCCGGCTTCTTCGGCTCGACCACGTCATGCATGGTCAGCCTGGTGATGTCGCTCTTGCCGAGCCGACCGTCGCGCAACAGCCGTTCACAGAGTTTGCGGCCGACCATGCCGGCGGCGCCCAGAACCAGAATGTGCAAGAGCCTACTCCTTCATATTGGCCGGAGCGCGCCGCTCCTGACGCATTCTCGGCAAGCCCCGCGATCACTCCTTCACGGCGCCGGTCATCGCCGACACATAATGCTCCACGAAGAAGGCGTAAAGGATGACGAGCGGCAGCGAGCCGGCCAGCGCTCCCGCCATCAGCGAACCCCAACGGTAGATGTCACCATCCACAAACTCGTTGACGATCGCGACCGGCACCGTCTTGTTGCTCGTCGACTGCAGGAAGGTCAGGGCGTAGATGAACTCATTCCAGCACAGCGTGAAACAGAAGATGAAGGCGGAGATCAGACCGGGGATTGCGAGCGGCACGACGATCTTGATCAGGATCTGCCAGCGGCTCGCTCCGTCGATCAGTGCGCATTCCTCGAGCTCGAACGGGATGGTCTTGAAATAGCCCATCAACAGCCAGGTCGAGAACGGGATCAGGATCGTCGGATAGGTCAGAATCAGCGCCAGCGGCGAGTCGAAAAGACCGTACTGATACACGACGGTGGCGAGCGGAATGAACAGGATCGAAGGCGGCACGAGATAGGCGAGGAAGATCAGCCCCCCGACGAGATTGGCGCCCTTGTAGCGCAACCGCACGATAGCGTAGGCCGCGAACACCGATGCGACGATCGAGAGCACCGTGGCGCAGATCGCCACGTACATCGTGTTCCAGAGCCAGTGCGGATAATAGCTCTCGAACAGCAGCTTGTGGAAATGCTTGAAAGTCGGATTCCAGGTCCAGAACGGATTGTACTTGTCAAGGTCGAGCAGCTGCTCGTCGGGCTTCACCGAGGTCAGCGCCATCCAATAGAACGGGAACAGCAGGATGAAGACGATGATCGCCAGCGGCAGATAGAGCGTCACGATCCTGCGTGGCACCGACTGCAGATAGCTCATGCCCTCGCTGTGATCGGCCGTAGGCGCCGAGCCCGACAGCACGTTCTTGAGATCGATGGATCTGGTGGGCAGGTCAGTCATTGCTCTCTCCCTGCTGCCATTTCCGGCGCTGCAGGCCGAACCAGGAAACCATGATCGCAGCGAGCAGGAATGGAATCATGGCGCTGGAGATCGCGGCCCCCTCGCCCAGTTGCCCGGCGATGATCGCGCGCTGGTAGGACAGGGTTGCCATCAGGTGGGTGGCGTTAACCGGGCCGCCACGGGTCATTGCCCAGATCAGCTGGAAGTCGGTGAAGGTGAAGAGTACTGAGAAGGTCATCACAACAGCGATGATCGGCGTCAGCAGCGGATAGGTGATGTACCGGAAATTCTGCCAACGCGTGGCGCCGTCGAGCGTTGCTGCTTCATAGAGCGACGGCGAGACGGTCTGCAGGCCTGCGAGCAGCGTGATCGCCACGAACGGCACGCCGCGCCAGATATTGGCGAAGATCACGCAAATGCGCGCCCAGGTCGTGTCGCCGAGAAAGTTGATGTTCTGGCTGATCAGGCCGAGATGCCTCAGCGACCAGGAGATGATCGAGAATTGCGAGTCGAAGATCCACCAGAAGGCGAGTGCCGAGAGCACGGTCGGAACGATGAAGGGGACGAGCACCATCGCGCGCAGCATCGCCTTGAAAGGCATGTGCTCGTTGAGCAGCAGCGCGAGATAGAGCCCGATCGCGAATTTGAGAGCGCTGGCGACAAAGGTGTAGAGCAGCGTATTGAACACCGACAGCCAGAAGATGGAATCGTCCCAGAGCCACTCGTAGTTCTCGGTGGCGATGAAGTGCCCGACCCTGCCGATGCGCGTGTCCGTGAAGGACAGCCAGATGCCGAGCCCGAGCGGATAGGCCAGGAAGAAGATCAGGAACGCCATGGCCGGCACCATGAACCAGAAGCCGAGCCAGTTACGATTGTGTTTGAGCTGGGTCCAGGCGCTCGCCTCGCTCATCTGAGGCTTGGCCCGGGGAATTGCGACATCAGCCATGCCCGATATCCCTGATCGAAATGTTGACGAGCGGGCGGCCGGACGGCCGCCCGCCCCGTGACCGTCAGCGATAGATGCGCTTCAGCTGGCGCTCGGCTTCGGCCATCGCGCCCTTCGCATCCTTGGCGCCGGTGCAGTAGTTGGCGAACATGTCGACGACGATAAAATCGGCGATTGCAGTTGCCGCCTTTTCGCCGACCGTGCCGATACCGGATGCCGGCAGAGTGCGCTTGGAGGCCTGCGAGAACACGGCATTCTTGGGATCAGCCGTCCAGATCGGTGCCGACTCATAGGCATTCAAGGTCTGCGTCAGATAGCCTTGCGCGCCATCCAGCCACTTCTCGTAGTTCTCCTTCTCCAGCATGAAGGCGACGAAGGCCTTCGCCGCGTTCGGATATTTGGTGAAGTTGAAGGCGAGGATCGGCAGCGCAAGCTGCAGCTCGGTCGGCTTGCCGACCGGACCAACCGGCCAGAGCGCGTGATAGGTGTCCGCGGTAAGCTCCTTCTTGGACGGATCGGTCTTGGCGGCCACGTAGATCGAGATGCCGTTCGCCGTGCAATACAGCTCGCCGGCGAGGAACGCCTTGTTGTTGGAGGAATCGTTCCAGGACGCGGTACCCGGGATGAAGCTCTCGTACAGCGCCTTGCAATATTCCAGCGCCTTCGCCGTCTCCGGCGAATTGATGATGATCTTGTCGTTCTGATCGACCGTGTAGGCGCCGTGCCCCCACAGCACCCAGTGCAGCCACGAATTGCCGTCGCCCGAGGCATGCCCGAGAGCGAAGCCGGCCGGCGTGTTGTTCGCCTTCAGCGCCTTGCACATTTCGAGGAAGCCGGGGAAGTCCTTCGGAAACTCCTTGAAACCCGCCTTGTCGAGCGCCGACTTGCGGTAGGTCATGTAACCGCCGTTCGTCGCCACGGGGATGCCCAGCCAGTCGTTGCCGAGCTTGCACGTCTTGGCGGCCGCATCGGTCCAGCCGCCATATTTCTTGCCGAGATAATCGGCGACGTCATTCATCTTCAGCACTTTGGTCGGGAACAGCTGCGGCAGCGTGTGCAGGCCCCAGGCGAGATCGAGGCCGGAGCCGGTATTGGCCGCGACCGATGCCTTCGGCTGCACGTCCTCGAAGGATTCGCTGAACACGTTCATCTCCGTGCCGGTCGCGGCCTTGAACGCCGCAACCATCGCGTTGAACGCATCGTCCTCCGCCGGCACGAACCGCTTCCACCGCATCACAGTCAGCTTGGCGCCGGGCTCTGCCTTCCAGGGCGCGCTCTGCGCCCAGGCCTTCGCAAACTCGAACAGCGCCGGCCCGGTCAGCATGCCGGTTGCAGCCAGAGCCGTTCCGCCCTGAAGCAGAGTCCGGCGGGTAAAGTCTTGCATATCGTCCTCCCTGTGATGCTTTTTCTTGTCTTACGTCTTGCGCTAGGCGTTGAGGCGTTTGCCTGTCGCCTCGTCGAACAAATGCACCAGCGACGGGTCGGGCTTCAGCCGCACCTTGTCGCCGGGATTGAACTGGTGGCGCTCGCGGAACACCGCGACGACCTGCTCGCCGCCGACATTGGCGAACACCTGCGTCTCCGAGCCCGTCGGCTCGACCACGATGATCTCGGCCTCGGCGCCGTCATCGGCGATGGTGAAATGCTCAGGCCGCACGCCGTAGACGGCAGGACGGCCGTCGGACGCCGTCGGCGCATTCTTGAGCGGCAGCTTGACGCCGTTCGGTCCCTCGAAGGTGGCAACGCCGTTGGCGCGCACATGGCCCTTCAGGAAGTTCATGGCGGGCGAGCCGATGAAGCCGGCGACGAACTGGTTGTCGGGCTTGTCGTAGAGTTCGAGCGGCGTGCCCATCTGCTCGACGATGCCATCATGCATGACGACGATCTTGTCGGCCATGGTCATGGCTTCGATCTGGTCGTGGGTGACGTAGACAGTCGTCGTCTTCAACCGCTGATGCAGCTCCTTGATCTCGGTGCGCATGGCGACGCGCAGCTTGGCATCCAGGTTCGACAAGGGCTCGTCGAACAGGAAGACCTGCGGATCGCGCACGATGGCGCGGCCCATGGCGACGCGCTGGCGCTGGCCACCCGAGAGCTGGCGCGGATAGCGATCGAGCAGCGGCGACAGCGCCAGGATCTCGGCGGCGCGCTTGACGCGCTTGTTGATCTCGTCGGAGCTGGCGTTCCGCAGCTTCAGCGAGAAGCCCATGTTGTCGGCCACCGTCATGTGCGGATAGAGCGCGTAATTCTGGAACACCATCGCAATGTCCCGCTCCTTGGGCTGGACATTGTTGACGACGCGGTCGCCGATCGAGATCGTGCCGGAGGTAATGTTCTCGAGACCGGCAAGCATGCGCAGAAGCGTCGACTTGCCGCAGCCGGAGGGGCCAACCAGAACGACGAACTGGCCGTCCTCGATCGGAATCGTCACGCCGTGCAGGACTTCAAAGTTGCCGAACGATTTCCGCACATCGCGGATTTGCACAGACGACATCTAGCTCCCTCCTCGTAGTCCACGGCGCCTCTCGCGCCGCGACCGTCTTGTTTTTCAGACTTCACCGAACGAAGCCCGATCAATAGCGGGCGACATTGTCGGCAGTTTGTGCGGTTTTGGCAATTTGTCTTTGGTTAGTCGTTGCTGGTAGCGCTGTCAACGTTCCTTTGTTTGCGACCGTGACTGTGTTAAGAGCAACAAATGGGTCGAAAACGCACCAAGTCAGGCAAAATCCGGCTGGCGGAAGTCGCCGAGCTTGCCGGCGTCAGCCCGATCACGGCGTCCCGCTTCTTCCGCAATCCGGAAGCGCTGTCGGTTGCCAAGCGGACGCGGGTCGAGAGCGCCGCCAAGGAGCTTGGCTATGTGCCGAACCTTGCGGCCCGCGCACTGGCCTCGCAACGCACCGAGGTGATCGGTGTATTGATCCCATCCCTCACCAATAACGTGTTCTCGGACGTGCTGCGCGGCATCTATGACGCCTCCGAAGGCGGCCGTTACTCAATTCAACTGTCCAACACGCGCTACAGCATCCTGCAGGAGGAGAAGCTGCTGCGCCTCTTTCTGGCGCAGAAGCCGGCCGGGCTGATCGTCACCGGCATCGACCAGACCGCGGAATCGCGCGCGATGCTGGAGGCCGCCGACTGCCCGATCGTGCAGATCATGGAGATCGGCCCCCATCCGATCGACATGATGATCGGCTTTTCGCACTATGATGCAGCGCGCGCGGCGGTTGCCCACCTGTTCGCGCAAGGTCACCGCAAGATCGGCTTCGTCGGCGCGCGGATGGACCCGCGGGTACAGCGGCGGCTGGACGGATATGTCTCGGCCATGAAGGACGCCGCGCTGTTCGAGCCGCGCCTCGTGGTCACGACGGCGACGCCGACATCGGTGACGCTCGGCGGCGCCCTGTTCACCGACCTCCTCGCGCGGGATCCCGACCTCGATGCGGTGTTCTGCGCCAATGACGACCTCGCGCTCGGCGTGCTGTTCGAATGCCGGCGCCGGGAGATCGCGGTCCCCGAGCAGATCGCGATCGTCGGATTCAACGACCTCGAATTCATGGCCTCCGCCGTCCCCACTCTCACCAGCGTGCGCACCAACCGCTACGAGATGGGAAAAACCGCCGCGACCATGCTGATCGACGCGATCGACGGACGGCGGCCGGAGCAGCCGGTGCTCGATCTCGGCTTCAAGGTGATCGAGCGGCAAAGCTCGTCGTCGCGGCGTTCGGACAATAGGTCGGCCGCTTCCGGCGCCGGCGCCGCGAACAAAATGGTAGCGTTACCAAGTAGCCATGACTAGTATCGCATTTGTGAGGAAATGACCCGCCAGCGGGCCTGCCGACCATCGCTCGCGCCGCTGGGCATCGCACCAGCCGACACATTGAGACGGACGCCAGTGCGTTTGCATTGCAGGAGAGACCAATGACAAAAAAGCCAACCAATGGGCATGCTGCCGGCAACGGCGCTCGCCGCCACCTTCGCTCGCAGGACTGGTTCAATAATCCGCATAATCCGGGCATGACCGCGCTCTATATGGAGCGCTATCTGAATTACGGTCTCACCCGCGCCGAGCTTCAATCCGGCAAGCCGATCATCGGCATCGCGCAAACCGGCAACGACCTCTCCCCCTGCAACCGCCACCATATCGAGCTCGCGCACCGCGTCCGCGAAGGCATCCGCGAAGCCGGCGGCATCGCGATGGAATTTCCGACCCATCCGATCCAGGAGACCGGCAAGCGCCCGACTGCGGCGCTCGACCGCAACCTCGCCTATCTCGGCCTGGTCGAAATCCTCTACGGCTATCCGCTCGACGGCGTGGTGCTGACCACCGGCTGTGACAAGACCACGCCGGCCTGCATGATGGCCGCGGCGACCGTCAACCTGCCCGCGATCGTGCTGTCGGGCGGCCCGATGTTGAACGGCTGGCATGCCGGCGAGCGTACCGGCTCCGGCACCATCGTCTGGAAGTCGCGCGAGCGGCTGGCCGCCGGCGAGATCGACTATGAAGAGTTCATGGAGATCGTGGCCTCCTCGGCGCCCTCGGTCGGCCATTGCAACACCATGGGCACTGCCTCGACCATGAACGGGCTCGCCGAAGCGCTCGGCTTCTCGCTGCCGGGCTGCGCGGCGATCCCCGCCCCCTACCGCGAGCGCGGCCAGATCGCCTATGAGACCGGCAAGCGCATCGTCGAGATGGTCTGGGAGGATCTGAAACCCTCGGACATCCTGACCCGCAAGGCGTTCGAGAACTGTATCGTGATCAATTCGGCGATCGGCGGCTCGACCAACGCGCCGATCCACATCAATGCCCTCGCCCGCCACATCGGGGTCGAGCTGTCGATCGACGACTGGCAGAAATTCGGCCACGACGTGCCGCTGCTCGTCAACATGCAGCCGGCCGGCTTCTATCTCGGCGAGGAATTCCACCGCGCCGGCGGCGTTCCGGCCGTGGTGCGCGAGTTGATGAAGCACAAGCGCATCCATGAGGATGCAGTCACCGTCAACGGCCGTGGCATCGGCGAGAACTGCAAGAATGCGCCCGCGCCCGACAACGACGTGATCTGGGCCTATGACAAGCCGCTGGTGAAGGACGCCGGCTTCCTGGTGCTGAAGGGCAATCTGTTCGATTCCGCGATCATGAAGACCAGCGTGATCTCCAAGGAGTTTCGCGATCGCTATCTCAGCAACCCGAAGGACCTCAATGCCTTCGAGGGCCGCGCCGTCGTGTTCGAGGGCCCCGAGGATTATCACGAGCGGATCGACGATCCCTCGCTCGATATCGATGAGCGCTGCGTGCTGTTCATCCGCGGCACCGGGCCGATCGGCTACCCCGGCGGCGCCGAGGTCGTGAACATGCAGCCGCCCGCGGCATTGATCAAACGCGGCATCCTGTCCCTGCCCTGCATCGGCGACGGCCGCCAGTCCGGCACCTCGGGTTCGCCCTCGATCCTGAACGCCTCGCCGGAAGCCGCCGCCAATGGCGGTCTTGCGATCCTGAAGACCGGCGACAAGGTGCGCATCGACCTCAACAAGGGCAGCGCCAACATCCTGATCTCGGACGAGGAGCTGAAAAAGCGCCATGCCGAGCTCAAGGCCAATGGCGGCTTCAAGCATCCGCCGAACCAGACGCCGTGGCAGGAGATCTACCGCAACACGGTCGGCCAGCAGTCGACCGGCGCCTGCATGGAGCTCGCCACGCGCTACCAGAACGTCGCCGGCACGTTTGGTGTGGCGCGGGATAATCACTGAGTAGGCACTGTCATTCCGGGGCGCGACGTAGTCGCGAGCCCGGAATCCATCTGGCCATAGAACTCGTCGCATAATGGATTCCGGGCTCGCGCCAAGAGGCGCGCCCCGGAATGACGAACTCACAAGGGAGAACAAGAAAATGGCAGACCGCCTCAAGGGAAAGCGCGCCGTCGTCACGGCTGCGGCAGCAGGCATCGGGCGTGCATGCGCCGTCGCATTTGCGCGTGAGGGCGCAACCGTCATCGCAACCGACATCAACGAGAGCGGCATCGCGAGCCTGACGAAGGAAGGCATCGCCGAAGTCGCAAAACTCGACGTCCGCAACACGGCCGACGTCAACGCCTTTGCCAAGCGCGTCGGCAAGATCGACATCCTGCTCAACGCGGCGGGCTTCGTGCATCACGGCACCATCCTGGAGTGCTCGGAAGAGGATTTCGACTTCTCGTTCGACCTCAACGTCAAGTCCATGCACCGGACCATCAGGGCCTTCCTGCCTGAGATGCTGGCAGGCGGCGGCGGCAGCATCGTCAACATCTCGTCCTGCGCGGCGCTGCGGCCGCCGGCCAACCGTTACGTCTACAGCGCGTCGAAGGCGGCGGTGTCGCTGCTGACGCGCGCGGTCGCGCTCGACTTCATCACCAAGGGCATCCGCTGCAACTCGATCTGCCCCGGCACCGTCGAGACGCCCTCAATGCTCGACCGCGCCGCCGCGCAGGGGCCTCAGGGCAAGGAGATGTTCATCTCCCGCCAGAAGATGGGCCGGCTCGGCACCGCCGACGAGATCGCAGCGATGGCGGTCTATCTCGGCAGTGACGAAAGCGCCTTCACCACCGGCGTCGACCTCGTCGTCGACGGCGGCTACATGCTCTGATCACTCCTCATCCCGAGGAGGCGCGGCAGCGCCGTCTCGAGGGATGGGCCACGGGCTCTATGGTTCGAGACGCGCGCCGCGTGCGCGCTCCTCACCATGAGGGATAGAGAGAGGGATTTCTCGATGAACAAGATCGATCTCAACGGCCGCGTCGCCGTCGTCACCGGCGGCGCGCAGGGCTTTGGCCGCGCGATCACCGAGCGCTTCGTCAGCTCCGGCGCCAAGGTCGCGATCTGGGATTTCGATGCCGTGCTGGCCGAGAAGACGGCGAAGGAGATCGGCGACAGCGTGCGCGTCTTCAAGGTCGACGTCACCGACACCGCGGCGGTCGAGCAGGCCCGCGATGCCACGCTCGGCGCCTTCGGCAAGATCGACATCCTCGTCAACAATGCCGGCATCGCCGGCGTCAACAAGCCGGTCTGGGAGACCGATCTCGAGGAATGGCGCAAGGTGCTGCGCATCAACCTCGACGGTCCCTTCATCTGCTGCAAGGCGATCGTGCCCGCCATGCTCAAGCAGAAATACGGGCGCATCGTGAACATCGCCTCGATCGCCGGCAAGGAAGGCAATCCCAACGCCTCGCACTATTCGGCGTCCAAGGCCGGCCTGATCGCCCTGACCAAGTCGCTCGGCAAGGAGCTCGCCGCGCACGACATTCTCGTCAACGCGGTGACGCCGGCGGCGGCGAAGACCGCGATCTTCGATCAGATGACGCAGCAGCATATCGACTTCATGCTGTCGAAGATCCCGAAAGCGCGCTTCGTGCAGGTCGAAGAGCTGGCCGCGATGGTGAGCTGGCTCGCATCCGAAGACTGCGCGTTCTCGACCGGCGCCGTCTTCGACATCTCGGGCGGACGCGCGACCTATTGAGGACATCATGATCCGGGAAGGGGGATGCCTGTGCGGCGCGGTGCGATTCAAGGCGGAGGGCGAGCCGCTCAATGTCCGCATCTGCCATTGCCGCACCTGCCAGAAGGCGATGGGCTCGCCCTACTTCGCCCGCGCTCAGTTCGACCAGCGCGCATTGACGGTCGAGGGCGAGACCGCCCGCTACGCCTCCTCCGAGAATATCGACCGCGTGTTCTGCAAGCGCTGCGGCACGCGGCTATTCGCCTGGCGGCGCAACGGTACGCTCGCCGGCGTCGCGCTGGCCACCTTCGATGATCGCAACGCCTTCGCGCCGACCGAGCACATCTGGGTCTCGGAAAAGCTCGCCTGGGTGAAGCTCGACGACGGCTTGACGCAGTATCAGACCACGATTCCATAAATTGCGCGATGGCACGGCGGCGTGCTGCTGGCAGACCGTTTGCAGCGTGGCATTTCGGAACCGGTCCCCCTATGTTGAGCTGAAGCGTTGCTGCACCACCACTCTAGCTGGATGGCTGCAAGGCAGCAGGCAAACCGGGACGGACGAGCCGTGAACATTTCCATTTATGACCTCTCCGTGTGGGTGCTCCCCCTCGTGCTTGCCATCACCTTCCATGAGGCTGCGCACGCCTTCGTCGCGGACCGGCTCGGGGACAACACGGCCTCGCAGCTTGGTCGCGTCAGCTTCAATCCTATCAGCCACATCGACCCGTTCGGGACCCTGATTCTGCCGGCGATGCTGCTGTTCGCGCATTCGCCGTTCCTGTTCGGCTACGCCAAGCCGGTGCCGGTGAACTTCCGCAAGCTCAATAACCCCCGGCTCGACATGGTCTGGGTGGCGCTGGCCGGGCCCGTCACCAACATCCTGCTGGCGCTCGCCGCCGCCCTCGCCTTCCATGCCCTGCCCCTGGTGCCTGCGACCTCGGCGAAATGGGTTGCGGACAACCTCAAGAATGCCCTCGTGATCAACGCGATCCTGGCGGTGTTCAACATGATGCCGATCCCGCCGCTCGATGGCGGGCGGGTCGCGGTCGGGCTGTTGCCGCGGCCGCTCGCCGTGCCGCTGGCCCGGCTCGAGCCGGTCGGAATGCTGATCCTGATCGGCCTCCTGATCCTGCTACCGCTGGCAGGTTCGCAGTTCGGTCTAAATCTTGATGTTATTTCAGCAATACTGCGAACGTTGACCGGTTATGTGATTCAGGCTGTTCTGTTCCTGACCGGCAATGTGTAGTTGAACAGCGACATCCGAACGTAGGCCTGAAGGGCCAGAGGCCGACTTGGTCAAAGCTGCCGATATGCTGATCGCGCGACGCGCCGACACCCGCGCCCGCGCCGATTTTGCCACCTGGAAGATGATGGCCAAGCTCAACGGGGCGTCCGCGCTGCCTCCGGAGGCCCAGGAGTTCCTCGCGAGCTACCAGAACCTGCTGGTGCAGATGAGCGAGGGCGAGGCCACCGAGGCCACCATCGGCGCGATCTACAAGGCCTATTATGCCGAAATGGGCGGCGCGGGAACCCCGCCCGACGTCCGCACCCGTCCGCCTGAAACGGCGACGGACAATGTTACCGCCTTCCGCCGCCCCGCCCCCAAGCCGAAGAAGTCCGCCTCCTTCGGGGCGGCGGCATTCGCCGGAACCCAGAAGCGGCCGCTGCCGGTGGCGCTGATCTTCGCCTGCCTGGTCGTGGTCTATGTCGGGATCCGGCTCTACTGGCGCTGAGCCGTCTTCTTCTTTTTCTTCGCGTCCGGCGGCGTGAAGATGATGTCGACGGTGCGCTCGAACCGGTCGTCAGTCAGCCCGGCCGGCGGCTGCGGAATGGGATCGGACTTGCGGACAATCGAGACCGCGGCCGCATCGTAAGCCGCATCCCCCGACGACTCCACGACGTCGACCGACAGCACGTTTCCCTTGCGGTTGATCGCAAAGCTCACTTTGACCTTCTGGTTATTGGGCTCTTTGCCCTCCGGATTGACCTTGTGGGCCGTCAGATGCGCGCTGATCTTGCGGTTCCAGTCCGCCGTAATCTTCAGGATGTCTTTGCCAAGCCCAAGCACCGGCGCCAGGGCCTTCTCGGCCTCGCGCGCGTCTTCGTCGAGCGTCTGCCGCGCAGTCGCAACCGATTTCGGTGATGCCTCGGCGGCAGGAGTCTCGACTGCCGCGATCTTCGGATCCTCGTCCTGCGGCTTCTTCGAGATGTTCTCGGTGACAACCCGATCGGGATCGTCGACCTGCTGCGACTGATCCTTTGGCAGCTCGGTTTCCTTGGTCTCGGCCTTTTGCTCGGGAAGCGCCTGCTGCTCCTGCATTGCTTCGCTGTCAGGCCCCGGCGGAAGGTCTGTTTCGGGCGCCTTTGGCGAGGCCATCTCGACCGCGAACTCGGCGCCCGCCGCCCCCAGACCATCGTCGCCGTCATCGGCGCGCAGGTGAGCCAGCGCGAGCGCAGCACCACCCAGATGGAGCACGAGCGCTGCCACTGCCGCCAAGATCCAGAGCTTCCGGGATGGTCTGAGTTCGTCCGACATAGCGGGCCTTTAAGGCTGAGCGGCGCCTGCCGCGGGCGCCCCCGGAGCGCCTTCCAGCGCGACCAGCTTGACCCGCGTATAGCCGCCTGAGCGCAAGAGCTCCATGATCCCCATCAACTCGCCATACGGCACCGAGCGATCGGCGCGCAGGAAGACATACTTGTCCTTGCTCATGTCGGACAGGCCGTCGAGGGTCCCGATCAACTCGGCCCGGTGGACCGGGTTCTCTCCGATCGCCAGCGTCAGATCGGGCTTGATGCTGAGATAGGTCGGCTTGTCCGGCTTCTTCTGCGGCGTCGCGCTCGACGTCGGCAGATCGATCGGCAGGTCGACGGTCGAGAGCGGCGCTGCGACCATGAAGATGATCAGCAGCACCAGGATGACGTCGATGAACGGCGTGACGTTGATGTCATGCGTTTCCGAGAAATCGTCGTCTTCGCCGTCGTTGTCTGCGAGCGAAACGCCCATGGTTCACTCCGCTGCGCGCGAATGCACGCTGCCGTGGCTGCGATCGAGATCGCGCGAGAGCAGCCGCCCCGCGGCGCCAGAGGCGCGGCTGACGAGCTCGAGATAGCCTTTCGTCACGCGTGCGAAATGGTTGTAGATGATGACGGCGGGGATGGCGGCGACGAGACCGATTGCGGTGGCGAGCAGCGCCTCGGCGATGCCGGGCGCGACCACGGCGAGGTTCGTGGTCTGCGACTTCGAGATGCCGATGAAGCTGTTCATGATGCCCCAGACCGTGCCGAACAGGCCGACGAAGGGCGACGTGGAGCCGATGGTCGCGAGCACGCCCATGCCGATGCGGATGCGGCGCTGTTCCGCGCGCACGATCTCGGCAAAGCTCGAGGCCGCGCGCTCCTTGATGCCGGCATCGCTGGACAGGCCGGCCGACATCCGCGCCTCACGCAGCGCCGCCACGAGGAAGGACGGCAGGATCCCTTCCTTGGCTCCGAGCGCCATCTGGGCTTCCGCGAGCGAACGTGCCTCTGCGATCTTCTTCAGCGCCGA
The DNA here is from genome assembly GCF_004114935.1 of Bradyrhizobium zhanjiangense. Lineage (NCBI taxonomy): Bacteria > Pseudomonadati > Pseudomonadota > Alphaproteobacteria > Hyphomicrobiales > Nitrobacteraceae > Bradyrhizobium > Bradyrhizobium zhanjiangense. Next base: position 5,841,106 of record NZ_CP022221.1, read on the forward strand.
ACGCAGCTTGGTGGAGGCGACCGACAGTTCGATCGACTTGGCGATGAAGACGGTCCAGGTCACCAGCGAGGCGAAGGCGAGCCCGATCATCACCGCCTTCACGATGACGTCCGCCGACATGAACATCACCCAGGGCGACAATTCCTTCATGGCCGGTGCGACAGCGGTCGCCACATCGGGCTTGGGGGTGGTCGGACCGGCGGCCGCGGGGGGCGCCGTCGGAGCAGCGGGCGCGGCTGCCGTCGGGGCCGAAGGCGCCAGGGCGCTAGGCGCGGTGGCCGCTGGCGCCGGACCGGCCGGGGCCGGTTGAGCCACCGATTGCGCCGGGGCCGGCGGGGTTTGTGTCTGGGCGGAAACAGGAGATGCGAGCCAGGCGGCCGCCAGCATGGCGGCGGCAAGGCTGGCTTGGAAGGTCATGCTCTTCATACTTCGGCCCAGTAGCGAATGAGGTTGTGATAGATACCCGTCAATTTGACCGTTTCGGGATCGTCACGCCCGAGCCGTTCCACCAGCGCCTGAATCGCGGTGTCGAGGTCAAAGATCATGCTTCGGGCTTGATCGTCCCGTATCATGCTCTGAAGCCAGAAGAAAGACGCAACCCGCGTTCCCCTCGTCACCGGCGTGACCAGATGGAGGCTGGTCGAGGGATAGAGCACGCAGTCGCCGGCTGGCAACTTGACTTCGTGCGAACCGTAGGCGTCCTCGATCACAAGTTCGCCACCATCGTACTCATCCGGCTCGGCGAGGAACAGCGTGACCGACAGATCTGTGCGGATGCGAAGGCCGGTCAGGCGGTCGCCGCGGATCGCATTGTCGACATGCAGGCCGAAATGGTGGCCGCTGCTCGCCGCATAGCGGTTGAAGAGCGGCGGGAAGATCTGGAGCGGGATCGCCGCCGCGATGAAGCGCGGGTTCGACGTCAGCGCCGAGATGATGCGGTTGCCGAGCTTGCGCGCGACCTCGCTGTCCGGCGGCAATTGCTCGTTGCGCTTGACCATCGCCGACTGCGCGCCGGCGGTGGAGCGGCCGTCCTCCCAGTCGCTGGCGTCCATGATGCGGCGGAAATCCGCCACATCATCCTTGCTGAGAACGTTTTCTATGCATGTCAGCATGAAACTCGTTGTTGCTCCATCAGTAGCGCGCGGAGAGCACCACATAGGCGGCACGGCCCGGTGCTTCCAGCACGAACGGTGCTGCGCTTTGGTACAGCGCGTCGTAGTAGCGCTTGTCGAAGATGTTGTTCACGAACAGCTTGAGCTTCCAGTGCTGATCGAGCTTCGCCTCCGCGAACGCGTCAAAGCGCCAGTAGCTCGGCAGCGACGTGCCCTGATTGGCCGCAAGCAAAGTGCCGCCATAGATCTTGGAGCGATACACAGCCTGCCCGCCCAGTTCCCAGGTGTCGTTGAGCTGATATTTCGATAGCAGGCTGAACGACTCGTGCGCGATATTGGCGAGCGGACGCCCGACATTGGTCGGATACAACGTCTTATTGGCTGACGGCGCCAGCGACTGCGTCACTTCCGATTGCATCAGCACGAGGCCGCCGAACACGCTCCATTTGTCAGTGATGTTGCCACCGATACCAAGGTCGATGCCACGGATGCGATAGGCGGCACCTGCAGTGATGCAGGATATATTGCCGGTCGTTCCGGTCGGATACACACAGCCCAAGGGGGCGGCAGCAGCCGCACTACTAACGTTCTGCGATTCGCGCGCGTTCTCCTTTGTCGTCTGAAACAGCGCCGCGGTCAGCAGCAGATGACGATCGAACAGCTCCCATTTGGTGCCGATTTCGATCGCCTTGTTTTTCTCAGGGCCAAATATCTGCGTGTTGCCGCCGGGCAGGGTCGGATTGAGGCCGCCGTACGCTGTGCTTGTACCGTCGAACTCGGCACCGACCGGATTCGCTGAAGTCGCGTACGCCACATAGACGCTGCCGTTCGGCAACGGCTTGAGCGTAAGGCCGAGATTGAAGTTGGGGATCAGGAATTCCGCCGACTGCTGACCGAACGCGCCGTTCGCGGCATAGCCGGTGGACTTGATGCTGTAATCGTCGTAGCGGAAACCGCCATTGAGGATCAGCAGGTCATGGTAGTTCGCGCTATCCATGACGTAACCGCTGACGGTGTCGATGCTGATCTTGGTGGGCAAGCCCGAGAGCGACGGGATTCCGAAGGGCAGATACGTGTTCTGAGGAAAGAATACGCTTGTGTTGGTCGGCGAGCCTGATGGGGTGGAGGGGATGCCGGTGGCCTCCGAGGTCAGCCCAAGATACCTGTCGATCGAAGACCGTTCACGATCGACCTCGACACCCGCCAGCGCGGTGTGCTTGAACCCGACCCAATCCTGGAACTTGTAGGTCGCCTCGGTCTGGTTGGCGAGCACGTCGGTGATCTGAAAACGGCTCTGCGGATTGGAGGTCAGCGTCGAAGCCGAGAGCGGATTCTTCAGCGACGGCGCTTCCGGCAGCGTCCCGATGTAATTCTGCGTCGAGCGCGAAGCGCGGAATTTGTTGCTGATCATCAGATCGGGCGTGATCTGCACTTCCGCATTGATCGTACCGATGTCCTGGCCCGTCCGGAAGAAGTCGCGATTGACGAACCCGTACCAGTTCCTTCGGCTCGCTCCAAAATCCGGGAACGGACCGCCAGCGGTGGACGCGGTGCTCGGTCGATAATACGGCACGCCGAAGTCCGGAAGACCGGTCAGTTCGGTGTGGATGTAGTTGCCGGTGACCTTGATCGTGTCGGTCGGCGTCCACGTCGTCGCGACGAAAGCACCGTTCCGGTTATCCGTGACGTAGTCGCGACCCGCGACATTGGCGTCCTGGAACAAGCCGCCGACGCGGACTGCGAGCGTTGGGTCGATCACCTGGTTGACGTCGAGCGTGACACGCTTGGTCTGGTCGGTGCCAAACGTGCTGTCCATGTTGTAGAAGCTGCCCCCGGTCGTCGCCTGCTTGGTCACGATGTTGATCGCGCCGCCGGCGACACCGCGGCCGGCGAAGGTCGAACCGGGACCGCGCAGAATCTCAACCTGTTCAGTGAAGAAGTTTTCACGCACGCTGACACCGGCGTCACGCACGCCGTCGATGAAGATGTCGTTGCGGGCGTCGAAGCCGCGGATGAAGAAGCGGTCGCCGAACGCGTTGCCGCCCTCTCCCGAGCCAAGCGTCACGCCGGCCGTGCTGAGGATCGCCTGCTTCAGCGACGTGGCGTTCTTGTCCTCGAGCACTTCCTTGCTGAGAACTGTGATCGACTTCGGCGTATCGACCAGCTTCTCCGGAAATTTGCCGCCGGCCTGCACGTGATCGACCTTGTAGGGCGCGGCCGGGTCGGCATAGGGATTGGCGTCGGCGGGACCGGAGGGCGTTGTCGGAGCCGTCTGTACCGCCTGCTGCCGCTGCGCTGCGCGGCGAAGCGCGTTGCGCGCGCGGACCTGATCAGGTGTCGGCTTCGATGCCGTCGGACGCGGACGCTCGACCGGAGCATCGACCGTCACCGGCGGCAGGTTCGACTGCTGCGCCTGCGCGCCGCTCGACACCGATGCCACCGCGATCAAGCTCGCGACCGCTGAAACCTTTTTGCCGGAAACGCCCGCGGACCTCTCATCCATCGGATCGAATGCTGCCACCGAACGCAACGACTTCGGTGCGACCACCTGCCCCATTACAACACGCCCCATCTTCATGTTCGCTCACTCACTTCGACGAGCGATTGGGCTGTTGGTATCGGCGGCAAAATAGTGGGTCAATGCGCGCAAGCCGCGAGAACGCTTGAATAAGTCCAGATCAAAACGATTCTAAACTGAAGCTTGAAACGATTCTAAAGATAGATTGGACTCGTTCTAAAACGTACGCGAAGAATGCCGCGAAATCGGCGGTGATGCTCACGGATTCAGTCGCTGCTCGGCGGCTTCATCAGCGAGAACAATTCGTCGACGGTCTTCTGCGCGACGGCGCGCACGCGATCGGTACTGTCCATACCGGCGATGTTGACGCCGTTGACGACGGCTTTGATCTCGTCGCGGAAGTCGGTGAGGAAGCGCAAGGGATCGCGCTGCTCGTTGGCGACGCGCGCGATCAGCCCCGTGATCAGAATCTGACACGCGATCAGCTTGCCGTTCAATTCGTCCATCCCTGCGCTCCCGTTGTGGCGGCGCCGATATGACCGATGCTGATTTTCCTGACAACCGAAACAGCCTGCGCGCGATTTAGAACCGTTCTCGTGACGCACCGGCGTGGTGGGTCGTCCGCGCGGCGCCCCTCATCGCCGCACACACGGACTGCGCGCATTGTACAGAGTTCGCGCGCGCATCATCCGGGCTCCGGAAAATGCAGCCTTGCACACCGCCGCGCCAGCCTGCTGCATGCGGTGCAAAGCTTTCCAATTGTTTAGGATTCTCGACCGATAGTGCTGTTTACACTGGAACTTGGCGTGTATTATACAAGCGCGCTGGAACCCTATGATTGCCCCATAATTCGTAGCTTGGGGGCACGAGCGCCGCCGAGCCGATATGAAAAAAACACGGCCGATCCTCTGGATTCTGATCATCGCGGCCGTGGCCTCCGCGGGTTACTATGGCTGGCAGAAATACGGCTCGCCCGGGGCCGGAAAAACCCAGACGACACAAAAAGCAGCGCCTCGCCAGCAGGCCGTTCCCGTCAGCGTTGCGCCGGTTCAGAAGACCGACTTCCCAGTGTATCTGACCGGTCTCGGCACGGTGCAGGGCTTCAACACCGTCCAAGTCCGCAGCCGAGTGGATGGTCAGATCGACAAGCTCGCCTTCCGCGAAGGCCAGATCGTCCAGCAGGGCGACCTTCTGGTCTCGATCGATCCCCGCCCCTATCAAGCCGCGCTCGATCAGGCCAAAGCCAAGAAGGCGCAGGACGAGGCGAACCTCGCCAACGCCAATCTCGAGCTGCAGCGCGCCATGAGGCTCGGCGAATTCGCGACCGCGCAGCGGGTCGATACCCAGCGTTCCACTGTCGCCCAGCTCACCGCCCAGATCGCGGCCGACGAAGCGGCAATCGCCAACGCCCAGACCCAACTCGACTACACGCAGATCAAGGCGCCGATCACGGGCGTCGCAGGGCTGCGCCAAGTCGACATCGGCAACATCGTCAACGCCTCGACGCAGACCGGCATCGTCACGATCTCGCAGGTCGAGCCGATCGCCGTGATCTTCACGGCACCGGAAGACCAGCTCCCCTACATCACCGAAGGCCAGCAGGCCGGCGCGCTCAAGGTGATCGCCTTCACCACCGACGGCAAGAAGACGCTGGCCAAAGGCAAGCTCGCGGTCATCAACAATCAGGTCGACACGACAAGCGGGACTATTCGGCTCAAGGCGGTGTTCGACAACAAGGACCACACGCTGTGGCCGGGCCAGTCGGTTTCAACGCGTCTTCTGGTGCGGACGCTGAAGGATGCAACCGTGGTTCCCGATGATGCGGTCCAGCATTCGACCAACGGCCTGTACGCTTATACCGTCAATCAGGACAACAAGGCCGAAGTGCACAAGATCAAGGTCAGCTATGGCATCGATGGACGTTCGGTCATCGATGAAGGCCTCACGCCCGGGCAGCAGGTCATCACCGGCGGTCAGTTCAAGGTGCAGCCTGGAAGCCTCGTCTCGACAGCGGTGGCGAGCTCGGATCCGGCCCAGAACAAGGTGCGACACGAATGATCGCGGGCGGGATTTCGGCACCCTTCATCCGTTATCCCATCGGCACCTCGCTGCTGATGGCCGGCATTCTCTTCGTCGGCCTCGTCGCCTACCCCCTGCTGCCGGTCGCACCGCTGCCGCAGGTTGACTTCCCGACCATCCAGATCACCGCCAACCTGCCGGGCGGCAGCCCCGAGACGATGGCCTCGTCGGTGGCGCAGCCGCTCGAGCGGCAATTCGCCCAGATCCCCGGCATCGCCCAGATGACATCGACGAGCTATCTGGGTACGGCGTCGATCACCATCCAGTTCGACCTCAATCGCAGCATCGACGGCGCAGCCAACGACGTTCAGGGTGCCATCAACGCCGCCAGCGGCCAGCTGCCGAAGAACCTGCCCTCGCCGCCGACCTACCGCAAGGTCAACCCGGCGGACGCCCCGATCCTGCTGCTGTCGGCGACCTCCGATACACTGCCGCTGACCAGCGTCAGCGACGCCGTCGACGCCCAGCTCGCCCAGCAGATCAGCCAGCTCTCCGGCGTCGCGCAGGTCTTCATCGGCGGCCAGCAGAAGCCGTCCATCCGCGTTCAGATCGACCCGGCGAAACTCGTCGCCAAGGGCCTGTCGATGGAGGACGTCCGCAGCCAGATCGCCATCACCACGGTCGACAGCCCCAAGGGCAATATCGACGGGCCCAAGCGCGCCTACACGATCTACGCCAACGACCAGCTCACCCACGCCAAGGACTGGAACGACGTCATCATCGCCTATCGCAATGGTGGCCCCTTGCGAATCCGCGATATCGGCCAGGCGGTCAGCGGCGCTGAAGACGCCAAGCAGGCGGCCTGGGCCAACGGCAAGCGCGGCGTGTTCCTGGTGATCTTCAAGCAGCCCGGTGCCAACGTCATCGAGACTGTCGACCGGATCAAGGCCACCCTGCCCCGGCTGGTGGCCGCCATTCCGCCCGCAATCAAGATCGAGCTGATCAGCGACCGCACCACGACAATCCGTGCCGCGGTCGAGGACGTCCAGTTCACGCTGCTGCTGACCATCGCGCTCGTGGTCATGGTCATCTTCATCTTCCTGCGCAGCTTCTGGGCGACGGTCATCCCCACGGTCACGGTGCCATTGGCGCTATTGGGCGCTTGCGCCTTGATGTGGGTGGCCGGCTATTCGCTCGACAATTTGTCGCTGATGGCGCTCACCATTGCGGTCGGCTTCGTGGTCGACGATGCCATCGTGATGCTCGAGAACATCACCCGCTACATCGAGGAAGGGGAATCCCCGCTCGCGGCTGCCTTCAAGGGCTCCAAGGAAATCGGTTTCACCATCGTCTCGATCAGCATCTCGCTGGTGGCGGTGCTGATCCCCCTGCTCTTGATGGGGGGCATCATCGGACGCCTGTTCCGCGAATTCGCCGTGGTGCTGGCGATGACGATCTTCGTCTCGATGTTCGTGTCGCTGACGCTGACGCCGATGATGGCCTCGCGCTTCCTGCGCGCGCATGGCGAAGTGACCCACGGCAAGTTCTACCAATGGAGCGAGCGCGCCTTCGACGGGATGCTGCGCGGCTACGAATATGTGCTCGACCACGCCCTGGCCTGGCGCCGCACCACGCTCGCGATCTTCTTCGCCACGCTCGGACTGTCGATCTACCTGTTCGTCCTGATCCCGAAGGGCTTCTTCCCGCAACAGGACGTCGGCCTGATCACGGCCACGTCCGAAGCCTCGCAGGACATTTCGTTCAAGGAAATGGTCAGACGCCAGGAGCAGCTCGGCAAGATCATCCTGGCCGATCCCGATGTTGCCAGCGTTGCCATGGCGATCGGCGGCAGCGGACGCGCCGGCAATAACGGCGCCCTATACATCACGCTCAAGCCTCGCGACATGCGCGAGGCCTCGGCTCAGCAGATCATCGCGCGCCTGCGTCCGCAGTTCGACAAGGTCGAGGGCGCTCGCCTCTACATGCAGGCGGCCCAGGACGTCCGGCTCGGCGGCCGGCCGACCCGTACGCAGTTCGAGTTCACCCTGCAGGACGCCGATCTCGCCGAGCTCAATGACTGGGCGCCAAAGATCCTCGCCAAAATGCAGACGCTGCCGGAGCTGCGCGACGTCGCGACCGACCAGCAGACGCAGGGCACCACGGTGCAGCTCAAGATCAACCGCGACACCGCCTCGCGCTACGGCATCCAGCCGCAGATGATCGATGACACGCTGTATGACGCTTTCGGCCAACGGCAGGTCACGCAGTATTTTACCCAGCTCAACACCTACAAGGTGATCCTCGAGATCCTGCCGGAGATGCAGGGCGATCTCGATAGCCTGAACAAGCTCTACCTGAAGTCGCCGCTGACCGGCGAACAGGTGCCGCTGTCGACCTTCGCGACCTGGACCACCGATCCGGTCCGCCCGCTCTCGATCAGCCATCAGGGTCAGTTCCCGGCGATCACGATCAGCTTCAACCTCGCGCAAGGCGTCGCGCTCGGCCAGGCCACTGAGGCCGTGCAGCGGGCGATGGTGGAGCTCGGCGCGCCACCGACGCTGAATTCGAGCTTCCAGGGCACCGCGCAGGCGTTCCAGCAATCGCTCGGCACCGTGCCGCTGTTGATCCTCGCTGCGCTCGTCGTGGTCTACCTGATCCTCGGCATCCTCTACGAGAGCTACATCCATCCGATCACGATCCTGTCGACCCTGCCGTCGGCCGGCGTCGGCGCGCTCGCGATCCTGATGGCGGCCGGCTTCGACTTCAGCCTGATCGCGCTGATCGGCATCATCCTCCTGATCGGCATCGTGAAGAAGAACGGCATCATGATGGTCGACTTCGCGATCGTCGCCGAGCGCGACGAACACAAGACACCGGCGGAATCGATCCGCCAGGCCGCGCTGCTGCGCTTCCGCCCGATCATGATGACGACGATGGCCGCGCTGCTGGGCGGCGTGCCGCTGATGCTCGGCCACGGCACCGGCGCAGAGATCCGCCAACCGCTCGGCTACGCCATGGTCGGCGGCCTGATCGTCAGCCAGGCGCTGACGCTGTTCACCACGCCAGTGGTTTATCTCTATCTCGACGAGCTCAACAACTGGTTCTCGGGTTGGGGCCGTTCGGGTGACGGCGAAGGGGACGAGGCGGCCGAGCGCCGCAGCGTCAAGCAAGCCGCCGAGTAAGCTTGCGCCGCACCTTCCGCGACGCTACAGCGAGACCTCGATTCAAGCTAACGCGGTTTCGCCATGCTCATGCAATCCAGACTTGTCGCCCTCGCCACCACTGTCCTGTTGTCGACCAGCGCCGCACACGCCCAGCAAGGCGCCAAGAAGAACGCCGCTTCTCCTGCCCCGGCCACGCAGCCCGCGCCTGCCCCGACGCAAGCACAGGCGGACGGCGCTCCGGGGCAGCCCGGCTGGATCGTGCGCTGCACCAGCGCGAGCCGCGAGGCGCCGCTCGAATGCGCGATGGAGCAGAACGCGGTGCTCACCAAGACCGGCCAGACCGTCATCCTGATCAACATCCGCATCGCGCCCGACACCCGCACGCCGATTGCGCTGCTGCAATTGCCGCTCGGCCTCAACCTTCCCGTCGGCGCCAAGCTCCAGGTCGACGAGGGCAAGGCGTTCGATCTCCAGATCCAGACCTGCGAGAACCGCGGCTGCTACGCCTCGACGCCGGTCGCGCCGGACCTGCTGGCCGCCTTGAGGTCGGGCAAGCAGTTGAAGGTCTCCTTCCAGAACATGGCCAAGGAGACGATCGCGATCCCGATGCCACTCAACGATTTCGCCGCGGCCTACGACAAGATCAAGTAACGGACACCGTCAGGTCGCGATGTCGCCTGCCCGAAGCAGCGTCGTGAAGCCGCCATAGATCATGCGCTTGCCATCGAACGGCATGCCGTCCATTTTCAGCCGCGGGTCCGCCATCACCTTCTTGTTGACGGCATCGCGGGTCTCCCGGTCGCGGTAGACGATCCAGGAGAAAACCACGATCTCGTCCTCCTTCGCCATGACCGCGCGCGGAAACGAGGTGAGCTCGCCATAGGGGACGTCGTCGCCGATGCATTCGACATAGTCGAGCGCGCCGTGCTCCAGCCAGAGTGCGCAGGCAGTCGTTGCCAGCGTCTTGTAGGCCTCGATCTTGTCCTTCGGCACGGCCAGCACGAAACCATCGACATAGGACATCACGGATTCTCCTTGGGTTGTGTAACTCAAGGACGATGGAGTGCGCGGAGATCCGACCTGGAAACGCGATTTTTCAGATGAGGCAAACGGTCGCGAGCGGCGGTGCCGCCAACGAACCGCCCCTGCCGCGCAGATGCCGAGAGGTTACGACTAGAGAAAGAGCGCCGGAACTGGCTGGGGAACCTGGATTCGAACCAAGACAAACAGAGTCAGAGTCTGTTGTGCTACCGTTACACCATTCCCCACCGAAGTGCTTGATATCGCTAAGCTTTCTTCGGAAGTTTTGCAAGGCCGGCTGAAAGTTTTGCAAATCAGCGGCTCGCAGGCCGGTCATATAGCTGCGCCAGCGTTGGCGGTCTAGTCCTTCTGTGAACATCGGGGCTGTAAGTAGGAGCGCCTTAGTTGGCGGCCTTGTCCTGTTTAATTCCGCTCACGGATGCGACGAAAAGGCCTCAGCTCCAGGCAATGGGATGAGCTGAGGCCTCCAGAAAAATGGCCCCAGCTCGCGGGGATATTGGGGGGCATTGGAGCTGGGGCCAATCGGGGTCACCCTTTGGGAAGGGCATCGGGAAAACTTGGCAATCGCACCGGTTTTGCGAAAGGACAGCACGCAAGACTGATCATTGAACTGGCTGCGGGGGGCGCTCGTTCCTAAAAATCGAGAGCGCCACCCCCTCATCGACCCTCTATGGTTATCTGCTCGAACGCGACGGCTTCAACCAGGAGGCAACCGTCCACTGTGTGGGTTCTACACGGCAAGGCGTATGCTTAAAGCACGCTGGTTAGAAAAGGTGGGGAGTCGATACGCGCTGACTCCGGAGGCTCTGCGGCAATTGCGCTGATCAGCTCATAAGATCGGCGCGAGCTTGGAGCGATCGCGATGCGCCGTCTCATCTTGAGAGGAACGTCGAGGTCATTGACTGCATTGAGTCAAGCGCGGCTCAAGCAGCCGCCTCCACCTTTAGGAGCGAACGGTGTCGAGATCACCGGTTTCGAGGGACGAGCTTGAGCGAATTGCGCTGCAGGAGATCCGGAGTTTTCCAGGCACAGAAAAGGTCGTCTCCATCGAAGTTGAATTCGGGCCAGATTACCGACCCGGTACCTCGGACTGGAAGCTGCATGTCATCGCACAGGAAGGCTGCGATCTTGCACGCGTTCAATACGCAGCAAAGACTACAAGCGACCGGCTCAAACGTCGCTATGAGATCCGTTTAAACTAATTTCTGATCAAGCCGATTATCACCGATTATCAAGAGGACGGCCCCGGAGCTGCTGCTTCTTGCCGATCAGCGTCGCAAGATTCGACATCTCACGATTCCCAATCCGGCATTGAAGGGCCGCTTCGAAAGCGGCCCTTCGTCGTTCACCAACTGCGGGTGCCGAAGCTGAAGCCGATGCTCGGGCCGCCGCCATAGTAGCCGTAGCCGCGATCGTAATATCCTGGACCGCCGTAATAGCCATAGCTGCGGCGGACCACATAGCCGTCGTCACCGCCGTAGTAGCGCTGGACGTAACGAGGGCCGCGGGTCCGGTAGCAGCGGCCGTACTCGTTGCAAACTAGGCGCACCTGCTGGATGTCCGAGACCTCGGTCGAACCGACGGCGGTCGGATTGAGCGGGGCGGCCGCCGCGGCGGATCCCAAAAGGGTGGCTGCGAGGAATCCCAGTCCGATAGCTTTCATAGTCGTTTCTCCTATTTGGCAAGTTCAGTCGATCTCTTCGATGATGCGACGCTCACGGGGGGCGCGATGTAGGTCCGCTCTCCCGATCGATCTACCGATACTCCCGCAACGTCGGCGCAGACCTCCTCGGGAAGGCCTCGATCTCCATGCCTTCGAGCACGCTTTCGCCCGTGCGGCTTTCGGTACGCACCGTGCAGCCTGTGGTCCACTGCTCCCGAGACAGGGCGCGCCTGGACATCGCCGTGGAGCGGCCCGAGTACGGCAATCTGCAGACCTCCAGAATGCAAGTAGCCTACAACACCCGACAGGATCGCGGGTTCCTTTATCGGGAAAGTTCGGCACCTCGCGCACACTCTGCCAAGAGAATTAATCCCCTCTCGCAGCAGTCCGCCTCAGCACGACCGGGAACATTCGGAACTTTTACTACTCTCCAGTTGCGTGACTATTCTTGATTGAATGGAGGAGCGCTTATGAAAAAACTGATCGTGTGCGGAGCCCTTGCCGCTTTCGCTCTTGGCAATCAGGCAGCTGGCTGCCGAATTTTACATTGCGCGTGATGCTACGACTAAGAAGTGCACAGTCGTAGATACTAAGCCGACGACGACCACCACGACAGTCGTTGGTGACGGCGTCTACAAAACCAAGACGGAAGCCGAGGCCGCCGTGAAGACCGTCAAGGTCTGCACCGAGCAGTAAGGATTTGATCGACTTGTGACGTCAACGGCCCGCTTGGCGGGCCGTTTTCTTCACGACTGAGTGGCGGAGAATGACGTCCATCGTCGAACTCCTCTTCCTGAGGACGACAAACCGGGAGCTTCCATCGGCAAGCAGCGAGCCTTTGGCGCTTAGTCCAGCTTGATGTTCGCCGCCTCGATCACCTTCTTCCAGCGCGCCGTCTCAGCGGTGATGTAGGCCGCGAACGGCTCGGAATCGACCGCGACCGCAGTGGCGCCGAGCTCGGCCAATTTCTGCACCGTGTCCGGCTGCTGCATGAAGGCGCGGATCTCGGCGGAGAGCTTTTCGACGATCGGTTTCGGCGTTCCGGCCGGGACGAAGAAGCCGTGCCAGGCCACGGCCTCGAAGCCCGGCAGGAATTCGGCGACGGCGGGAGCTTCGGGATCGAAGGCGGCCCGCTTCGGCGTCGCGGTCGCGAGCAGTGCGAGCTGGCCGGTCTTCACCTGCGGCAGCAACAGCGGCACGTTGTCGAAGGCGAGATCGATCTGGCCGCTCAACAGGTCCGTCAGCATCTGGCTGGAGCCCTTGTAGGGTACGTGCACCATCTTGGTGCCGGTCATCTGCTGAAACAGCTCGGCGGCCAGATGCTGCGAGGTGCCGACGCCGGCCGAGCCGAACGAGACCTTGTCCGGATTCGCCTTCAGATAAGCGATCAGCTCCGGCACGGTGCGTGCCTTGATCTTGTTGGGGTTCACGACAAGCACGTTTGGCACGACGCTGATCTGGGCAACCGGCGCAAGATCCTTGTCCGGCTGGTAGCTGAGCTTCGGACCAAAGAGCGACGGGTTGATCGCGAGCGCGGACGTGCTCGCAAGCCCGAGCGTGATGCCGTCAGGCGCCGACTTCGCCAGCCGCGTCACGCCGAGGATCGAGCCGGCGCCACCGACATTCTCGACCACGAACGGCTTACCGAACTTCGCTTGCAAATGGTTGGAGACCATGCGGGCGAAGATATCGGCGGTACCGCCGGCGGCGAACGGAACGATCACCGTCACCTGCTTGGATGGATAACCGTCCTGGGCCTTTGCCGGCGAGGTCGCCAGCAGCATGAGTGAGGCAAGAACAAGCCACATCGATCTCATCGAAGTTTCCTCTGTTTTCAGTGTTGTTGATTGGTGCCGCGAACGAGCGGCGGAGATGGCTAAAGCGCGATGCATCGCGCCTTAGCTTATTGTTTGAGCATGATCTTTTCGGAAAACCACTATCCGGATCATGCTTTAGAACGCGACCTCGTACATGTTCAGGATCGCATCCCGGCTAAGGTCGCGCGGATTGTTGTCGAGCAGGCGGCGAATGGCGTGCGCCTCGTCGGCCATGACGCCGAGGTCGTCCCTGGGCACGCCGAGAGCCGACAGCCGCATCTCGATACCGAGATCGGCGCAGAACTTGTAGGTTGCGTCGAACGCCAGCTTTGCATCGCCCTGCTTCGGCAATCCAAGTGCCTGGAGCACCGCGACGGTCTTCGCCTCCACGGCCGGCATGTTGAAGGCCAGCGTGTGCGGGAAGATCACCGCGCAGGCGAGCCCATGCGCCACATGGTGACGCGTGCCGAGCGGATACGCGACCGCATGGCCGGCGGTCGTATTCACCGGCCCGAGGCAATAGCCGCCATAGAGCGAGGCCAGCGCCAGGCCGGCACGCGCCTCGCGATCGCTACCATCGACCACCGCCCGCTTGAGATACTGCCCAACCAGCCGCGCGCCTTCGCGCGCATAGAGGTCGATCGTGGGATGCGCCTTGCGGCTGGTGTAGGCCTCGACGCAATGCGCCAGCGCATCGACGCCGGTCGCTGCGGTGACCTCTTTCGGCACCGTCATTGTCAGATCCGGATCGACGATGGCGATGTCAGCCAGCATGAAGCGGCTCTGCACCGCCTGCTTGTTCTGGCTCACGGGGTCGGTGACGAGCGCTCGGGTGCCGGCTTCGCTGCCGGTGCCCGAGGTGGTGGGAATCTGCATCAGCGCCACGCTGCGACCGGCCACCTTCTCCGGCCCAACGATGTCGGCGAAGGCCACGTCGTTCGTGCACATCACCGCCACCAGCTTGGCCAGATCCATCGCGCTGCCGCCGCCGAAGCCGACCACGAGATCGGGCTTGACGTCGCGCGCTATCGCGACCGCCTTCTCAAGATTAGGCAGGTCCGGCTCGGGCTTCACATCGCCGAACACCTTCACGGCACCCGGCAGCGCCAGCGTGTCGACGCGACGCGCGTTGAACGGGTCCGAAATCACCAGCGGCCGTTTGGCGCCGATCCGTTCGGCGAAGCGTGCCGCGGCGGCGATCGTACCGCAGCCAAACTCCAGGATAGAGGGGCGAAGAATTTCAATGGGCGTGAAGGCGTTGGTCATCGTGCGTTCGATCTCATGACTTGGATGTAGAAGCGCCGACGGCCAGCCGCTCGGCATAGTCGATGGCCTCGATCAAGCTGTGCTCGTTGGCGATGCCCTTGCCGGCGATGTCGAAGGCGGTGCCGTGATCGACGGAGGTGCGAATGATCGGCAGGCCCAGCGTGATGTTGACGCCGGAGAGCTCCTGCCAGCGGCCGGTGGCGGGATCGACCTGGAAGCCGAGCAACTTGACGGGGATGTGGCCCTGGTCGTGATACATCGCGACCGCGGCATCATACTGGCCGGCGCGCAGCTTCACGAAGATGGTGTCGCCCGGCACCGGACCGACGACGTCGAGACCGTCAGCGACTGCCTTGGCGATCGTCGGCGCCGACACGTCGATGTCCTGCCGGCCGAACAGGCCGCCCTCGCCCGCATGCGGATTGAGCGCGGCGATGGCGATCTTCGGCCTTTCGATGCCGAGCCGGCGCAGCGCGTCGTTGGTGAGGTCGATCACCATGCGCAGGCGCTCCGGCGTCAGGCGCTTCGGCACGTCCTCCAGCGCCACATGAGTCGAGACGTGGCTGACGCGCATGTTGCCATGGGCAAGCAGCATCACCGAGCCGCGCACGCCGGTGAGATGCGCGAGCATCTCGGTATGTCCAGGGAAATGATAGCCGGCCTTGTTGAGGGCTTCCTTGTTGAGCGGTGCCGTGACGATGGCCGCGGTGCGGCCCGCCTGCGTCAGGCGCACGCCCTGCTCGATCGCCTTGTAGGCAAAGCGGCCGCCATCCGCGCTGAGCACGCCGGGCTTGATCGGTTCGCCCTCGGCGTCGGCCTGGAGGAAACACAGATTTGGCCAATCGCCATCCTTGTCGCTCACCTCGGGGATGGCAATGTCAGCGCCGAGCGAGGCCTTTGCGCCATCAAGCGCCGCGCCGCTGCCGATGATCAGCAGGCGCAGATCGCCCTTCGCGATCCGGTCCTTCAGTCCGACGCAAGCCTTGACGATGATCTCCGGTCCGATCCCGGCGGGATCACCCATGGTGATGGCAAGATGACGAGAGGTCATGTCGGACTCCTCATGTTGAGCAAATGATTGTCCCGAAGCAGATCGCGCCAGAGCTCGCTGGGGCCGAATGCACCGGACTTCGAGATGACGTCCACTCCGGCCCACCGGCCGCCCTGCAAGATCGAGCGCGGCAACCCCGGCACGATACGTCCCGTCACCTGGAGCGCATGCGCGCCTAGTGTAACGCACGCCGCCTTCAGGGTCTCGCCGCCAGCAGCGATCAGCGTGCCCGGAGGTTGGAGCGCCGCGATCAGCGCCGCCATTTCGCGCGCGATCCGCTGCGCCGCCTCCGCGCGCGTCAGGCCGTCGGCGAGAGAGAATTTAACCAGCGCCACGGCGTCATCGGCCAGCTTGCGCCGCACAGGCGCCGCGCCCTCGCCTTCCGCAAGCGCGATGGTTGCCTCGCCGCACGCAGCCAGCTGAGACGCAGTCGCGGGTTGATCCGAGCCGAACAGCCCCAGCACCGGCAGCTTCAATTGGCTCGGCGCATCGGCGCGATGGCTGCGGGCGAGCGCGCCGGCGAGCCCACCGCTGCCGCACCATAGCACGGGTCCCGGCATGCGCCGTCCCATCTCGACGACCCGATCGAGGTCGATGTCGCTTTCGGCGTCGAAGACCTGAACGCCGGCCTGCGACAGCGTGTCGGCCCCGCCCTGCCGGGCCTCGATGCCTTCCTGCCGCAGCTGGGCAAGCAGATTGTCGCCGACGCGGTGCCACTCGCCTTGCACCGTGCGCGCAAATTGCTGGCCACCCACGGTGCGCCGCCCCTGATAGTCGAAGGCGGGCGCGACCACGCAGGACGCCCAATCGCCACCGCGCAGGCAGGCGCTGAGCTCGGCCGCCCACGCGCCGCGAAGGAGGCTATCGACTTTCTTGTAGGCGATCGTCGCCCCGCGGAGCAGCGGCGCCAGTCGTCCAACGATCTCGATGCTCTCGGCTTTGGAACGTTCGCGTGTGCCGCTGTCGATCGCCAGGCTTTGAGAGCCCTGCGCCGCAGACGCTTCCGGCCAGGTGACGTCGAACGGCCCGCAGAGGCCGACGAACTCCGCCGCGGCGTCGAGCGCACCGGTGAGGTCGTCGGCAAGCAGGCGGACGCTGATCATCGTCGCGCGCCTCCGACAGTAAAGATCTTGCCCGGGTTCATCAGGCCATTCGGATCGAGCAGTTGCTTGATGTCACGCATCAGCTCGATGTCGAGAGGATCGGTGACGCGCGCAAGCCGGCCGCGATTCGTAATGCCAATGCCGTGCTCGGCACTGATGGCTCCGCCTTGCGCTGCGGTCTCGTCATCGACGATCTCGTTAATCTCAGCCACCAGCGCGGCCGTTGCAGCGGGGTCCTGACAATGCGCGCGGTCGATCAGCGCGATCACGTGGAGATTGCCATCGCCGATATGGCCGTGCATCACGACGCGCGCATGCGGCACGGCAGCCTTGATCCGGGCCTCGACGTTGGCGACGAAGGCCGCCTGACGCTCCAACGGCACCACGCTGTCATGCGACACGACATAGCCGCTGCGCTTGTTGCCTTCGGACACGCTGTGCCTGACCGCCCAGATCGCCTTGGCCTGCGCCAGGCTCGACGCCAGGATCACGTCGTCAGTGAGCCCGGCCTCCATCGCCTCCGCGAGCACCGTGGCGAGCGGCTCGTTGAGGTCAACGCCTGCAAGCGTATCGGTCAACTCGACGATCAGATACCACGGCGTCGTCAGCTCGAATGGGATCGTGACATGCGGCACGGTCTCCGCAATCGCCTCGATCTGCGAGCGCGACATGATCTCGAGGCTGCCGAGCCGGTCGCCAACCACACCGCGCAGGCGCTGCATGACCTCGAGCGCCTGCTCGACGCCTTGCAGTTTCAGCAGCGCCAGCGCTGAGCTGCGCGGCGGCGCAAACAGTTTCAGGACCGCCGCCGTGACGATGCCGAGCGTGCCCTCTGCGCCGATGAAGAGCTGCTTGAGCGCGTAACCGGTGTTGTCCTTGCGCAGCGCGCGCAGGCCGTTGAAGACGCGCCCGTCGGGCAGCACGACCTCCAACCCGAGCACGAGGTCGCGTGTCGGTCCGTAGCGAAGCACGGCCGTGCCGCCGGCATTGGTGGAAATGTTGCCGCCGATCTGGCAGGAACCCTCGGCACCCAGGCTCAAGGGAAAATAGCGATCGACGCTACGGGCCGCATTCTGCACCTCGGCGAGAATGCAGCCGGCTTCCACCGTGATCGTGTTGGCGAGCGGGCTGACGTCGCGCACGGCCCGCATACGGTCGAGCCGGATCACGACATTGCCCGCACGATCGTCCGGCGTCGCGGCCCCGCACATGCCGGTATTGCCGCCCTGCGGCACGATCGCAAGCTGCCTCGCCGCGCAGTATTTGACGACGGCGGCGACCTCGGCGGTCGAGCCGGGCTTCACCACCGCGACCGCGCGACCGTGATAGCGGCCGCGCCAGTCCACCACATAGGGCTCCTGGTCGGCTCCGGAGGCGATGACGTGCTTGTCGCCGACGATGTCGGCGAGCCCGGACAGCGCATCCTGGAAAGAGTCGGACATCGGATCGCCTCGCCGCCGGCCTCGCGGCTAAATGGCGGCTGCGAATGCAGTGGCATCCGCAAGCAGCTCTTTCACTTGAGCCGTTGGCAAGGATTCCAGCGGCGGACGCAACCGCTGCCATCCGGCATGGCTGGTGCGTGCGGCCACCAGCGCCTTCAGCGAGGCCATCTGCGGGAAGCGCGAGA
This sequence comes from Bradyrhizobium zhanjiangense, assembly GCF_004114935.1. Taxonomy (NCBI): domain Bacteria; kingdom Pseudomonadati; phylum Pseudomonadota; class Alphaproteobacteria; order Hyphomicrobiales; family Nitrobacteraceae; genus Bradyrhizobium; species Bradyrhizobium zhanjiangense. Next base: position 5,859,487 of record NZ_CP022221.1, read on the forward strand.
CCAATTCGCGCGCCCTGACGATGCGCGCCTGCGCGGCCTTGAGCGCTGCGTCGTCGTCGCTGTCGCCAAAGTGCTTGTAGACATAGGCAAGGTCGCGCGCCACGAGATTGGACGTCGCGGTGATGCAGCCGGCGCCGCCCTTGCGCAGCAGCGGCAGCAACAAAGGATCGGCGCCGACCAGGACCGAAAAGCCGGGAAAACGTTCGACCATCGCGGTCATGTTGGCGAAGTCGCCGGAGGAATCCTTGATGCCGGTGAACGTCGCTGGATAAGCCGCGCGCAGCCGCTCGATCAGCGCATGCGAGATCGGCTGCGCCGACATCTGCGGGATGTGATAGAGCACAATCTTGAGCCTGGCATCGCCGATGCGCTGCACGACCTGGCTGTACGACGCGAAAATGCCGTCGTCGCTGACGCCCTTGTAGTAGAACGGCGGCAGCATCACCACGGTATCGACGCCGACCGAGAGCGCATGACGCGTCAGGGCGATGGTCTCGTTGAGGGCGGTGACACCAGTGCCCGGCAGAAGCCGCTGCGGCGCGATGCCGGCGGCGACCACTGCTTCGAGCAGCGCGGTGCGCTCAGTGGCCGAGAACGAGTTCGCCTCACCGGTCGTGCCGAGCAGCGCGATGCCGTCACAGCCTTCGTCGAGCAGATAGCGGCAATGCGCGACGAAGCGCGCATGATCGGGGGCGAGCTCGGCATCGAGCGGTGTCAGCGCGGCGGAGAACACGCCATGAGGGTGCAGCGATGATGTCGACAAATTTCCTCCGATTGTCAAATCGATGTTGTTCGGAATGCGAACATTTGTTATTGGATTGTCCCGTCGTAAAATCAGCTTGCCGCCACGTCAAGGGGACATGTCATGGCGAGACATTCGAGCTTGGCCAAGGTCGAAAAGAAGGCCACGAAGCGCGTATCGGACACTGACGCGAAAAATCCAAAGAATTACGTCGCTTCCGTCGGCAAGGCCTTTGCTGTGCTCAAGAGTTTCACCAGCGAGGCCTTCGAGCTGACCCTGAGTGAGATTGCCGCACGGGCCGACCTCGATCGCGGAACGGCGTTCCGGCTGATCCAGACCTTGATCGAACTCGGCTACCTCCAGGCCGTTCCGCACAGCCGCCGGTTCCGCCTCGGCGTTGCCTGTCTCGATCTCGGCTACACCGTGCTGTCGCACGGGTCGCTGCGACCGATCGTCGAGCCGCTGCTGCGCGACCTCGTGCCTGATGTCGGCGATGCGGCTTCGCTCGGCATCCTCGACGGCGGCGACGTGGTCTATCTCGCGCGGGTCGGCGCTGGCCTCGACCGCCACAAGATGGATCGCCGGCCGGGCACGCGGATCCCCGCCTATAGCGCCGCGCTCGGCCATGTCATGCTGGCGCATCTGGCGCGGGACGAGCAGATCGCGCGGCTGGAGTCGCGACCGCGCGTCAAACTGTCGGAGCGAACGCTCACCGATCTCGACGCCTTGCTCGCCCGGCTCGATCAGGTGAAGAAGAAAGGGCACGCCGTCTCCGACGGCGAGAACGCCTATGGCCTGCGCACGCTGGCAGCGCCGATCTTCGACGCCCAGGGTCTCGTGATTGCCGGATTGAGCGTCACCATCGATGCGGTGCGCATGGAGATGCCGGCCTTTCGCGACCAGGCGCTGCCGCGCCTGATGCAGGTGACGCGCCAGGTGCAGGACCTCGCCATCAAGTCCGGATTGACGAGCTGAACGGCCTCTCGAGGCTAGATGGCAATGCGATCGAAGTCGGCAGCGATCCGGGTGTTCGGAAAAATCCTGGCTGCCTCTGCAAGGACTTCATCGTCCTCATAGCGGCCCGACTGATGCGTGAGCACGAGCTGGCCGACGTTGGTCGCGGCCGCAAACGCAGCCGCATCGCGCGCAGTGAGGTGCCCATAGTTCCGCGCGGTCGATACGTCGCGATCGAGGAACGTTGCCTCGATCACCAGCAGATCGGCGCCAGAAACGTATTTGGAGAGGTCTTCGGTGGTCTCGGTGTCGCCGATCACGACGAGCTTCCTGCCGCCGCTCAGCGGCCCCAGGACGTCTTCCGGATCGATCGTTCGATCGGCGATCACGACTGGTCGTCCCGCGGCCAACTCTCCGCGTATCGGCCCGTCTGGAACGCCCAGTTCGGCGAGGCGCTCCGGCCGAACATGGCGGCGTGCGGGGCTCTTGAAGGAAAAACCAAAACTGTCGGTGTCACGATGGCGAACCGGAAAGCAGTCGATGATGAAGTCGCCGGCGTCCATGACCTGCCCTTCGGTCAGGGCTGAGAACTCCACCGCAATCGGCGCCCTGCCAGCACCCCACAGGCCCGCAAGCATCCGGATGACGAGATCGAGCGTGCCCTGTCCGCCATGAATGGTCATCACGTCGGAGGTCTGCCGCAAACCGAGTGTCGAGAAGAGGCCGGGAATACCGAGCACGTGATCGAGATGGGCATGCGTCAGCAGGATGCGGTCGAGCCGCCGAAAGCCGGCACCGCTGCGCAGCAACTGGCGCTGCGTGCCTTCGCCGCAATCGACCAGAATGCGCTTGCCCGCCGCCTCCACCAGGAGCGCCGGATGGTTGCGCTCCGCCGACGGAACGCTGGCCGAGGTTCCGAGAAACGTCAGGGCGAACATGGTCGTCACGTGTCCAGTTGTGGACGGTCTCACCGTCCCCAATGCCACGCGAGCAGCAGCGCGTACAGGCCCATCGACGCGGCATAGAGCGCGGCAAGGAGTGCATAGCCTGCGATCTGGCGCCCGACCGTCGCCTTCGGCGAGATCCACCAATCGAGCATCTTGAAGGCGGCGGGCACCAGCCACCAGCCGAGCAGCTGGGTGCTGACGAGATTGCCGACAAAGAGCGACAGCCAGACCGGCACGCCGTGGTTGTCGATCAAGGGCACGCTGATGAAGTAGCCCCAGAGGTAGACCACGGGATAGAGCACCAGAAGGACGATGAGGTTGCTCTTCCAGATCAGGCCAGGCCCTTGCTCCGGAGCCTGCGCCTTGCCGGCCGGGAACCAGAAATTGAAGCCGTAGCTCGCCCGCCTCACATTCATGCCGGCGTTGAAGCGCTCGCCTTCCCGCAGCAGCGACTGCCGCAACGGCGAGTCCAGCCATGCATTGAGGTTGGCATCACTGTCGAACGACAGGATGATGATCCATTCGTCGTGCAGGCCCGGAATCGGCCGCTCGATCTTGTGGCGCAAAAATCCCTTGAACTCGGCTTCTGCGGCCTGGATGCGCTGCTGCCATCTGAGGAAAGCATCTTCGAGTCCGTCCGGGACTTTGAAGGAGATCACGGCGGAGACCGCGCTGTCGCGCTGCACGCCGCTGTCGGGCAGGATATGGACATCCTCCGAACCGACGAAGAAGCGCTGCACCTCTGCGATGAGCCGCGCCCGCACATCGCTCTGAAGCCAGGCGCGGGCCGCGGCCGGGCTCGCGAAGCGCAGGATCGTCACCCAGTCGACATGGGCCGGCGGCTGGGGCGGCACCAGCTCCTGGCTGAGGAAGCCGGGCCAGGCCTTGAGCGCCTCGCCGACCTCGCCGTTCCACCGCGCGAACGCGGCAAAGCCATCGTCGGCGATGCGACGTTGGATGACGAGAGCGACCGGCTGGCCGGCCGTGTCAGAAGATGCACTCATTGGCAGCGGTCCGCCTCAGTCCTTCTTGTAGAGACGCTTGCCCATCACCCAGGTCTCGTCGACGCAGCGATCGTCGCCGACCATCATGATGGCGAACAGCATGCTCGCGGCCTCGTCCATCGTACGCGGCCCGGCGCCGTCGGCGATCAGCGACTGGTGCCACGCTTGCGCGACTTGCCCGCCGTTCGGATCGAGCGCGACGAAATCGGCCTCCTTGCCGGGCTCGAAATTGCCGAGCTTGTCGTCGATGTAGAGGCCTTCGGCACCGCCGAGCGTGATCGACCAGAAGCCGCGATACGGCGAGAGCTTGTTGCGCTCGGCTTCGGCGAGATCCTTGCACGCCGGATCAATGCTGCCGTCGAGCAACGTGTTGTTGCACATGCCCACCTTGTAGGCATCGTCGAGCACGGAGATCATCGAGAAGCGGTTGCCGCCGCCAACGTCGGTGCCGAACGACATCTTCACGCGATGCTCGGGATCGGTGGCGCGGCCGAGCCGGAACAGGCCGCTGCCGAGGAACAGGTTCGAGCACGGGCAGAACACCACCGCCGCGCCCTTCTTCGACATGCGGCGGAACTCGTTGTTGGAGAGATAGACGCCGTGGCCGCCGGAGAATTTCGGTCCGACCAGGTCGAACTTCTCGTAGACGCCGAGATAGTCCTGGCAGTCCAGGTGCTCGACGAGCACGCCACTGCATTCGGCCGGGTTCTCGGAGATGTGGGTGTTGACCCAGCAGTCCGGATGCTCGTGCTTGAGGCGCTGACACGCCCTCAGCAGGTCCGGCGAGGCGCCGAAGGCGAAGCGCGGCGTGATGGCGTAGAGGTTGCGGCCCTTGTTATGGTACCGCGCGATCAGCCGCTTGCTATCGCGGTAGAAATTCTCCGGGGTATCGATGAAATCGGCCGGCGCGTTGCGATCGATGCCGGTGAGGCCCGCGATGACGCGCATGTTGCGACGGGCCGCTTCCTCGAACAGTTCCTCGGTCGACACTGGCGACGAGCTCGTGAACGCCTGGCAGGTGGTGGTGCCGGACGCCAGCAGCGCGTCGAGGAAACGCTTCACGCCCTCGCGTGCGTAGTTGCGATCCCGGTATTTGAGCTCTTCCGGATAGACCCACTTCTGGAGCCACGGCAGCAGTTGCTCGCCATAGGCCCCTAACACGCGGGTCTGCGGCAGATGGATGTGGCCGTCGATGAAGCCCGGGACGATGATGCGGTCCTTGATATGGGTGATCTCGACGCCGGGATGCGCGGCGGCGATCTTGTCATAAGGGCCGAACGTCTTGATGATGCCATCGGTGACGACCATGAGGCCGTCCTGGTGAAAGCGCGCGGCGGCCTGCTCGTCGCCGACGTGCTTCCAGGGATCGTCGACGAAGTCGAAGAACGTGCCGCGAATACCGACGGTGGTCATGATTTGGTTCCTTCCTTAATTCTGTGTGGCGTGGCGCGCCGAGGGCAGCGAGATCGCAAGCAGCGTGCCCGCGATGGCGCAGAGGCCGAGGTAGAGCCCTCCGATCGGTGCCTGGGTCGCCTCGGGCAACACCGCCGCGATTGCCATGGCGCCGCTCACCGCGAGGTAGCAGAGCGAGCTGATGAGGCCGCCGATCAGGCCGTGGTCGCGCTCGAACAGGCCGAGCGCCATGCCGTACATCATCGGGCACAGCACGCCGCAGCCGCCGAGCACCAGCGCGCCGCCGATCGTGATCGACGCAAAATCGAGACCAAAAACCATGCCGGTTGCCGTTAGGAGCGCGGCGCCGGCGAGAAACAGCGCGAAGGCGCCGAAGCCCAGCATGCGGGCCGGCATGAAGCGCGCGAAATGCGCGCAGCCGAGCTCGCCGGCGAGATTCACCCCGCCAAGTCCCAGCGCGACGAGGCCATAGATGGCGGCGGAATAACCGAGGCCGGTCTGGTAGAAGAACGGCGCGACGACGCCGAACGCCAACTGCGCGCTTGCTGCGGCAGCAAACACCAGCACGAAGGCGAGAAAGCCCGGGCGAACGAGAGCCTCGCGCAGGATGCCGGCGGTGCGGCGCGGATCGAACGGCGCTCGCCGCTCCGCCGGCAATGTTTCCGGCAGCAGCAGCATGACGGTTGCGGCGACGATTGCCGCGGCGATGGCAATGACGACGAAGACTCCGCGCCACGACGTCAGCTCGACGATGAAGCCGCCGGCTGCAGGCGCCAGCACGGGCGCGAGACCCCAGGCAGCGCCGAGCAGACCGGAAATCGCCGTGAGCTCGCGGCCACGAAAGCAATCAGCTCCGACCGCATAGGCAACGACGAGACAGGTGCAGCCGCCGATGCCTTGGAGGAAACGCAGCGCAAGCAGCAGCGAGGCGCTGGTGGCCAGCGCGCAGGCAACGCTCATCGCGATGAGCACCGACAGCCCTGCGAGTAGAACGTTGCGGCGACCGAGCGTATCGGAGGCGATGCCGACCGGCACCAGCGCGAGAGACATGCCGAGCATGTAGGCGGTGACGGTATTCTGCATCGAGGCCGCGTCAGTTGCGAGGTCCATCACCATCTGCGGCAGGCCCGGCGTATAGGCGTCGAGCGGAATCTGACTGAACGGCACGACGCACAGCAGGATCGGCACGATCCCCCGCTTCGCGCGATCGGCGTCCGACGCAACTGCAGTCATGGCTTACGCCCCTCGATCGCCGCGGGCCTGTCTTTTCGTGCGCGCAATGAGATGCGACGATGCAGGTGCGGTCTTGACGCGTGGAGCGTGCCAGAACTGTGTGTAAAAACTCTTAGGCGTTCCCCTATCGGTACCGATTTTGATTGGCCGACGTTGCGATCTTTGCTGCCAGCCGGGCGCTCAAACAAAAAACGCGAAAACAACCCCATGCACAGTACAAATCATTGAAGAATTTCGCTCCACGCGGCGCGAGCCCTGCGCGGGGGAACGTTTGACACGTCGGGCAAAACAGGCGCAGAATTGCATGATTGCCGATTGTGAATTCGCAAGTCGAGCCGGCGCCGTTAACCGCTCAGAAGGCATCGCGGATCGCGACCGCCTCCGCCCCGACCGGCGGGCAGATCTGGTTCCCACAACGGCCGCCTTCTCATCCCGTTCCCGAAATTGCATGTTCGATCCCCCGGACCCGTTCGCGGCCGGAAGAGCCTCGACGCGACGATCAGAGACAATGGAGACCGTGATGCAACGAGCGCCGGCCGCAGATGCCGCTGACTTGGACTACGGCTCAATCAGCGCACTGCTGAGCGCCCTGCACGCGCGCAAGATCTCTGCGTCAGAGTTGCTCGCGCATACGATTGCGCGCATCGAGGCGTTGGACGGGCAGATCAATGCCGTCATCGTCCGCGATTTCGAGCGCGCGCGAGACGCCGCACGCGCCGCCGACGCCGCACTTGGCCGCGGCGAGCGGTGGCCGCTCCTCGGCATTCCCGTGACCATGAAAGAACCGTTCAACGTCGCAGGCCTGCCGACGACATGGGGCTTTCCGCATTTCAGGGATTTTCAGCCAGCGGAGGACGCCCTGGTCGTCTCGCGACTGAAGGCGGCGGGCGCCGTCATCATAGGCAAGACCAACATCCCGATCGGCTTACGGGATTTCCAGAGCTACAACGATATCCATGGGACGACGAACAATCCGTGGGACCTCGGCCGGTCGCCCGGCGGCTCCTCAGGCGGATCGGGCGCGGCACTGGCCGCAGGATTCGGTCCGCTCTCGATCGGCTCGGATATCGGCGGCTCGATCCGGGTGCCCGCGCATTTCTGTGGTGTATTCGGACATAAGCCGAGTCTCGGTCTGGTCCCGCTGCGCGGATACAGCCTGCCGCCGGCACCGCCCGTCCCTAGCCAGGGGGACCTGGCTGTCATTGGGCCGATGACGCGCACTGCCGCGGATCTGGCGTTGGCGCTCGACGTGATTGCCGGCCCCGACGAAATGCGCGACGGGATCGGCTATCGCCTTGCGCTGCCTGCTCCGCGACATGACCAACTCAGGGATTTCAGGATCCTCGTGATTGATAGCCATCCGCTGATGCCGACGGGCGAGGCCGTGCGTTCAGCCATTGGACGATTGGCCGAGCGGATCGAACGATCAGGCGCGCGAGTCGCGCGTTCAAGTGCGTCGCTGCCCGATCTCGCCCAGTCCGCGCGGCTCTACATGAAGCTGCTGAATGCAGCGCGAAGTCCACGCCTGACACCGGCCGCCCTTGCAGAGGCGCAAGGCCTTGCCGCCGCATTGGCGCCCGACGACCGCAGCTTGGCGACAGAGCGCGCGCGCGGCTGGGCCATGATCCACCGCGAGTGGCTGGCGGCGGACGCGGCGCGGCTTCAGCTGCAGCAACGGTGGCACGAGCTGTTCCGCGACTTCGACGCAGTGATCTACCCGGCCGCCGCCGTGCCGGCGTTTCCACATGATCAGTCCGAGCCGTTCGACGCGCGGCTACTGGACATCGATGGGAAGCTCTATCCTTACGCCGATGCGTGCTTCATCTGGGCAGACCCCGCTTCGACCTGCGGACTGCCGGCAACCGCTATGCCGATCGAGCGCACGCCTGCGGGCTTGCCGATCGGCGTCCAGATCATCGGGCCTTATCTCGAGGACCGCACGACGATTGCTCTCGCCGAACTGCTCGAACGCGAGTTCGGCGGCTTTGTGCCGCCACCGGCGCTGGCTTCAATGCAATTTGCGAAATAACAAGGCCGTTACGTTTTGTCAGCCGACTGCGCTTCGACCGCCTGCACCGCGACGTTCGCCACCTGCCGCAGCGCCTCGCGATCCGCGCCTGAGGACGCCATCACGCCCATGCCGACTGCGACGGCCGAGACATAGCGCGCGAGTGCGGCGGGATCGGCGCCTTCCCTGAGATCGCCTTCGGCCTTGGCGCGAACAAAGCGGTCGCGGAGCTGGTCCTCGTTCTGGGCACGGCGGGCGGCGAGTTCGAACGGGACGTTCTCGGAGCCGGTGCCGCAGGCAATCCCGCCCTGCACGAGCAGGCAGCCGGGCGGATTGGCCGGATCGGTCTGCTTGTCGGCGATGCCCATCAGCATCCGCTCGGCGACGGCGCGGGCAGTCGGTGCTGCCACCACTTCGTCCATCCAGACGCCGCGCAGCTTGGTGTAGCGGTCGAGCGCGGCCTTCAGCAGGCCTTCCTTGTTGCCGAAGCAGGCATAGAGACTGGGTGGGTTGATGCCCATGGCCTCTGTGAGCTGAGAAATGGTGGCGCCCTCATAGCCATGGCGCCAAAACACTTCCATCGCCTGGTCCAACGCCGTTTCGGCGTCGAATTCGCGGGGGCGTCCCATGCCCATCTGCCTCTCTCCTCCGAATTCGCGTTCTGCTGGAAGCTTAACGCCAAATCCTATCTATTTGTTCTAGCTTTATTTTCTCTGCTGTCTTCCAATTCTTGCGGTATGCAGCTACAATTTTCTTAGCGAACGGTACATAAGTATCTTGCGCTGCGATATCCAGCTCCACATCTGTAGTGAACACTACATATCTGGAGCGCGCAAATGCCCCCCTCCCAAAATACCGCCCGCACCGGCCGCTTTCGCCGCCTTCTCGGTGGCGTCGCCATCGTGGGCGCCCTCGCCGTAGCCGGATCGATCGCGACCGGTCACTATTTTCGTACAGCCCAGGCGACTGCAACGGCGGCCGCGGCCGAGCAAGCCGTCTCCGTCACCGTCGCGATGATCGAGCCACGGCAGACCGTGCTGTGGGACGATTTCTCCGGCCGGCTCGAGGCGATCAACCGCGTTGAGCTGCGCCCGCGCGTGGCAGGAGCGATCCTGTCGACCAATTTCACCGAAGGCGCGCTGGTGAAGGCCGGCGACGTGCTGTTCAAGATTGATCCCGCGCCCTACGCGGCCGAGGTCGACAAGGCCGCAGCCCAGCTCGAGGCCGCCAAAGCGCGCGTCGTCTTCACCCAGAGCGAGCTCGAGCGCGGCGCGCAGCTGGTCGGCAACGCCGTGGTGACGCGGCGCGATTTCGACCAGCGCGAGAATGCCAATCGTGAAGCGATCGCCAACGTAAAGGCAGCCGAGGCAACGCTCCAGACTGCAAAGCTCAATCTCGACTACACCGAGGTGCGCGCGCCCGTGGACGGCCGCGTCGGCAAGATCGAGGTCACGGTCGGCAATCTCGTTGCCGCCGGCACCGCATCCCCGGTGCTGACTTCGTTGGTCTCCGTCAATCCGATCTACGCCTCGTTCGATGCGGACGAAGAGGTCGTGCTGCGCGCGCTGAATTCCATTGCAGATGGCTCCGGTCAGCGCGGCAAGCTCGACCAGATCCCGGTGGAGATGGGGACCTCCGGAGGCCTCTCGGCCAAGGGCCACATCCAGCTAATCGACAATCAGGTCAACGGCCAGAGCGGCACTATCCGCGTTCGCGCGGTCTTCCGCAACGAGGACGGGCGTCTCATCCCCGGCCAGTTCGCCCGCGTGCGCATGGGGCAACCGAAGCAGCAGACGCTGGTGATGATCGACGAGCGCGCAATCGGCACCGACCAGGACAAGAAGTTCGTGATGGCGGTCGGTGACGACAGCCGCGCCGTCTACCGGCCGGTCACGCTCGGCGGTGCCGTCGATGGGCTGCGCATCGTCACCGCGGGCCTGAAGTCCGGCGACCGCATCGTGGTCAATGGCTTACAGCGCGTGCGTCCCGGCGCCCTCCTCAAGACGGAGGTAGCGGCGATGGGAGCGCGAGGGCAGCAGGCATCCAACCACAGCAATCAGGACGTGGTGCAACGCTAGTTACGTCGTTCCGGTTCGCGCGGCTTGTCGAGCCGAAGCTCAAAGAGCGAAGGCGGAGCCGCGCGCCCGGAATGACGAAGTCATAACGACCAAGACATCGCATCTCGATTCCGGGTTCATGGGCGACACCTGCGTCCCGGACAACGGGAGAGTTGTCTCTCGCGCAGGGGCAAAGCCATGAATCTCTCAAAATTCTTCATCGATCGTCCGATTTTCGCCGGCGTTCTCTCTATCCTGATCTTCCTTGCCGGCCTGATCTCGCTGTTCGCGATGCCGATCTCGGAATATCCCGATGTCGTGCCGCCGTCCGTCGTGGTGCGCGCGACCTATCCCGGCGCCAATCCCAAGGTGATCGCGGAGACGGTGGCGACGCCGATCGAGGAGCAGATCAACGGCGTCGAGAACATGCTCTACATGTCGAGCCAGGCAACCACCGACGGCGCGATGACGCTGACGGTGACGTTCCGCCTCGGCACCGACCCCGACAAGGCGACGCAGCTGGTGCAGAACCGCGTGCAGCAGGCCGAGCCGCGCCTGCCCGCCGTGGTGCGCCAGCTCGGCATCATCACCAAGAAATCGTCGCCCGACCTCACCATGGTCGTGCACCTCTTGTCGCCGAACGGCCGCTACGACATGACGTATCTGCGCAACTACGCGGTGCTCAACGTCAAGGACCGGCTGGCGCGGATCGAGGGCGTCGGCGACGTGCAGCTTTATGGTGCGGGCGACTATTCGATGCGGGTCTGGGTCGATCCGCAGAAGGCCGCCGAGCACGGCCTGACCGCGAGCGATATCGTCAAAGCGATCCAGGCACAGAACGTCGAGGCCGCCGCCGGCGTGGTCGGCTCCTCCCCGAACGTCAGGGGTATCGACCTGCAACTGTCCGTCAATGCCGAAGGGCGGCTCGCGAACGAGGAGCAGTTCGGCGACATCGTGGTCAAGACCGGCGCGCACGGTGAAGTGGTGCGCTTGCGCGACGTCGCGCGCATCGAGCTTGGCGCGTCCGAATACGGCCTGCGCTCGCTGCTCGACAACAAGCAGGCGGTGGCAATCCCGATCTTCCAGGCGCCGGGCTCCAACGCGCTGCAGATTTCCGACAACGTCCGCGCCACCATGGCCGAGATCAAGAAGAACATGCCGGAGGGCGTGTCCTACCAGATCGTCTACGATCCCACCCAGTTCGTGCGCTCCTCGATCGAGGCTGTGATCCATACGCTGCTGGAAGCCATCGCGCTGGTGGTGCTGGTCGTGATCCTGTTCCTCCAGACCTGGCGCGCCTCGATCATTCCGCTTTTGGCCGTGCCGGTGTCGATCGTCGGCACCTTCGCCGTGATGCACGTGTTCGGCTTCTCCATCAACGCGCTCAGCCTGTTCGGTCTCGTGCTCGCGATCGGCATCGTCGTCGACGACGCCATCGTCGTGGTCGAGAACGTCGAGCGCAACATCGAGGCCGGGCTGTCGCCGCGCGATGCCACTTATCAGGCGATGCGTGAGGTCTCGGGGCCGATCATCGCGATCGCGATGGTGCTGATCGCGGTGTTCGTGCCGCTCGCCTTCATCTCTGGCCTCACCGGGCAGTTCTACAAGCAGTTCGCGCTGACGATCGCGATCTCGACCGTGATCTCGGCCGTCAACTCCCTGACGCTGTCCCCGGCGCTGTCGGCGCTGCTGCTCAAGGGCCACAACGAGCCGAAGGACCGGCTGACGCTCATCATGGAAAAGAGCCTTGGCTGGTTCTTCCGCGGCTTCAACAAGGCCTTCACACGCTCCTCGGAGAACTACAGCGGCAGCGTCACCAGGGTGATCTCGGGCAAGGCCGCGGTGATGGGCCTCTACGCGGTGCTGGTCGGCCTCACCGCCCTCTTGTTCCAGCAAGTGCCGAGCGGCTTCGTGCCGGGCCAGGACAAGCAATATCTGGTCGGCTTTGCCCGCCTGCCCGATGGCGCGACGCTCGATCGCACCGAAGAGGTGATCCGCAAGATGAGCGACATCGCGCTGACCCAGCCCGGTGTCGAGAGCTCGGTCGCCTTCCCCGGCCTGTCGATCTCCGGCTTCACCAACTCGTCCAACGCCGGCATCGTGTTCTCGACACTCAAGCCGTTCGACGAGCGCAAGGATCCCTCGCTCAGCGGGCCCGCGATCGCGGCCGAGTTGAACAAGAAATATGGCGGGATCCAGGAAGCCTTCATCGCCATGTTCCCGCCGCCGCCGGTCAACGGCCTCGGCACCATCGGCGGCTTCAAGCTGCAGATCGAGGACCGTGCCGGTCTCGGCTATGAGGCGCTGAACGAAGCGACCAAGGCATTCATGGCGGCGATGCAGAAGGCACCGGAGATCGCCGGCGTGTTCTCGAGCTTCCAGGTCAACGTGCCCCAGCTGTTCGCCGATATCGACCGCACCAAGGCGCTCCAATTGGGCGTGCCCGTGACGGAGGTGTTCAACACGCTCCAGATTTACCTCGGCTCCTACTACGTCAACGACTTCAACAAGTTCGGCCGCACCTATTCCGTCCGCGTGCAGGCCGACGCACCGTTCCGCGCTCGCGCCGACGACATCAGGCAGCTGAAGGTGCGCTCGTCCTCGGGCGACATGGTGCCATTGTCGGCGCTGCTCAAGATCCGCCAGAGCGCGGGGCCGGAGCGCGCGATCCGCTACAACGGCTTCCTGTCCTCCGACATCAACGCGGCGGCTGCGCCCGGTTTTTCATCGGGCCAGGCGCAGGAAGCGGCGACGCGGATCGCAGCGGAAGTGCTGCCGCCGGGCTTTGCCTTCGAATGGACCGACCTGACCTACCAGGAGTTCATCGCCGGCAATTCCGGCATCTGGGTGTTCCCGCTGGCGATCCTGCTGGTGTTCCTGGTGCTGGCCGCCCTCTATGAGAGCCTGACCTTGCCGCTCTCGATCATCATGATCGTGCCGATGGGCCTCTTGGCAGCGATGTTCGGCGTCTGGATCTCCAAGGGCGATAACAATGTCTTCACCCAGATCGGCTTGATTGTGCTCGTCGGCCTCTCCGCCAAGAACGCGATTCTGATCGTCGAATTCGCGCGCGAGCTCGAATTCGCCGGGCGTACGCCGATCCGCGCCGCGATCGAGGCCAGCCGGCTACGGCTGCGTCCGATCCTGATGACATCGATGGCGTTCATCATGGGCGTGCTGCCGCTGGTGCTCTCGACCGGCGCGGGCTCGGAGATGCGGCGCGCCATGGGTGTTGCCGTGTTCTCCGGCATGATCGGCGTCACCGTGTTCGGCCTGTTCCTGACGCCAGTGTTCTATGTGCTGCTGCGGACCGTCACCGGCATGAAACCGCTGACGCATCACGGCAGCGACACCAGCGCGGCGCCGGTCCAGTCTGTGGGTCACTAGATCAGGGAAATCCCCGAGAGCAGCAACAACACGGTCTCGACGCGATGAAAGGCGATCGCGCCGAGCGCGGACCCGGCGACCCGCGCCATGATTTTTGCTTCGCAACAGGATGCCACGCCACGGCGCACAAAACAGGCCACGGGGTTCCCGGCGAAACCCCTTTCCCGATGCGACGAAACACGCCTGAAACAGATGGCCGGTTAAGTGGTTGTCAAAATAAATACAGGGACGGCCACCATGCAATTCTTCCTCGACATCATCCTGGATTACGCCTGCTGCCAGACTCTCGTCGCCCACCCGCTGCGGGAGGACGCGCTATGATCGAATTGATCTCTGCACTGCTCGCCCTTTGCAGCATCGGTGTCTTCGCGGCGCATGCGCTGGATGCCTACCGCACCACACACTTCTGACAGACATCATTGCCGAGTTCGCTCCACCTCTCCCGAAGGAGAGGTGGAGCCTCGTAGCCGGCACGAATCCATCCTCCCGGCGCTAGAATGGCCGCCGGTAAAAGTGCTCGGAATGCGTTGCAGCAGGAAACCGATTGGCGAGCGCAAGCGCGCCCCTTTCGTCGGTCTCGAGCGCAATCTTCTGCGCCAGCATCACGTCGCCGGGCACAAGGAAGCCTGACGGGACGAAGCACCATCCCATCGTCGCTCGGCCTTCATCGTCGACTTCGTGGACGTTGGCTGCGGTACCGTAGTGAATGCGATAAGTCTTGCCGGTGTCGCAGCCGACGACGTCGAAATACCGGTGCTGTTCGAATTGCGCGCGTTGAGCGGGCGCGAGCCATTCGGCGAGCAGCCGGCGGCCACGGGCATCCGGCGTGTTCTCGCCGAAGAAGCGCCGATAGAGCTCGCGCAGCGCGTGCAGACGCGCACGCGCCGGGCCGCGGAGCCAAACTGCCGCGATCATGATCAGCTCAGATCAACCGCCGACCAGGCGCGGATAGAACAGCGTTTCCTCCGCGGTCGGATCGAACGATCTGATACGGGTGACCTCGCCGGGTCCGGTTCGCAGCGCAGCGGTGAAGCCGGCTCCGGTCAGCTCCCGAAAGCGCCGTTCGGCTCGCGCCAGCGCTTCGGCATTGCCAGGATCAAACTCGTGGCGTGTATCGCCGGTCTGGTCCATCACAATCTGGGTTGCCATGTTGAGTCTCCTCATGCCCACCCCTGAACCTGATCAAAGCAAACGTCGTGCCGTCAGTTCCCGATGGCAACAACTTTCTCGCGCCGGCGCATCACGCCTTGCTGAACGACTTAGCGCGAGGCCGCTGCCCCACCTCCTTCGTCGATCTGCCGACCCATCAGCGCAATCGCCTTCTGATAGACCCCGGCCGCATTCCAAGCCTCGATAGCGGCGAAATTCGGCTCGCCCGGCTGGTAACCGGCTCCTGCGCGCCAACCATGGGCTTTGAGGAAATTCGCCGTCGAATTCAGCGCGTTGGCAGCCACATCGAGATTGCCGGTGCCATAGGCCAGGATGTTCTTGGGCATGAACTGGGTCTGGCCGACCTCGCCATGCATGGAGCCGCGGGTCGATCCCGACAGCGTGCCGCGGTCGATCAGCTTCAAGGCGGCATAGAGCTGGTCGGTGAAGAACTCGGGACGGCGGCAGTCATAGGCAAGGGTCGCGATCGACGACAGCATGTTCTGGTTGCCGCGCTGGCTGCCGAAACCGGTCTCCATGCCCCAGATCGCGATCAGCGGCCCCGGCGGGACCCCGTAGCGCTGCTGGATCGAGGCGAACAAGGCGGCCTGCGACTGCTTGAGCTGCCGTCCCTTGGCGACGATGGTGGTGGCGCCGCGCTTGGCAAGGAACTGGTCGAGTGTCAGCGAAAAGCTGCGCTGGCCGCGATCGGCTGCGATGGTTGCGCTGGCATAATTGGCCTGCATCAGGGCCGACAGCGCGGTGGGGCCGATGCCCTTGCCCTGCGCCTCCGCACCGAATTCGCGCTTCCAGGCCTCGAAGCCGGCGGGCGAGCTGCCGCATTGCGCGGCCTCGGCGGCGGGGGCCAGGCAACCAAGCAGCGCCATCGCGCCAAAAACCGCCCCCGCAACGGCCCTGCCCCTGATCATACCCAACGTCTCCCGTCCTGACCGATCCGGGCGCGATCTTACCCGCTCGAAAGCGCCGACTCCATGGCGCGATCATAGGACAATTCGAGGCCTTCCAGGTTGCCCTCCTTCCGCCACGTGTCGAGCAGCCGCAGGAACGCCACCGGCCCGCGCCAATATTGGCTGTTTCTTGCCGCGATCGGATCGAGCACGCCTTCATTGTTGTAATAGCCGGGCGTGCATTCGGCGAGATAGGTCTGGCGACCGAGCGCGGCCTTGACGACCTCGTCGACCCAGGCCCTCTCGGCCGTGAGCGTCGGCTCCAGGGTCCGCGCTTTGCGCTTGCGCGCTTCTGCGATGACATAGGCAATGTGCTGCGACTGCTCGTCGATGATGTGCGGGAAGTTGGCGCTCTGGCCGGCCTGCACCGTGACGATCAGGAAGCAGTTCGGGAAACCGCGGCTGTAGAAGCCGTGCAGCGTCTTGACGCCGTCGCGCCAGCGCTCGGACAGGCTGGTGCCGTCGCGGCCATAGACCTCAAAGCCCATGCGGCGGGCGTAATCGGTGCCGACCTCGAAGCCGCTGGCATAGATCAGGCAATCGAGCTCATAGGCCTTGCCGTCGACCACGACCGCATTCTCGGTGATGCGCTCGACGCCCTGCCCTTTGCTGTCGACGAGATGCACGTTGGGACGATTGAACGTGTCGAGATATTCGTCGTGGAAGCACGGCCGCTTGCAGAACGCCTTGTACCAGGGTTTGAGCGCCGCCGCGGCCGCCTCGTCCTTAACGATCGCATCGACGCGGGCGCGGATCTCCTCCATCTTGCGGTAGTCGGCCTGCTCGATCACCCTGAGCGCCTCTTCCAGCGAGGTCACCGGCTGCGGCTGGCGACGCGGCGCCAGCAGGATCTCGCCGAGCAGACCGGTCCAGCCGTCCTGCACCAGATCCCGTTCGAACGGCTCGCCCGAGATCACGGCGGTGAAATTGTCCATGCGCTCGCGCTGCCAGCCTGGCCTGAGGCTTTGCGCCCAGGCTTGGTCCGTCGGACGATCGTCGCGCACGCCGATCGCGGATGGTGTGCGCTGGAAGACGTAAAGCGCCTTTGCCGAACGGCCGAGATGCGGCACGCATTGCACGGCGGTGGCACCGGTGCCGATGATGCCGACGCGCTTGTCGGCAAGACCCGTGAGACCGCCTTCAGCAGTGCCGCCGGTGTAGTCATAGTCCCAACGGCTGGTGTGAAAGCTGTGGCCTTTGAACGTCTCGATGCCGGGAATGCCCGGCAGCTTCGGCCGGCTCAGCGGTCCGCCGGCGAGAATGACGAAGCGCGCGCGAATGCGATCGCCGCGATCGGTCTCGACCAGCCAGCGCGCCTCCTGCTCCTGCCACTCCATCCGCGAGATGATGGTCTGAAACAGCGCACGCGCGTAGAGATCGAAATGACGGCCGATGCGGCGGGAGTGCTCGTAGATCTCCGGAGCCCGCGCGTATTTGCGCACCGGCATGTAGCCGGTCTCTTCCAACAGCGGCAGGTAGATGTAGCTCTCGGTGTCGCAGGCAGCTCCAGGGTAACGATTCCAGTACCAAGTGCCACCGAAATCGGCGGCCTTTTCCACGATCCGGAAATCGTCGATGCCGGCGGCGCGCAGGCGCGCGCCGCACAAGAGGCCGCCGAAGCCGCCACCGACGATGAGCACTTCGGTCTCTTCACTGACAGCTGCGCGTGTGAAGCCGGGATCAGCCCAGGGATCGTCGAGATAGCGAGCGAAATCGCCTGATACCTCGACATACTGTGCCTTGCCTTCGCTGCGCAAACGGCGGTCGCGCTCGTCGCGATAGCGCGCACGAAGGGCGGAGATATCGACCGTAGATTCGCCGGCAGCACTGGTCTTGTGTTTTTCCGCTGACATTCGTCTCCTCCACGGCAGACACCGCTGCGCCGGCCGTTCGCATGAAGTTAGCCCTGAAAAAGTGCGCCATGCAATCACGCGGCTTCTTTTTTGCGTGAACGTCGCGGGACGTTCCGTTAACCTCGCGCGCAATCACAAGCGTACGCCATGCAACGACGTGGCGTCTGGAGGAGACCATGCAGGGATTGATGATGGACATGCCGCTCCTGATCAGCGGCCTGATCCAGTATGCCGCCGACTACCACGGCGAGGCCGAGATCGTCGCGCGCGAGATCGAGGGCGATATCCATCGCTACACCTATGCTGACGCCCATCCGCGCATCAAGCGCATGGCGCTCGCCTTGAAGCGGCTCGGCATGAGATCCGGCGATCGCGTCGGCACGCTGGCCTGGAATACCCACCGCCATTTCGAGATGTTCTATGCCGCGCCGGGCATGGGCTATGTGCTGCACACCGTCAACCCGCGGTTGTTTCCCGAGCAGCTCGTCTACATCATCAATCATGCCGAAGACCGCTTGCTGTTCATCGACCGGGCCACGCTGCCGATCGTCGAGGCGATCGCGCCGCAACTATCGACGATCGAGGCCTACGTCGTGATGTCCTCGCGCGAGCGAATGCCGGAGACGAAGCTGGCGAACGTCCATTGCTACGAGGAGCTTCTGGACAAGGAGAACGAGGCCGGTTTTGCCTGGCCTGAGTTCGACGAAAAGTCCGCCTCCACCATCTGCTACACGTCCGGCACGACGGGCAATCCCAAGGGCGTGATCTATTCGCACCGCGCCGCGATCTTGCAGACCATGACCTGCTGCAATTTCGACTTCCTGCCGGGCCATGTCGAAGGCGTGCGCGAGGTGATGATGCCGATGGCGCCGCTGTTTCACGGCAACGGCTGGAACATGCCGTTCACTGCGCCCTATACCGGCTCCAAGCTGGTGCTGCCCGGCCGCAACTATGAGTCGGATAAGCTCTATGAGTTGCTCGAAGGCGAGAAGGTGACGCTGTCGGCGGGCGTGCCGAGCTTCTGGCTGATCCTGCTCGACTGGCTCGGGCGCACCGGCAACAAGTTCTCGACGCTGCGCGCAACGCTGTCGTCGGGCTCGGCCCCGCCGCGCGCGATGGTCGAGAAGCTCAAGCGCGATTACAACATCGACTACATCCAGGCCTGGGGCATGACCGAGGCGCTCGGCTGCTCGATGCCGGGCCTGCGGCCGGGCTCCGAGCACCTCAGCGACAAGGAGAAGTTCGACCGGCGCCAGGTGTCCGGCCGCGCTTGTTTCGGCACGGCTTTGCGGATCGTCGATGATGCCGGCAATGAATTGCCGCGGGACGGCAAGACCGTCGGCCACCTGCGCGCTCGCGGTCCGTGGGTCGCCTCCGGCTACATGAAGCTGGAGGAAGGCCTCGACCGCGACGGCTGGCTGATCACCGGCGACATGGCGGTGATCGACAGCCAAGGCCACGTCACGCTGACCGATCGCTCCAAGGACGTGATCAAGTCCGGCGGCGAATGGATCTCCTCGATCCAGCTCGAGGACGTCGCCTTGTCTCATCCCGATGTGCTTCAGGCCGCCGTGGTCGCAATCTCGCACGACAAATGGCAGGAGCGCCCCCTGCTCCTCGTCGTCCGCAAGAAGGGCGCGACCGTCGACGGCAAGGCTCTGCTCGACCACATGCGCCCGAAGATTGCGAGCTGGTGGCTGCCGGACGCCGTCGAATTCCTGGACGAATTCCCGATGACCGGGACCGGCAAGGTGCTCAAATCCGCGCTGCGCGAGAAGTTCAGGGAATACCGCGTCGCTTGAACCGATGGTCGATCACGCCTGGGTTCATTCCGTGCGGTCTTCACCTTTTGGTCAATTCGCGGGCGATATAGCGGGGTGTCGCTAACCCCTCATCGAGGATCCCATGGCGTTTTCCGGATTGGGCCTGCATCTCGGCAATCTCTCGCTTCTGTCGCAGGCGCAGACGCGCTCGATCAGCCCCGAGAACTTTACCGGCGAGAAGGGCAAGGGCGGCATGTCCGTCGACGGCCCGGCTGCCCGTCAGGCCCGCGATCTCGGACAGGGTTGGAAGGTCTCGCCCTATGTCGTTATCGAGCCCGGCGCGACCTTCACGCTGGCCGACATCGAGGGCCAGGGCGCGATCCAGCAGATCTGGATGACGCTGGCGCGCGGGCGCCTGCGTCACTCGATCCTGCGGGTCTATTGGGATGATCAAACGCAGCCCAGCGTCGAATGCCCGGCCGGCGATTTCTTCGCCTGCGGTTGGGAAGAATATGCGCAGGTGTCCTCGCTCGCCGTCTGCGTCAATCCCGGCCGCGCCTTCAACTGCTACTGGGAGATGCCGTTCCGCAAGCACGCGCGCTTCACGCTGGAGAACCGCAGCGAGGAGCAGCTCACCGTCTACTACCAGATCAACTACACTCTGACCGACGTGCCCGAAGATTGCGCCTATTTCCATGCGCAATTCCGCCGCACCAATCCGCTGCCCTACAAGGAGGTCTACACCATTCTCGATGCCGTCAGCGGCGCCGGCCATTACGTCGGTACCTACATGGCCTGGGGCGTCAACAACAATGGCTGGTGGGGCGAAGGCGAGATCAAGTTCTACATCGACGGCGACGGCGCATTCCCGACCATCTGCGGTACCGGCACCGAGGACTATTTTTGCGGCGCCTACAATTTCGATCCCTATGTCGCCCATTCCGGCCAGGGCCCGGCGCAGCAATCGCGTTACCAGGAGTTCACCACGCCCTATGCCGGCCTGCCGCAGGTGATCCGCCCCGACGGCGTCTACAAATCGCAACAGCGCTTCGGCCTATATCGCTGGCACATTCCCGATCCCGTGCGCTTCCGCTCCAATCTGCGCGTGACCATCCAGGCGCTGGGCTGGCTGCCCGGCGTCAAGGAGGCAAAATACCTGCCGTTGCAGGACGACATCGCCTCGGTCGCGTTCTGGTACCAGACGCTGCCGACCGCGCCCTTCCCGAAGCTTCCGGGGCCCGATTATCTCGAAATCGGCTGATCCAGCCGACGTCCACCGATCAAGGAGACGAAAGATGCTCTACCCGATGTCGCCAAAAGTCGTCGAGCTCAAGCGCAAGCTCGAGAGCTTCATGGACCGTCACGTCTATCCGAACGAGGACCGCTTCTATCGCGAGGCCGAAGAGCTCGGACCGTGGAAGGTCTATCCCGTCGTTGAGGAGCTGAAGCCGCTGGCACGGGCCGAGGGGCTCTGGAATCTGTTCCTGCCGGAGTCGAACCGCGGTGCGGGTCTCACCAATCTCGAATATGCCCCGCTCTGCGAAGTGATGGGCCGCTCGCATCTGGCGCCCGAAGTATTCAACTGTTCGGCGCCCGACACCGGCAACATGGAGGTGCTGGAACGCTACGGCACCGAGAAGGACAAGGAGCGCTGGCTGAAGCCGCTACTCGCGGGCGAAATCCGCTCCTGCTTCGCCATGACCGAGCCGGCGGTCGCATCATCCGATGCGACCAACATCGAAAGCTCGATCGTGCGCGACGGCGACCATTACGTCATCAACGGACGCAAATGGTACACGACCAACGCGACCGACCCGCGCTGCAAGATCTGCATCTTCATGGGCAAGACCGATCCTGACAATCCGGACCGGCACAAGCAGCAATCCATGATCCTGGTGCCGATGGACACACCGGGCATCGAGGTGAAGCGTCCCCTCCCCGTGTTCGGCTTCTACGGCGTGCCCGACCGCGCCTCCGAGGTGGTCTTCACCAATGTGCGGGTTCCGAAGGAAAACATGCTGCTCGGCGAAGGCCGCGGCTTCGAGATCGCGCAGGGCCGTCTCGGCCCCGGCCGCATCCACCACTGCATGCGCTTGATTGGGCTGTCCGAACGCACGCTGGAAAAGATGTGCCGCCGCGTGCGCAGTCGCGTCGCCTTCGGCAAGCCGGTCTCGGAGCAGACCGTGACGCAGGAACGCATCGCGGAAGCCCGCATCATGATCGAGCAGGCCCGACTGCTGACACTGAACGCGGCTTACGCGATGGACACGGTCGGCAACAAGGTGGCGAAGGCCGAGATCGCGATGATCAAGGTCGCCGTGCCGAACATGGCCTGCCAGATCATCGACTGGGCCATTCAGGCCCATGGCGGCGGCGGCACCTCGAACGATTTCGGGCTGACGCAAGCCTACGCCACCGCACGGTTGCTGCGGCTCGCGGACGGGCCGGACGAGGTGCACAGGAACCAGATTGCGCGGTTCGAGCTGAAGAAATACTCGAATGCCTAAGGAGGCGTTGGCTCATGGTGCTGGAGAATACGCATTGAGGATCGCAGTCTAATCGACGCTTGGCGGCTCCTGGATCGATGCAGACGCACGCGGCTTCGAAATTCCGTCGAGTATCGCTCCGAAGATTATGATCGGCAGATAGAATGCAAGCATGATCGTATTCCTCCTGCTGTGACAACCTTGACCTACAGGTCAAGTTCCTCAAATTGAAATTCGCCCGCCTCGGAACATTGTCGTCGTTTGCAATAGCTAGCGACCCGAACCGCAGCGAGTATCAGGAACGCATCGCATCAATCGCATGAGCGATCAGAACGACTGCGCTCGCGGCAATGAGAAACGCAAACAACCAACTCACGTCCGCCTCCAATCCCGGAAGTGAACGCGCTCATCCATGCACAGTCAAAAGCCATCGGCCTGGAACCGCTATTCAGCGGCTCGCTGATGCTTCGCAGCAACAAGTGCATCCGCTGTCGGCCCTATCGGCAGAATGCCAAAAGGAGCAACGTGCCGACGACGCAGGTTGCTAGGACTAAAAACCAAACGCCCATACAGCTTCCCCGACTCACATATGCCAGTCAGGATTAGCCCTACGATTTGGCATTGAAACGCTTGTTGCCGGTTTTTCCCCAAGCCAAGCGTGATTCATCTGCTCGCTGCGTTAGTCCAATACCTCTATCGTCGCCGAACGTCGCGAATATCAGCGCTCGCTGGCGAGCGGCGCGCTGATCCTCAGCCCGGCGCACTGTCCTCACCTCTCCCTACGGGAGAGGTGAGAGCCGCCCTCGCCTCAGTTCACCACATAGACATCAGGATCGGCGCTCGAGCTCGGTTTCTTGAAGGCGTTGCGCAAGGCCGGCGACATCGGGACGTTGTAGTTGAGGCCGTTCGGCGGGGTCGGCGATTGCAGCCATTTCTTGTAGAGCACCTCGATCTCGGCGCTTGCATAGAGCTCCGCGGTCGCGCGATCGGCGAGTGCCTTGAACGGCGCATCCTCCCGCCGCAGCATGATCCCGTAAGGCTCCGGCTTCGAGAACGCTTCCTCGCTGATCATGTAGAGCTGCGGCTCCTTCGATCGCGCGATCGCGACCGCGAGCTGGACATCGTCGAGCGCATAGGCCTGGGCCCGGTCGGTCTCGAGCAACAGGAAGGCCTCGGCCTGATCCTTGGCCGGCATCACATTGATGCCGAGATTGCGTTCGGTGTTGACCTTGGCGAGCTGCGTCAGGTTGACCGAGCCGGCCACCGCCGTGACGGCCTTGCCCTTGAGATCGTCGATGGTGTTGATCTTGGCGGCCTTCTTCGCGGCGAATCGCGTCGCGCTGAGGAAGTGCGTGTTGGTGAAGGCGACCTGCTTCTGACGATCGGCATTGTTGGTGGTCGCCGAGCAATGCAGATCGAGCGTGCCGTTGACCATCAGCGGAATCCGGTTCGACGACGTCACCGCGAGCGTGTCGATGGCGATGTCGGGCATGCCGAGCTGCTTCTTCACGGCGTCGACGATCTTGAGACAGATATCCATGGCAAAGCCGACCGGCTTCTGGTTGCCGTCGAGATAGCTGAACGGGACCGAGGCCTCCTGATAGCCGAGCGTGATCTTCTTCGTCTCCTTGATCTTCTGGAGCGTGCCCGACAGGTCTTCGGCTGACGCTGCGCCCGCAAGACATGTCAGGGCCAGGATAATTGTGGGTAGACGCATCGGGTGCTCCTCAAGGCGCTTGCGCCTCCATGCCGGGCGCAATCACGAGCGTTGATAGCGCAGGCACACGCCAGCCGCCAGACGGGCTTGCGACTATCAGCTATCGCGGCTTTCGATACGATGCGCGGCAGTTCGTCTCCGCGTAAAGCGGGATTCGCCTCGGCCCCGAGAAGGGCTTACGCGTCGATGCCGCGCTGGACCAGGATGCGCTCGGCGCTGTCGTTCCAGACATCCATCTTCGTGATCTTGCCGTTCCGCACCACGAAGCGGTCGACGTAGCGGTTGCCTTCGAAGACAGTCCCGTCCTTCCATTCGCCATACAGCGTTCCGACGCTGTACACGATGGTCTCGCCATGACCCGGACAGACGTCGAAGCGGTCCATCTTCTTCTTGACCCAGCGGTAGCGTTTGGCGTTGAAGGCGGTAGGCCCCCGGGGATGGTCGAACTCGCGGCCACCCGTGAACGTGATGATCGTGCCCGGCGCGACATAGGCTGCCGCGGCATCGGGATCGGGAATCATCGATGCCGTGAGATAGGCCTTCACGATCTCGGCGTCCGACAACGATCCGGTCTGGGCTTCGGCGGCTACGGACATGGCGCGTTCTCCTTACTTTGGCGGATACTATCGCCCACCTCTCGGAATGCATGCATATATTTTGAACATCTGCCCTGCTGCTCTGGGGCCCTCCGAGGCCTGTGTCGCGATTGACTGCGGCATTCTCCCGCCGCAAAAGTCGCTGCCATGAGCACGCAGACTGCCTTCGACCTGATCCTTCGCCGCGCGTTGTTGCGATCATCCGCCGCACCCGTCGATATCGGCGTGAAGGATGGCCGCATCGCCGCGATCGAACCGCGGCTCGTCTGCGACGCGGTCGAGGTTGATCTCGGCGGCCACCTGGCTTTGCCCGGCTTCGTCGATACTCACATCCATCTGGACAAGGCCTGCCTGCTCGGCCGCTGCGGGCATGACCACGGCAGCGTTTCGGACGCCATCCGCGCCGTTGCCGGGATGAAGCGCGAATTCACGGTCGAGGACATCTATTCCCGCGGTGCCCGGGTGCTCGAACGTGCGATCGTGCACGGCACGACGCGCATGCGCACCCATGTCGAGATCGATCCGCGCATCGCCTTGCGCGGCTTCGCGGCAGTCAAAGCGCTGAAGCGCGATTATGCCTGGGCGATCGATCTGTCGCTCTGCGTCTTCCCGCAGGAGGGCCTGACCAACGACCCCGGAGCCGAGGAGTTGCTGATCCAGGCGCTGCGCGACGGCGGCGAGGTGATCGGCGGCTGTCCCTATACGGACACCGACCCGATCGCCCATCTCGAACGCATCTTCGATCTCGCGCAGGAATTCGATATCGACGTCGACCTCCATCTCGATTTCGATCTCGATCCCTCCTGGTGGCATCTCGATGAGGTCTGCCGCCAGACCGAGCGGCGCAACTATGGGGGGCGTGTAGCGATCGGTCACGCCACGAAGCTCTCGGCACTACCGCCCGAGCGAATGAAGGCTGCCACCGCGCAGCTGGCGACGTCAGGCGTTGCCGTCACCGTGCTGCCCGCGACCGATCTCTATCTGATGGGGCGCGAGGCCACCCACAACGCGCCGCGCGGACTGACGCTCGCCCACAAGCTCGCAGGCGACGGCGTGTTGTGCTCGGTCGCCACCAACAACGTGCTCAATCCCTTCACGCCGTTCGGTGACGCCTCGCTGCTGCGGATGGCGAACTTCTACGCCAATGTCGCGCACGCCTCGGTGAGCGATTTCGACACCTGCCTCGATCTCGTGACCGAGCTGCCGGCCCGGCTGATGAACCTTGACGATTACGGCATCAAGGTCGGGAACCCCGCCGATCTCGTCGTGCTCGATACGCGAGACAGCCGCTTCGCCATCGCTGAGCTGCCTGACGTCCTGATGGGTTTCAAGGCTGGCCGACAGACATTTGAGCGGCAGCGGCCGAATCTGTTCCGCCCCCGGAGCTGACATCGCGACGCCGCACGCACCATTCACCGGCAAGGCCGGCTCGCCGCTTCCAGCGGTAAGATTGTCGGGCTGCGGGCCCGGCTATTGACCGCTTCCGTTCAATCATACCGCCGATCCAGCGAGTCCGGTAGAATCCCGGACCGTAGCCCCACGCGTTGCAAGGCGCACCGCGCTGACCATAACTACGACTTTGCACTGATCATTTGCGTGCGATCGGGAAAGTATGGATATGTTCAGCGCATTCAGCAGCGTCGACTATCATTCCATCCAGGCCAGAACGCCCACCGATCGCGCGGTGAAGCGGCTCGACGGCATCGGCCTTGTTCTGTCGGATCTCGATATCTCGGGAATCCAGACACAGGACGACGTCACCCGTATGCTCTGGACGCTCGACGCTGCCAACAAATGCGTTCGCGCGGTGCTGGCCGAATTCCGCACGCAACCGGCCACGGAGCAGCTCGCCCGCAAAGCACGAAATCTCATCGACCTGATCGAACGCGCCCGCGACCAGGTCGTGAGCTTCCAGGCCGGCGATGCGGTCGTAGGCTGATTATTTTGGGCGATTGATCTTCGCGAGGATCCGGTCCGCCTCGGTGCGCCAATCGGCGCTGCGGGCGAATTCCCTGGTGCTCCTCGCGCCGAACAGCCCTTCATCGGCGAGATCGGCCACCCAGGCCTGCCGCTCGGCCGTGCCCTGCGCCGACCACGGAGTCAGCCCCGCCTCGCGTACGGTCTCGGCGACCTCCCGCACCTCCTCGGCACGACGGCGGCCGTGCTCGATTACGCGCTGGAAGAAATAAGCACCCTGCTTCTCCCAATTGATGCCGGGAAAGGTTTCCGCGAGCGACGCCAGCACGGCATCTTCCACGCCATAGGCGCGCGCCGTGGTGAAGCTCTCAATGACGATGGCCTCCAGGCCCTTGATCATGATGCTGCGGCACATCTTCACCGCCGAGGACACACCGAGCTTGTCGCTGGCAACCTTCGCCGCAAAGCCGATCGCATTCAGAAGCGGCGCGAGCTCTTTCGCGCCGGGACCGCCGAGCAGCAGCGGCACCTTGATGCGGTACGGCGGCACCGACGTCATCACCGCGCCCTCGACATAGCGGCCAGCAGCGCCATCGATCAGCGCAGCAGCGCGCTGCTTGGCGCCCGGTGAGGCCGAATTGAAGTCCAGGAACCAAGTGCCCTGGTTGACCGCGGCCGCGCAGGCTTTTGCTACCGGAACAGCCTGGCTTGCCGTGACTGCCGAGACGATGAAATCGGATTTCGCGGTCAGCTCGGCATGAGAGGCTGCAAGCACCACACCGAATTTCGCCGCATGCTGCTTCAGCGAAGCGCCCTGCTCGCCTCCGAGCTTGATGTCGTAGGCGGCGACCTTGATGTCCTGCTGGCGCAAATCCTCGGCCAAGATCCTGCCGACCTCGCCATAGCCGACCAGCCCGATCTGCCATCGCCTCGGATCCGCCATCAGTTCAATCCTCGTGTCGTTTCGTCGAAGAGCTCCTCGACCGCGTAGCGGCGCGGGATCAGCGCCTGCTGGAACGCGTAGTCGACGATCAGCTCCAACGGCTTCTTGTTCGCTTCGATGCCAAACGGAATCAGGTCCGGCGAAGCCGCGGGCCCCGCCAGCTCCTTGTTCCGCTTGAGCAGATCATAGACGCCTGCGACCACGTCGGGGCGTGATTTGGCGAGCTGCTCGGTCACGACCACGAGATGATTGACCGGCACGACGCCGCGCCGGGCGTACCACTTGGCGGCTTCCGCGGCCGGATCAGGGAATAGCGGCTTCAGCTTGGGATCGTTGGAGGTCTCGCCGAGGACGGCATCGAGCTCGCCGTCGAGCAGCATCTGCAGGATCTTCTTGTCCTTCGGGGCGCGCTCGGTGGTGTCGACATATTCGGCGACGTGCGGATCCTCGAACGTCACCCAGCGGATATTGTCGAGATTGACGCCGTAGTCGTTGGCGAGGATGCCCCTGATCCAGGCGCCGGTCGTGGTCGTGAAGGAGCGGATGCCGACGCGCTTGCCTTCGAGGTCGGACGGGCCGAGCGTTCCTCGCGCGGGATTGTAGAGCGCGTAGGCATGCTGGAAACGGCCGAGCATGGTGGCCGGCAATAGCATCAGCGGCTTGCCGTGCGCCTTCGCCATCAGATAGGTGACGATTGCCATCTCGCAGACGTCGAAGGCCTGTTCGCGCACCATCGGCTTGAATGCCGTGTTGGTCGGCGCGTATTCGACGAAGTCGAGGTCGAAAAGGTCAGAGCGGAGCTCGCCGCTCTTCACCGCCCGGACATGAGGGTGACTGCCGAGCACGGCCTTCAGCTTGAGACGTTCCATCCGCCCGCTCCCGCCGTTGCCTCAGACGTCCTCGGGACTGTCGACATAGACGAGGCCGGCTTTCGCCAGAGCCTCGCGCATGCTGTACATGTCGAGGCCGAGCTCGCCCGAGGCGAGACGCGTGCGCTTGCCGCCTTCATCGGCATTGCGTTTCTTCGCCTTCTCGGCGACTTCGGCCGCGTACCGCTTCGGCACGACGACGACGCCGTCGTCGTCGGCCACGATGATGTCACCGGGATCAACATTGACGCCGGCGCAGACCACGGGGACATTGACCGAGCCGAGCGTGGCCTTCACCGTGCCCTTGGCTGAGACCGCGCGCGACCACACCGGAAACTTCATCTCGTGCAGCGCTTTGACGTCGCGGCAACCGGCATCGATGATCAATCCCTGCACGCCGCGGGCCTGGAGCGAGGTCGCCAGCAGCTCGCCGAACATTCCGTCAGTGTTGTCGGTGGTGCAGCCGACGACGAGGATATCGCCCTTTTTGCACTGCTCGACCGCGACATGGATCATCCAATTGTCGCCGGGCTGCGCCAGCACGGTGACCGCGGGGCCGGCAATCGCCGCGCCCGGCCAGACCGGCCGCAAATACGGCTTCATCAGGCCAATGCGGCCATAGGCCTCGTGCACGGTCGAGACGCCGTACTCCGCCATTCCGGCGGGATCGGCACGCGTGATGTTGCGAACGACGACCGGCTTCATGCGAGTTCCTCCGCAACGGTCGGAAACAGACGTTGATAGGCCTCGCCATAGGTCATGGGCACGCCGGTGTTGCGGCTGCCCTGGATGCCGCGGTTGAGCGCGACGCGCTCGTAATAGCCCCAGAGATGCTTCTGCGCGGCCAGGATCTGGAACGCCTCGTACTTCTCCTTCCAGACCTCGTCGATCTTGAGGAGCAGGTCCGGCTTGTAATTGCACTGCTCCGGCTGGTGCGGCTCGAACAGGAACACCGGCGGCGCCGAATATTTGTACTGCGCACCGGGCTTGTGGCCCATCGCCTGCGCGACCACCCGGGTCTCCTGCGCGAAATGCGCGGCATTCGGATGGTCGAAATTGTAAGGGTCCTCCAGCGCATGCGTCAGCACGAAGCTCGGATTGAGCTCGCGGTAGATGTCGACCATGCGGTCGAAATGCGCCTCGGTGAGTTTCAACGGATAGTCGCCGCAATCGAAGAACTCGATCTCGGCACCTAACAGCTTTGCGGCCCGCTCCGCCTCGTCCTTGCGACCGGCCTTGACCGATTCCAGCGTCGCCCCCTTCTCCTTCCAGGCGAACTGGCTCTCGCCGCGCTCGCCGAAGGACATGCACACGATCTTCATGCGATAGCCTTTCTTAGCATGCAGCGCGATGGCGCCGCCGGCGCGCCAGACGAAATCGCCGGGATGGGCGGTGATCACGAGACCGGTTTTCATGGGACAAACTCCCCTTTCGTTCGTAAGCATCATAGGCCGTCTGCCTCAGGCAGGAAGCCGGTTCGTCACGCCACGGCGGCCGCTTGTTCCTCGCCGTCGAGCACACGCCGGAGGCGATCGCCGTCGAGCGCGCCTTCCCATTTGGCAATTGCGATCGTCGCAACCGCGTTCCCGATCAGATTGGTCGGCGTCAGCCCCTGCGACATCAGGCGATGAATCCCGAGCACCAGCGCAACGCTCGTCACCGGAATGGTGCCGGTGGCCGATAGCGTCGCCGCCAGCACGACGAAGGCCGCGCCCGCGATTCCCGCCGCGCCCTTGGAGGTCACGAGCAGGATCAGCAGCAGCTCGATCTGCTCGGCAAGGCCGAACGGCGTGTTGGTCGCCTGTGCCAGGAACACCGAGGCCGCGGCGAGGTAGAGACAGGTGCCGTCGAGATTGAAGGAATAGCCGGTCGGGATCACGAGCCCCACGACGCTCTTCTCGCAGCCGGCCTTTTCCAACTTGGTCAGCATCCGCGGCAACACCGTCTCCGACGACGTCGTGGCGATGCAGATCAGCAGCTCTTCCCAGATGTAGCGGATCAGCTTGAGCAGCGAGAAGCCGCAGAGATGCGCGACGGGGCCGAGCGCGACAATGATGAAGACTACGCAGGTGAGATAGAAGCCACCCAAGAGCTTGCCGAGCGAGGCCAGCGAGCCCACGCCGAACTTGCCGACCGTAAAGGCGATGGCGCCGAACGCGCCGATCGGCGCCGCCCACATCACGAACCCGACGACGGCGAACACCATCTTGGCAGCGATGTCGATCAAATGGACCAGCGGCGCGGCACGCTCGCCCAGCTGTACCAGCGCGAAACCGCACAGTACGGAGATGAACAGCACCTGGAGAATGTTACCCTCGGCAAAGGCGCCGACGAACGTCGCGGGCACGATGTTCATCAGGAACGGCACGAAGCCGATCGCGCCCGTCTGCTTGACGTAAGGCTCGATGGCGCTGGCATTGATGCCGGCGGGATCGATGTTCATGCCGACGCCGGGCTTGAGCAGGTTCACCGCGACGAGGCCGATAATCAGCGCGATCGTCGTCATGACCTCGAAATAGACGATCGCCTTCACCGCAACGCGCCCGACGCGCGCCATGTCGGCGATGTGCGCGATGCCATGCACGACGGTGCAGAAGATGATCGGCGCGATCAGCATCCGGATCGCCTTGATGAAGGCATCACCCAGCGGCTGCATCTTGGCGCCCGCCTCGGGGCTGGCGATCCCAAGCGCGATGCCGGCCGCCATGGCGATGAGCACCTGGATCCAGAGCTCCTTCCGCCAGGCGCGGCCGCGCGGCTTGTCGATCGCGAGCGCCGTCATTGGTCGAACCCGAACAGGCGCGCCGGATTGTCGACCAGTATCTTCTGCTGGAATTCCGGCTCCGGTGCGAACAGCGGGATCAGATCGACGAGGTCACCGTCATTCGGCATCACCTTGACATTGGGATGCGGCCAGTCCGTGCCCCAGATGACGCGGTCGGGCGCGGTCTCGACGATCTTACGCGCGAACGGCACCGCGTCAGTGAAGGGCGGACCGCCCGAGGACACCCGCTCCGAGCCGCAGATCTTGACCCAGCATTTCTCGTCGCGCTGCATCAGCTCGATCAAGATCCTGAACGGAAGCTGGTCGAGCCCATCGGAGGCCTTCACCCGTCCCATGTGGTCGATAGTGTAGCTCAGCGGCAGCTTTGCCAGCATGTCGGCATAGTCAGGCAGGTCGATCGCGTCGAAATGCAGATCGATATGCCAGCCGAGCGGCGCGACCATGGCGATGACACGATCGAACACGCCCTTATCAGGGACGCCGCCGAGATGGCGGACGAAATTGAAGCGGCAGCCGCGGAAGCCGCCGTCATGCAGATCGCGCAGGCCCCGCTCGGTGATGGTGTCGTCGATATTGGCCACGGCGCGGTAGGCGCCGTTGCTCTGCGCGATAGCATCAAGCGCCACCGTGTTGTCCGTGCCGTGCACGCTGGCATTCACGATGACGGCACGCTCCACCCCGAGCTTGGCATGCAACGCCTTGAAATCCTCGAGCGGCGCATCGGGCGGCGTGTAGGAGCGGTCCGGCGCGTACGGATATTTCGCGCCGGGACCGAAGATGTGGCAATGCGCGTCACACGAAAGCTTCGGCAGCTTGAATTTCGGCGTGCGCGTGTTCGGATCGGGCGGCGGAATGGTCGGCGTGTACATCATCGTCTCAGGTGACCTTGAACAAGCGCGTGGGATTGTCGACCAGCAGCTTCTGCTGGAGCTTTGCGTCGGCCGCGTAGAGCGGGATCAGGTCGACGATCTCGCCGTCATTCGGCATGACCTTGACATTGGGATGCGGCCAATCGGTGCCCCACAGCACGCGATCGGGCGCGTTGTCGATCAGCGTTTTGGCGAACGGCACAGCGTCGTGGAACGGCTTGCCGGCGCTGGAGGCGCGCTCCAGGCCGGTGATCTTGACCCAGCACTTCTCGGAGAACGGATAGCGGGACGCCGGGCCGAAAATGTGGGTATGGCTGTCACAGGATTTTGCCGGCAGCTTGAACGACGGCGTTTTCGGACTTGGGTCCGGCGGTTCAATGATCGGAATCGATCTCTGCTCGCTGCCTTGCGCGCGCGCTTCGCTCGCGAGCGCTGCGCCGGCCAATCCGGTCAAGAGATGCAAGCACTCCCGCCTGTTCATATCCTCAACACCCCATCACATGGTCCGTTTGCGAGCGGAAGCGCGAGGCGCCTCCGCTCGGGCGGCTTCTTTCAAGTCTTGCTGCTGACGACCGGCCGCCGCCGCGCCGGCGCGGCTTGATCCAGCGCGGGTGCCTGGAACGCGGCAACGGTGGCCTGCACCAGTTGCTCGATGGCAATGGCGGCATCGCTGCCATCGGCTTCGCCACGCGATAGGCGCGAGACGCGCTCGGGCGTCACCAATGAATAATAGAGTGCACCGAGCAGGAAGTGGCTGCGCCAGACGATGTCGGTGCGCGGGATATGCGGCAGGCTCTCGTGGATCGCGTCGATGAAGGCGTGGCTGGTGTCGTCAAAGGTCTGCGCGATGATCTTGCGCGCGACCTCGTTGCCTTCCGCCGACATCACGGCGCGCAACCGCGTGAAGCGCGCCCCGCCGCCGGCGAGATCGCTGCCCGAGGTGAAGGCCGGCACCACATAAGCGCGCACGATCGCCTCCAGCCGGTCCTGGAGATCGCGCACGCGCTTGGCGGCCGCGAGCAGCTCCGATCGGCGCAAATTCATCGGCCCGCAATGGCGCCGGTAGATCTCCAGCAGCAGGCCGTCCTTGGTCTTGAAATGATAGGTCACGCTGCCGGGATTGGCCCCAGCAGCCTGCGCGATGTCGCGTACGGAGACGGCATTGAAGCCGTTGGTGGCGAACAGATCCTCGGCCGCGGCGAGGATCGCCTCGCGCATGTTCGGCTTGCGGACCGTTTCCTTGCTGGTGGGCTTGCGTACCATGTGATTTGTACTATCGTACAAAAGATCAGGTCTCGTCAACAAAAACCACGGACGGCGTTCGGGAACGGATGGAGACCGCCGGCAGGCGCGCGAATGCCCTTAAGGAGTGCTGGTAAATGCTGCGTTTGAACAAGAAGATCGGCGGGTTGATGCTGGGCGCTGGTCTGCTGCTGGCGGGCGGCGCCGCGCAGGCCGCCGAAAGTTACCCGAACAAGCCGGTCCACATTCTGGTCCCCTACGCCGCCGGCGGCGCGGTCGACGTGCTCGCACGCACGGCGGAGAGTTGCGCGCCTATGCCGTCACGTCGTCCGACGTCACACCGCTGCCGCGCAACTGGCCGCGCCTGATCCATGAGGGAAACTGGTCGGCGCTGATCGCCTCGCCGCTCAACGTCGTGACGTCGATCGCACTGCTCACGCTGCTCTCGACCGGCCTCCTGATCTGGGCGCGGCGGAAATTGCGTAAGCGGCGACCGCGCTCCGAGCGGCAAACCGACGCGGCCGTGGTTGGTGCCGGCTGATCGCGTCGGGAGTCAATTGCGCGCGCTCGCCCTCACCTTCTCCGGTGGTGCCACGCGTTGGAGAAGATCGCCGTCATCGCCGCCCGACGGAATCAAGATCGCACGCTCGCGCGGCAGTGCCTCCGGCATCTCGTCGCGGATGAACGCCACAAGCTTTTCCCTGATCTCGCAGCGCAGGTCCCAGGATTGCGGCGCATTGCGCGCGCTGACCAGCGCGCGAAGCTCGATGGTGCGCGAATCCGCGTCGACCACCTGGAGATTGACCACGGCGCCATCCCAGAGCTTGGACTGCTTCACCGCCTCCTCCAGCCAGCGTCGGATGCGCGCTACATCGGCACGGTAATCGACGTGGAGCGCGATGACGCCGATCAGGGAAGCGGTGTCACGGGTCCAGTTCTGGAACGGCTTTTCGATGAAATAGGACAGCGGCACCACCATGCGGCGCCAGTCCCATAGCCGGATCACGACATAGGTCGCGGCGATGTCCTCGACCCATCCCCACTCGTTCTCGATGATCACGGCATCCTCGATGCGGATCGGCTGGGTGATGGCGATCTGCAAGCCCGCGATCAGATTGCTCAGCAGCGGCCGCGCGGCAAGTCCGACGATGATACCGGCGGCGCCGGCGGAGGCGAACAGGCTGACGCCATATTGCTTCACCGAATCGAACGTCATCAACGCGGTGGACACCGAGATGATGACGATGATGGTGTCGGTGACGCGCTTGAACACGCGGACCTGCGTGACGTGCTTGCGCGCGATGAAGTTCTCGGTGACGTCGCGAAAGTTCTGGAGATAGCGCGCCGCACTCATGTCGACGATCCGGATCGAGATCCAGCCGATCAGCGCGATGACGGTCACGACGAACACCCGCATCAACGGCGTTCGGATCATATCGTCGAGTGGCGCAAGCGGCAGCACCAGCGCGACGGCGGCCAGGCAAAGGGCGAGTTGGGCCGGACCGGCGGTCCGGTCGATGAACACGCTCAGAAGCGGCAGGCGAGTTCCGAAGGCGCGCTTGAGCAGCCAGGCCGCGAACCGATAGAGGGAAAGGGCAAGCAGGATCGCGCCGGCAACCAGGTTGAGGCCGACAAACCAAGACGGTATCCAGCCGAACATCTCGTCGATGTCGGCCATGAGGGCCTGCCAGCTCATTGTTGTCCCCATCACTGCATTCGCGTAGCCCGCTCAACGCCTGCCGGTCAGCTTGGCTCCCCCATCCAGTGCAACGCATCATTCCGCTGATGCAACCGTTGACGAATTGCGCTAGATTTGAGGCACTCATGACTCGACGTACCGGCAGCGCCGATCTTCCTCTCCACACCGGGCGGGTTCCGCCGTGGCTTGCAAGCCGCATGGCTTCCCTCGGCGCGATCGTCACTGAGGCGATCGTTCATCACTACGGCCGTGATGCGTTTCTTCAGCGGCTGTCACATCCGTTCTGGTTTCAATCATTTGGCGCCGTGATGGGGATGGACTGGCACTCCTCGGGCATCACGACCTCCGTGATCGGCGCGCTGAAGCGTGGACTCGGACCGCTCCAGGACGAGCTCGGCATCTATGTCTGTGGCGGCCGCGGCCAGCATTCGCGCAAGACGCCGGACGAGCTGTTGCAGCTCGGCGAGCGCGTCGGCTTCGACGGCGTCAAGCTGACGCGTGCCAGCCGCCTGGTGGCGAAAGTCGACAGCGCGGCGGTGCAAGACGGCTTCGACCTCTATCTCCATGGATTCTTCGTCACCGCCGATGGCAAATGGACGGTGGTGCAGCAGGGCATGAACGGCGACAAGCGGCAGGCCCGCCGCTATCACTGGCATTCCGAGGCGCTGAAGAGTTTTGTCGATACGCCGCACAGTGCGATCGACGGTCCGCAGCAAGGCGAGATCGTCAATCTCACCGACCATCGCGCCGATGTCTCGCGCACCGCGCAGCTCGAGCTGTTGAGCAGCCTCGGCCCGGATCGCATCGTCTCCGAGTTCGAACGGCTCACCGGCCTTGAGCCGGCGCAAGCCATGCTGCCGCACCTGATCATGCCCGCGCATCACGACGTCCGCCCGAAGGACGTGTTCGCACGCCGCCTGCACGGCACCCTCGCTGCCGCGGCCGAGCGCGGCCCGGTCGATTTCCCGGAGCTGTTGCTGACGCCCGGCGTCGGTGCGCGCACAGTGCGCTCACTTGCGATGGTCGCCGAGGTCGTGCACGGCGCGCCCTATCGTTTCAAAGATCCCGCGCGCTTTTCGCTCGCCCATGGCGGCAAGGACCGGCATCCCTACCCCGTTCCGATCAAAGTCTATGACGAGACCATCCGCGTGTTGAAGGGCGCGATCCAGAACGCCAAGCTCGGACGCGAAGAAGAGATGCAGGCAATCAAGCGCCTCGACGACCAGGCGCGGCGGCTGGAGCGGACTGCACGAGGACCCTCGGTCGAAGCCTACATCGCCGGCGAGCGCGCCGCTTCGCCCGATCTCGACGGCCGCTCGGTGTTCGGCTGGGAGCGCGATCTCGCGCCGACAAAAAAGCGGACCGGCTGAACACCGGTCCGCCAGTTGATCGGGAGGAACGCCCCCTATCAGGTCTCGTCAGTCCCTGGCTCCTCGTCGAGCCGGTTGGCTGCGTGATCCTGATACTGCTCGGTCTGGATGAATTTGCCATCCATGCCGCGAATGTCCGAATGCTGCGTCTTGTCGCGATTGGACAGCACCATGTTGTCGCCGATCTTGTCCTTGGGGATATCGGCCATGGCGCCAGTGCCATCGCCCTTGCCATGCATGCCCGATCTGAAGTGCGTCTTACTGCCGTGCCCAGCTGGCATCGGTTTCTCCTCTTGCAGTGATCGCCCCCTTTGAACGCTCAGTGTTTCTGTTGTGCCGGCATTGGCTTCGGCGGCTTGTGGCCGCTCTGGCCGGGATCGTTGTGCTTGTTGTGGTCGCTCTCCTGATTGAGGCCGCCGCGACTTACCGCGTATTCGCTATGCCTCGCGTCCGGACGCGCGTGATGGACAGCGCCCCCGGACTTGCGACCGATCGCCTGATCGAGCTCGCGCGCGTTCGGAACATCGGGCTTGCGCTCGAGGATGCGAACCTGCTGCTCATGGGTCTTCTTGCCTTGCATGCTCGTTCTCCGAAGCTACCGACCTCTTCGGTGCGCGCCGCCATGTGCGACGTCCTTGTCGATGCCGCCGCCGATGCCCACATCGTTCTCGCGATCGCCTTCGATCGTGTTCTCGCCGAGAGCATCTTCGAGATCGTCGGGTGACACGCCCGCCATGGTGGCCCCCTTCGATCCTCCGATCAGAGGATTGTCACGCATGTCCTTTTCGCTCGGCGTGTACAATTTGGGTTGCTTGCTGCTCATGAACTACCTGCCTCCGCCCTTTCCGGCTTCATCATGACTGTGATGAGAATCGCGCTCGCCGCCTCCGCCGGAGATCCGGCTATGGCTGCGCTGCAAATCGTCCGCCGGCGGCTTCTTCACCTCCAACGGGGCCTTCGCATTCTCATGCGAAGCACCCGGTCCGCCCTGACGAATGCTGTTCGGTGTCTTGGTGGATGTCGACATGAATGTCGCCCTCCTCAGCGATCTTGCTGATAGCCTTGATTGGTCGTGTTCTGCTTGATGTTGCCCTGCTGTCCCTGCTGGTCCGGATTTTCCACGCGCTGTTGACCGTGCGGGGTCTGATTGGGCGACTCTTGTTTGGTATCGCCGGTTCCCTTCGGGCTCTGATTTTCCGGCGGAACAGGTGGCATCTTGCTGGCCATGATCTTGTCTCCCGTTAAGACGTCGATCTGCGACTTGCGGCCAAGGAACTTCCGTCGTCTCCGACGTCCTAATGACAACAGGACCAACGGCACACCGTTCCTGACTGATAACGCTCGAGCAAGATTTTCCGAAGGGAGCCGATCTCAGCCCGCCGCGGTGAGGGAACGATCAATCATCGTTTCCGCGCGCGCCGCCGGTGTTCCGCGACCCTCGGTCGAGACGGGAAGCTTCGCAATCGCGCGCAAACCCGGCCGCCTGCGCCAGCGGATCTCGGCGGGATCGACGGCCAAGCCAAGCTTCGGCCATCGCACGAACAGCGCTTCCAACGCGCACGCCGCCTCGATGCGCGCGAGCTGGTGGCCAAGGCAGAAATGGATTCCTGTTCCGAACGAGAGGTGGCGGTTAGGCTTGCGTTCGAGATCGAGCTTCTCGGGACGATCGTGCACCGTGGGATCCATGTTCGCCGCGGCGAGCATCACCATGACGCGATCGCCCTTCTTCAGGCGCACGCCTTCGACCTCGACATCCCGCCGCACATAGCGCGGCTTGGAGAATTGCACTGGCGAGACGAAGCGCAGGAATTCCTCGACGGCAAGGCCGACGCGGCTCCAGTCCTCTTCGAGCCAATCGCGCAGTCCGGAGTTCCTGAGCAGTTCGTAAGCCGAACCGCTGATGAGATGCGTGGTGGTCTCCGAGCCGGCCGCGAGCAGCAGAAAAACCATCGAGACCATTTCGTCCGGCGTGATCTGGCCACCCTCGCGCTCGACCTGGACCAGCTCCGCGATCAGGTCTTCGCCGCCCTGTACACGCGCGATCTGCAACTGCCGTTCGAGGTAAGCGCGCATCTTGCGGAACGCGAACAGCAGGCGGAAGAAGCTGACGGCATTGGTCAGCGAGGACATCGCGTTGGCCCAGGCGATGAATTGCGGACGGTCCGCCGGAGGCAGGCCCAGGAGCTCGGAGATCACCGCGAGCGGCAGGATACGCGCGTAGCGCTGGACGAGATCGGCCGGACTTCCGTTCGCAAAGAGTTCGTCGGCGAGATCGTCGGCGATGGCGCGGATGCGCGGCTCCATCGCGACGATGGCGCGCCGACGAAAAGCCTCGTCCACGATGCTGCGCAGCCTGGTGTGATCCGGCTCGTCCATCGTCAGCATGTTGTTGGCGATGGTCCTAACGTATCTCGGCATCCACCAGCGCAGACCGGCGACGTCGCCATCCTCCTTGCGCAGCGTGAAGGTGGTGCCGTCCTTCAGGACCTGCGCGGTGGCGTCATGGGTCGTGGTGATCCAGACCTCGCCGATGAGAGGAAATCGCGTCGCGACTACGGGGCCGGACATGCGCAGCGTCGCGATCGCCTTGGGCGGATCGCGAAAAAAGGCCTCGCTGGTGAAATCGAGGCGCGCTGTCATGGGTTCACCGGAGTGATTGCTGGCGTCTCAACCAGATGGTGCGCGGCGCGGCCGGTGCAAGGGCGGAACGTGCACCTGCTTCGGCCGCAGACGTCGAAAGACCTATCCGCGTCCCGGAGGTCGCTGCCCGGTCTTGCGCTGCTGCTGGCTGGTGTAGGCGTCCCAATGGCTCCAGCTGCCATTGCTGAGGCTTTGCAGGTCGGTCGCGAGCGGTCGGCGCGTGCGCTTGTCGTGATCGGCGATCACGCGCTCGGACTGCGCGATCTTGCGCTTGAGTTCCGCGATGATCTTCTGGGTGTCGCCGTTCCGCTTCGAAGAGGCGATCTCGCCCATCGTGAAGCGCGCAGTCTCGAGCGCCTTCAACTCGGCGCGGTTCTTCTTCAACTGGACCCGGTGCCAGGCGATGTTGCTGTCGCTGTCCGCAACCATGTGGGAACTCCGCTGATTCGCTCCCATATAGTATCGTGCGCCGAATCGGCGCCGCAACGGGCGCCCGGCGGCGAAAATGCGACCTTATTGGGCAGGAATTACGGGCCTATAGCGCGAAGTGGATACCGGTTCGCGTAAAGAGAACGCGTCAAATCCAAGCCCCCCGTTCCGACTCATCGGAAGGGAATGGCTCAGCGTTCGGCAAAGGCCTTTTCGACCACGAACTGGGCCGGCTCGCCGTGATTGCCCTCGATGAAGCCGCGTTCGCCCAGCAGCACGCGCGTGTCTGCGACCAGGGCCGGACTGCCGCAGATCATGACGCGGTCGTGGGCGGCTTCCAGGGCCGGCAGGCCGATGTCGGTGAACAGCTTACCTGACGTGATGAGGTCGGTAATGCGGCCGCGATTGCGGAAGGGATCGCGCGTCACGGTCGGGTAGTAGATCAGTTGATTGCGGATGTACTCGCCGATCAGCTCGTCCTTGGGCAGCGTCTCGGTGATCATCTCGCCATAGGCGAGCTCCCTGACGCGCCGGCAGCCGTGTAGCAGCACCACCTTCTCGAAGCGCTCGTAGGTCTCGGGGTCCTTGATCACGCTCAGGAACGGCGCGAGCCCCGTGCCGGTGCCGATGAGGTAGAGGTTGCGGCCCTCTTCCAGATTGTCGATCACCAGCGTGCCGGTGGCCTTGCGGCTGACGATGATCTCGTCGCCTTCCTTCAGGTGCTGAAGCCGTGAGGTCAGCGGACCATCCGGCACCTTGATCGAGAAGAACTCCAGCGTGTCCTCGTAATTGGCGCTGGCGACGCTATAGGCCCGCAGCAGCGGCTTCTCGCCCACCTTGAGCCCGATCATGGTGAATTCGCCGTTACGGAAGCGGAAGGTCGGGCTGCGGGTGGTCTTGAAGGAGAATAGCGTGTCGGTCCAGTGGTGGACGCTCAAAACGCTTTCCTGATTGAAATTGCTCATCTCACCTTCCCTGTCACTTCCAATGCGGGTTTCGAGGCGGCAGCTATGCGTCGTTAGTACACGATCATTCGTATACTAATGAATAATCCTGCTTGATCCCGCGGTCAAGGCTGCCCAAGATCGAAAGCCTTGCAGTTAGGAACAAGGAGCCCCCTCCATGGCGCATGACGCCCCCCAGGCCAGCGGACCCTCGAAGCTCGTGATCCGGAATATCGGCCTGATCCTGTCCGGCGCCCTGGAAAAGCCGATCCTGGACGGCGACACCATCGTTGCCGAGAACGGCAAGATCACCGCGATCGGCCGCTTCAAGGACGTCGACACCGAAGGCGCGACCACCATCGTCGACGCCCACGGCACCACGGTCGCGCCGGGCCTGATCGACAGCCACGTGCATCCCGTTGCCGGCGACTGGACGCCGCGGCAGAACCAGATCAACTGGATCGACAGCTACCTCCACGGCGGCGTCACCACCATGATCTCCGCCGGCGAAGTGCACATGCCCGGCCGCCCCCGCGACGTCGTCGGTCTCAAGGCCATGGCCGTATACGCCCAGCGCGCGTTCTGGACCTTGCGCCCCGGCGGCGTGAAGGTTCACGCCGGCGCGCCGGTGATCGAATGCGAGATGGTCGAGGAGGATTTCAAGGAGATGGCCGCCAACGGCGTCAAGCTGCTCGGCGAGGTCGGGCTCGGTGGCGTCAAGGATGGTCCGACCGCGCGGAAGATGGTCGGCTGGGCGCGTAAATACGGCATCCAGAGTACGATCCATACCGGCGGCCCGTCGATCCCCGGCTCAGGCCTGATCGACAAGGACGTGGTGCTGG
The DNA here is from genome assembly GCF_004114935.1 of Bradyrhizobium zhanjiangense. NCBI lineage: Bacteria > Pseudomonadati > Pseudomonadota > Alphaproteobacteria > Hyphomicrobiales > Nitrobacteraceae > Bradyrhizobium > Bradyrhizobium zhanjiangense. The sequence continues at coordinate 5,900,313 of NZ_CP022221.1, forward strand.
AGGCCGATACCGACGTGGTCGGCCACATCAATGGCGGCCACACGGCGCTTCCCGACGACCAGATCCGCTGCATCTGCGAGGGCTGCAAGCGCGGCCTCGAGCTCGTGCACAACGGCAACGAGCGCTCGGCCCTGTTCACGCTGCGCACCGCGCGCGAGATGGGCGATCTGCACCGCGTCATCCTCGGTACCGACGCGCCGGCCGGCTCCGGCGTGCAGCCGCTCGGCATCCTGCGCATGGTCTCGATGCTGTCCTCGCTCGGCGAGCTGCCGGCCGAGATCGCCTTCTGCCTTGCCACCGGCAACACCGCCCGGATGCGCGAGCTCGATTGCGGCCTGATCGAAGTCGGCCGCTCCGCCGACTTCGTCATCATGGACAAGGCGCAACACTCGCCCGGCAAGAGCATTTTGGAGAGCGTTCAGCTCGGCGATCTCCCCGGCATCGGGATGACCATCATCGACGGCATCGTCCGGACCCAGCGCAGCCGCAACACGCCGCCGGCGGGCAAGGTACCGGAGGTGGTGGCGAAGTAGGCTCGCGAAAACACCAAACCCGTCATCCTGAGGTGCGAGTGCACGGCGCGAAGGCGCCGTGTGTGAGCCTCGAAGGATGAACGGCCGAGCTGACGCAGCGGGGCCGTCGCCCTTCGAGGGCCGCTGAAGAAGCGGCCACCTCAGGGTGACGGTGAGGCACCTTGCTCGGTATCGTAGGGTGGGCAAAGCGAAGCGTGCCCACCATTGCGCCTGCAAATGCGATGAAGATGATGGGCACGGCGCGTTGCGCCTTTGCCCACCCTACGGCACCTTCCTCACCGGAGCTTATTGAGCAGCGCCATCAGCGTTTCGCGCTCCTTCGCGTCGAGCGGCGCCAGGGTCTCGCGGGTGATCGCCAGCGCGTTCGGCGCCAGCTTCTCCGCGAGCTGCTGACCGGCGCGGGTCAGGGTGACCAGCAAGCGCCGCCCGTCCTCGGGATCCTGGCTCGTTTCCGTCAGGCCGCGCGCCGTCAGGCGGTCGATCACGCCCTTGATGGTCGCAACGTCCATCGCCGTGAGACGTCCGAGCTGGTTCTGCGAGCACGGCCCGGTCTCGGCGAGCTTCGACAGCGCCGCCCATTGGGTCGGCGTCAAATTGGTGCCGATGTCGCGGGAGAAGATCGAGCTGTGGCGCTGCCAGACCTGGCGCAGGATGAAGCCGACCTGCTCGTCGAGCACGTAAGGCGGTTTTGCTGGTTTGGCGTTCTTCTTTGCCGCGACGCTTCTCGCCATCCGTTCGCTGCCCTTCCCTTTGCCCTCACAACGACAGATGCGCGTCACGGATATCCGGACGTGCGTCGAGCTCGGCCATGGTGCCGCCGAAGCAGATGCGGCCGCGCTCGATGATGTAGGCGCGATCGGAAATCAGCCGCGCGAAATGCAGATTCTGCTCGGAGACGACGATGCTGACGCCTTCCTTCTTCATGGTCAGGATGGCATCGACCATCTGTTCCACGATCTTCGGCGACAGGCCCTCCGAAGGCTCGTCCAACAGGACCAGCGACGGATTGCCCATCAGCGTGCGCGCGATGGTGAGCATCTGCTGCTCGCCGCCGCTCATGCGCCCGCCCGGACGGTTTTTCATCTCACCCAGGTTTGGAAATAGCGTGAACAGTTTTTCGCGCGTCCAGTGCGGAGCGTTCGGACGCTTGGGCTGGCGGCCGACCTCGAGATTTTCCTCAACGGTCAGGTCCGTGAAGATGCGCCGCTCCTCCGGCACATAGCCGAGGCCCTCGCGCACGATCTCATGCGTCGGACGCACCGAGACGTCCTTGCCCTCGAACATGATGCGGCCGGTTCGCTGCGCGACGAGGCCAACGATGGAGCGAAAGGTCGTCGACTTGCCGGCGCCGTTGCGCCCGAGCAGCGCGACGACCTCGCCCGCGCCGACCTCGAAGCCGATGTCGAACAGGATATGCGCCGGACCATAATGGCTGTTGAGCGCTTCGACCGTCAGCTTCATGTCGAGGCTCCCTCGCGATGGCGGGCATCGTAGACGAGGCCCTCGCCGAGATAGACCGCCTGCACCTGCGGATTGCCGCGCACCTCGGCCGGCGAACCCTCGGCGATCAGCGTGCCGCGGTTGAGCACGATGATGCGGTCGGCATGTTCGAACACGACGTCCATGTCGTGCTCGGTGAAGAGCACGCCGATCGATTTCTCCCGCGCGATCTGCGCGGTCAGCCGCATCAGGTCGACACGCTCGCGCGGTGCCATGCCCGCGGTCGGCTCGTCCATCAAGAGCAGCTTTGGCTGGTTGGCGAGCGCGACGGCAAGCTCGAGCCGCTTGAGGTCGCCATAGGCGAGCTCGCCGCAGGGCCGATCCGCGTAGCCGCTCATGCCGACCAGCTCGAGCAGACGGCCGGCCTCGCCGCGGTCGAACTTCGGCGCCGAACCGAACAGATTGAACAGCTGCTTCCCGTGCGAGATCAGCGCGACTTGCACGTTCTCGCGCACAGTCATGGTAGCGAAGGTCGCAGTGATCTGAAACGTGCGCCCGACGCCGAGGCGCCAGACATCGCGCGGCTTCCTGCCGGTGATCTCTTCGCCGAGCAGACGGACATGGCCGGAATCCGGCTTGTTCTGGCCGTTGAGCATGTCGAAGCAAGTGCTCTTGCCGGCGCCGTTCGGCCCGATCAACGCCAGGATCTCGCCGGCGCGCAGCGAGAACGAGACGCCGCGCACGGCATGGATGCCGCCATAGGATTTGGTCAGGCCTTCGACCGCGAGAAGTGGAGGTGCGACGCTCATTCGGCAGACTCGATCGGCTTGGCAAGCAAGGGGGATCCCGGGGGCGATGCTTTCTTACGGCGCTGCGCCAGCAGCTCCAGCATGCCGACGATGCCCTTGGGGAAGACGACGACGATCAGCATGATGAAGCCGCCGAGCACAAGCTTCGACAGATCGGTCTGGCTGACCAGCCAGATGTTCAGAGCCTTGTAGACGATGGCGCCGATCACCGCGCCCGATACAGTTTCGACGCCGCCGAGCAGCACCATGACCAGCGCATCGACCGACAGCGAGATGCCGAGATTGTCAGGGAAGACGCTGCCCTTGAGGTAGGCGAACAGCGCGCCGCCGATACCGGCAGTGGTGCCTGCGATCACGAAGGCGGTCCACTGGATGCGCTTCGCGTCGATACCGATCGCTTCGCTGCGCAGCGCCGAGTCACGCGTCGCCCTGAGCGCATAGCCGAACGGCGAGAACACCATGGCTCGAAGCGCGATGGTCACCAGCGCCGCGACGCCGAGCGCGAGCCAATAGAAATGCGATGGGCTCGCGGCCCAGCTCGACGGCCAAAGGCCCAGAATGCCGTTGTCACCGCCCGTCACGTTCACCCACTGGAATGCGATCGACCACACGATCTGCGCGAAGGCGAGCGTCAGCATGGCGAAATAGACGCCGGACAGCTGCACCGCGAAGAAGCCGAACACGGCCGCGCCCATGCAGCCGAGCAGCGGGCCGAGCAACAGACACACGATCATCGGGAGCCCCGCCATCTTGGCGAGGAAGGCGATGCCGTAGGCACCAAGCCCGAAATAGGCGGCATGGCCGAACGATGCGAGCCCGCCGACCGACATCAGGAAGTGCAGGCTGACGGCGAAGATGACGAAGATCGCGATCTCCGAGCCGACCGTCAGCGCGTAATTGCCGGCAAACAGCGGCAGCGTCGCTGCGATGACGAGCGCGGCCAGCGCAGCCAGCCGTTCATTCGACGTCAGCGGTCGCCAGGGATTGACAGTCAGACCCGGCGTCTTGCGCGCGGCCGCCTCGGGCTTGCCGAACAGGCCCCAGGGCCGCACGATCAGCACCACCGCCATCACCAGAAAGACCAGGATGATGGAGATCTTCGGGAAGATCAGGATGCCGAAGGCGTTGAGCTCGGACACCAGCACCGCAGCAACGAAGGCGCCGACGATGCTGCCGAGGCCGCCGATCACGACCACAACGAACACTTCCACGATGATCCGAAGATCCATGGCGTGATGCACGGCATCGCGCGGGATCTGGAGCGCCCCGCCGAGGGCTGCAAGGAAGACGCCGACCGCGAACACGCTCGTGAACAGCCACTTCTGGTTCACGCCGAGCGCGGCGACCATGTCGCGGTCCTGCGTCGCGGCGCGCACCAAGACGCCCCAGCGCGTGCGCTGGAACAGCAGCCAGAGAATGCCGAGCACGACCGGTCCGAGCACGATCAGGAACAGATCATAGCTCGGAATGTTCTGGCCGAAGAAATCGATCGCGCCCTTGAAGCCGGGCGCGCGGCGGCCGACGAGGTCGTCAGGCCCCCAAATTAGCACGACGAGATCTTCGACCATCAGGGTCAGGCCGAAGGTCGCGAGCAGCTGGAACAGTTCGGGCGCGTGATAGATGCGCCGCAGCAGCACCATCTCGACGATGATTCCAATCAGCGCCACTGCCAGCGCCGCCAGCACGATCCCGCCCCAGAAGCCGAACGCACCCGACAGCCGCTCGGTGAGCGTGAAGGCGATGTAGGCGCCGATCATGTAGAAGGCGCCATGCGCGAAATTCACGATCCGCGTCACGCCGAAGATGATCGACAGGCCCGAGGCCACCAGGAACAGCGACGCTGCGCTGGCGAGACCGGTCAGAAACTGTACCACATAAAAGGCCATCGGCGGTCCGGGTTAGATGAATTCGTAGGGTGGGTTAGTCCAGCGACTACGCGGAGCGGAGTTCGCCGGGCGTAACCCACCATTTCTTGTGGCACCGAAGGTGGTGGGTTACGCCTTCGGCTAACCCACCCTACGGCAGCGGAGAGTGAAGCCAGATCAATCCTTCGGACGCAGCTTCTCAATTTCGGCGTCGCCAGGCAGGTAGTCCGCGCCCTTCTTGTAGGATGTATCCACCATCACACCCTTGCCGTCCTTCAGCGCAGTCTTGCCGACATAGGCACCGAGCGTCGACTGATGGTCGATCTTGCGGAAGGTGATCTCGCCGAAGGGCGACGGCATCGACAGGCCTTCAGCCGCGGTGATCAGCTTCTCTGGATCGGTCGAGCCGGCCTTCGCCAGGATTGCCGCCGCCGATTTGATGGTCTGGTAGCCGACGATCGAGCCAAGGCGCGGATAGTCGTTGTACTTGGCCTGGTAGGCCTTCAGGAACGCGTCATGCTCGGGCGTCTTGATCGAGTACCAGGGATAGCCGGTGACGATCCAACCCTCGGGCGTCTCGTCCTTGAGCGGATCGAGATATTCGGGCTCGCCGGTCAGGAAGGAGACGACCTCACGCCCCTTGAACAGGCCGCGGGTGTTGCCTTCGCGCACGAGCTTAACGAGATCGGCGCCGAAGGTGACGTTGAGGATCGCTTCCGGATTGGCGGCGGCCACCGCCTGCACCACCGGGCCCGCGTCGATTTTGCCCTGCGGCGGCCATTGCTCGTCGACCCACTGGATATCCGGGCGCTTCTCCGACATCAGTTTCTTGAACACCGCGACCGCCGATTGACCGTATTCGTAGTTCGGCGCGATCGTCGCCCAGCGTTTCGCAGGCAGCTTGCTGGCTGCCTCCACCAGCATCGCCGCCTGCATGTAGTTGGAGGGACGCAGGCGGAAGGTGTATTTGTTGCCCTTCGACCAGGTGATCGCGTCGGTGAGCGGCTCGGCCGCGAGGAAGAACACCTTCTTCTGGTTGGCGAAGTCGCTGACGGCGAGGCCGATGTTCGACAGGAACGTGCCCGTGAGCATCGCGACACCCTCGCTCGAGACGAGCTCATTGGCCGCGGTCTGCGCATCGGCCGGCTTGCCGCCATCGTCCTTGGAGATGACGACGAGCTTCTTGCCGTTGATGCCACCGGCCGCGTTGATCTGTTCGACCGCGAGCTGCCATCCCTTGCGATAGGGCTCGGTGAAGGCCGGCAGTAGCGAATAGCTGTTGATCTCGCCGATCTTGATGTCCTGCGCCAGGGCCGAATGGGCCATGCCGCCGGCCAGAAGCGCGAAGGCCGCGCCGACAAAAACGTTTCTTGCTCGCATCCCAACCTCCAGTTTTGAACTTCTCTCGTTCGCACACGATTTGATCGGAGAACCCGTGCCCGGCTCTCCGGATCGCGCTACCTCAATCCGTCTTCGCCCTTGATCTCCGCAACCGTCAGCCCGCCGACGCGCGGCAGCGGACGGCCGCTGTCGGTGACGGCAACCGCGACCATGATCTCGTTGGCGCGCGGCGCATCGTTGATCTGTACCTCCATGCCGTCAAAATGGCTGCGTACGAAGGCTGCGTCCTTGTGCCCCAGAGGGATATCCAGCGTCGTGCCGGGACCGCTGCGTTTTTTCGACGACGGGATCAGCGCCGCGCCCTTGCTCAGCACTTTGCGCACGGGCGCACCCATCTTCGGATGCAGGATCGCGGCGGCATGCTCCAGCTCGCCGTTCTCGCCGACGGCCGCGGCCTTGCCATAGCTCTGCGCCTTCGCGCCATCGATGCCGAGCGCCGCCACCGCGCGCTTCGACAGCAACTCGCCCAGTTCCTCGCCGATCGCAATCAGCGGGGAAAGGTCTTCGACATATTTCCCCGCAAAGGGATTCTCGATCACGGCGATCGCCGCGGCGCGCCGGGTCGGCGGCGACACCTGACGCCCCATCTCCATCTGGGTCTCTTCGACGACGGTGACGATCTTGCGGATGATCGCGCTCATGATTGCTTCCTCAGGCTCTTCCCTGTTCAGGCATGAACCGCGTTCTCCAGCATAGGCCGGCGCGATCGTTGCCGTTCAATATCTTTCGGTCCGATGACAAGCATATCACCACAAAGCTGCAACACGGCACCCTCGATCAATCCGCGATCGAATAATTGCCGTGCACATTCCGCGCCAGATTCCAGCGCGGCCGCGATCTCATTGTGCGACAATTCACCGACCTCGCGGGTGACAAGGCGCCCCCCGAGATCACTGTCGGGCTGAAGCGCGTTGGCGGGCTTGCGGATGATGGCCGGGTGTCCCGGCAGATCCACCGCGTTGGCGATGATGGTGGCCGCCGCATCGGCCCGCGATGCCGTTGCAGCCAATACGGTCACCGCGTCGGCGATCCCGAGCGAAAAACTGCGACCGTGGCGTCCACTGGTCGCGATCCCGCGTACGGGGTCGGCTGAATCGACCCTCAGCGTCCGCATCACGCCGGAGCGATCGGGCCGATCCATCAAACCAACAGAGAAATGCTCGCCTTCGCCGAGATGAAGCGCGATATCGCCGCCATTGTTGACGTAGGCTTGATTGAGGGTTGCGGCTCCGAGCATTGCGCCAAGGATCTCCTCCGCCACGCTGCCGGCTACCGCGGCCATCGGCGTGATGAAGCAATCGGCGGCATAGGGCGCGACAGCGGCGTGCATGCGCCGCGCCACCACGCCCCTCAGCGAAGTCAGCCCCTCAGCGGCCGTCCGCAGCTCCGGCAATTCCGCGCAAAGCTCGTCGAGCAGACCGGTGAACCGCCGCGCTGCCGCCTCGTAGGCGGCATGCACCTCGTCCGCGCGGCCCCTCGCCTCCACGATCAAATCAATCGGTCCATCCTGCAAATGCAGCCGCCGGCCATCAGACAGCAATGCGATCTGCGGGCGCCGGGTCATGCCCGACGTCCCGGAATCGGGTTCTGCCAGGGCAGCTGGCGGACATCGTCACCGCCCTTCACCTCCGAGAGCGGCTTCACATAATCCATGTGCCCGCCGAGCGCGGCATAGTCCGACAGCTTCATCGTGAACTCGATCGGCGCGACCAGCGCCGGCGTCGGCACATAGCCGAACGCGCCCGCCGGCATCTGCGTCACGTCGACCATGTAGGTGATGCCGCCGCCGGGCCAGACATAGACCGGCGCGCCGCCGCTGGTGACGCGCGTCAGCGCGTCCTTCACCGAGCGCGTCAGCCGCACCGGATTGTCGGTGACGCCCGCGCGCAGCGAGCCGCCGGCGCCCGCCATGAACAGCACCGTGCACAGCGCCGGCTCGCAGTTCTCCTGGATGCGCTCGACCGAAAACTTCAGGTCATCGGGCATCTCGGTCTCGACCGGCTTCAAGGCCTCGTCGAGCACATAATAGGACGAATGCTCGCCGGTGGTGGAGACCATCAGCATGGTCAGACCGGGCTTGGCTTCCTTGGCATCAAATGGGCCGAGAATCGAGAGCGGATCCGAGATGTTGGTGCCGCCCCAGCCCGTGCCGGGATCGGCGACCTGGAAATAGCGGCCGGGCGTCGAACGCCGGCCCTTCATCTTGATGCCGGTATCGGCGATATCGAGCAGCTTGCCGGCCTGATGTTCCGAGAGCACGCCGGTGATGTGGTCGTCGACCACGACGACCTCATCGACCTTGCCATGCCACTGCTTGGCGAACATGCCGATCGTCGCCGAGCCGCAGCCGACCCGCATGCGCTCTTCCTTCACGCCGTTGACGACCGGCGGCTGGCCGGCCTGCACCACCACGCTCGCACCACCGTCGATGGTGAGCTCGACCGCCTTGCAATTAGCGAGATCCATCAACGTGTCGCAGGTGACGCGCCCCTCTTTCTTGGAGCCGCCGGTGAGATGATGCACGCCGCCGAGCGAGAGCATCTGCGAGCCGTATTCGCTGGTGGTGACGTGGCCCACCGCCTCGCCCTGCGCGCGAACGGTCGCGGTCTCGGGCCCAAGATAGCGGTCGGTGTCGATCTTCACCTTGATGCCGCAATAGGAGAAGATTCCCTCGGTGACGACAGTCACCATGTCGACGCCATCGACCTCCGCGGAGACGATGAAGGGCGCCGGCTTGTAGTCGGGATAGGTCGTGCCCGCTCCGATCGCGGTGACAAAGGTTGAAGGCTCGTGGACGATCTTGCCGTCCCAGTCCTCTGTGCGGCTGAACGGGACGAGCTTGCCGCCGTGCGAGACGGTGCGCTCCAGGATAACGTGCGGATCGACGCGGACGAGCTTGCCGTCGTGATTGGCGTAACGGTCGCAGGCGCCCGCCGCGCCCGGCTTGATGTAGCACATCACCGGACAGGCATCGCAGCGGATCTTGTCGACGGCAGCGCTCGTTGTTTCCATCACCATGTCAGAGCCAGCGGAGACCGCGGTTATCATTCGTATACGAACGATGTTGCGCGCGGTCCCGATAGCTGTCAAGCGGCGGTGCATCGCAAAAGATGCGCCTGCCGCATAAAAGCTCAAATGCCTATCCGCTCTGTCCACAAAGAAGGCAGTCGCGCTGCAGTGCGGCATGACGGCTTGCACGTTTGTGTACAAACGGTATCGTCGCGACTTACAAATCGCGCGCTGACAGGGCTTGGGAACGAGGATGACGCAGACACCGATCCGCCTCACCGTGAACGGCAGGATCCAAGAGGTCACTGCGGCGCGGGACACGCCTCTGCTCTATGTGCTGCGCAACGACCTCGCACTCAACGGGCCGAAATATGGCTGCGGTCTCGGTGAATGCGGCACCTGTACTGTCCTGATCGATGGGGCCGCGGCGCGATCCTGCGTGATCCCCGTAGGCGGCTGCGCCGGCCGCGACATCGTGACGCTCGAAGGCCTCGGTACGCGCGACAAGCCTGATGTCGTGCAACAGGCCTTCATCGACGAGCAGGCCGCGCAATGCGGCTACTGCCTCAACGGCATGATCATGACCACCAAGGCGCTGCTCGCGATCAATCCGCAGCCGACCGAACAGGAGGCGCTGGCGGCGCTGCGCTACAATCTCTGCCGCTGCGGCACGCATGTCGAAATCCTGCGCGCCGTGATGCGCGCCTCCGACCAGCTCACCGAGGCCGTTGATTGATGGCCTCCCCGCATCCGAACGGAGCTGAGCGGCCATCCGGTTCGCTCGTCGTCATCAGCACCGTGGACGAGGTCACGACCGAGACCTATGTCCGCATCACCGCGGACGGCGCGGTCACGGCCTATAACGGCCATGTCGATCTCGGCACCGGCATCCGCACTGCGCTGGGCCAGATCGTCGCCGAGGAGCTGGATGTGTCCTTTGCGCGCGTCGTCGTCGTGCTCGGCGATACCGCATTGGTGCCGAACCAGGGCGCGACGATCGCGAGCGAGACGATCCAAATCACGGCCGTGCCGTTGCGCAAGGCCGCAGCCCAGGCGCGGCACTTCTTGATCGCACGCGCGGCCGAGCGGCTCGAGCTGCCGGCGGCCGACCTTAGGATCGACGACGGTCTCGTCCGCGGGCCCGACAATCGCAGCGTCAGCTATGGCGAGCTGATCGGCAATGAGACGATCAGCCTCGAGCTTGCCGACGACGTCACGGTCAAGGCGGCCAGCGATTATGCCATCGTCGGCCAGTCGATGCCGCGGGTCGACGTGCCGGCCAAGGCCACGGGCGAGCTGACTTTCGTGCACGACGTCCGCTTGCCCGGCATGCTGCATGGCCGCGTGGTGCGTCCGCCCTATGCCGGCGTCGATGCCGGTCCGTTCGTCGGCACCAGCCTGATCGCCGTCGATGAGACTTCGGTGCGCGACATTCCCGGCCTGGTGGCCGTGGTGCGCATCGGCGATTTCGTCGGAATCGTCGCCGAGCGCGAGGAGAATGCGATCCGTGCGGCAGAGCGGCTCAAGGTGAGCTGGAAGCCGACGCCTGCGCTGACCGATCTCGCCGATGTCGAGACCGCGTTGCGCGCCAATCCATCGACGCCGCGCACGCTGATCGACAAGGGCGACGTCGATGCGGCGATATCAGGCGCGGCCAAGCCGATGCAGCGCACTTATGTCTGGCCGTATCAGATGCACGCCTCGATCGGGCCGTCCTGTGCAGTCGCCGACTTCCAGGACGGCAACATCAGGGTCTGGTCCGGGACGCAGAATCCGCACGTGCTGCGCAGCGATCTGGCGCTGCTGATCGAACGTCCCGAGAGCGAGATCGAGGTCGTCAGGCTGGAGGCCGCCGGCTGCTACGGCCGCAACTGCGCCGATGACGTCACCGCGGACGCCCTGCTGCTGTCGCGCGCAGTCGGCCGGCCCGTGCGCGCGCAATTGACGCGCGAGCAGGAGCACGCCTGGGAGCCCAAGGGCACCGCGCAGCTCATTGACGTCAATGGCGGCCTCGACGCCGACGGCGACGTCGCTGCCTACGATCTCGCCACGCGCTATCCCTCGAACGCCGCGCCGACGCTGGCGCTGCTGCTGACGGGGCGGATCTCGCCCGAGCCTGCCGTGCTCCAGATGGGCGATCGCACTGCGATCCCGCCTTACGACTACGACAACATGCGTGTCGTCGCCCACGACATGCCGCCGATCGTGCGCGCGTCCTGGTTCCGCGGCGTGTCGGCGCTACCGAACACCTTTGCGCATGAATCCTACATCGACGAGGCCGCGACCGAGGCTGGCGTCGACCCGATCGAGTATCGCCTGCGCTACCTGAAGGACCAGCGCGCCATCGATCTCGTCAATGCGGTCGCGGAGCGCGCAGGCTGGACACCACGACCGGTCCGCGAGGAGAAAGACGGCGAGGTCGTGCATGGGCGTGGCTTTGCCTATGCGCTCTATGTCCACAGCAAGTTCCCCGGCTATGGCGCGGCGTGGTCGGCCTGGATCGCCGACGTCGCGGTGAACAAGACCACAGGCGACGTCAGCGTCACGCGCGTGATCGCCGGACAGGATTCCGGCTTGATGATCAATCCGGACGGCGTGCGCCACCAGATCCACGGCAACGTCATCCAGTCCACCAGCCGCGCGCTGATGGAGGAGGTCTCGTTCGAGCGCGGCGCGGTGGCGGCGCGCGAATGGGGCGCCTATCCGATCATCCCCTTCCCCGACATGCCCAAGATCGACGTGCTGATGCTGCCGCGTCAGAACCAGCCGCCGCTCGGCGTCGGCGAGTCCGCCTCGGTGCCGAGCGCGGCGGCGATCGCCAACGCGATCTTCGATGCCACCGGCGTGCGCTTTCGCGAGCCGCCATTCACGCCGGAGCGCATTCTCAGGGGATTGCACGGCGATGCAGCGGCCACGCCGCAGGCCCTGCCCGCGCCCGCCACCCCGCCGCCGCCATCACGCATCTGGCAGAATCCGTTCGCCAAACGCGCCGGCATCTTCGCGACAATCGCGGCCGTCTGCACCGCCGCAATCGGCGTCGGCGCAGCGCTGCTCCCGGCGCGCGCGATCGCGCCCATCGCGAGGCCCGACGCGTCGGTCTATTCCGCAGCGACGATCGCGCGCGGCCAGCAGCTTGCAGCGCTCGGCAACTGCGCGGAGTGCCATACCGCGGTTCGAGGTGCGCTCAATGCCGGCGGCCGTGCGCTGGAAACGCCGTTCGGCACGATCTACTCGACCAACATCACGCCCGACGTCGAGACCGGCATCGGCGCCTGGTCCTACCCCGCCTTCGAGCGCGCGATGCGCGATGGGCTGCATCGCGACGGACGGCAGCTCTATCCCGCCTTCCCCTACACGCATTTTTCGAGGACCAGCGAAGCCGACCTGCAGGCGCTCTATGCCTACCTGGTGGCACAGCCTGCGGTGCGCGCGACACAGCCTGCGAACACGCTCGCCTTCCCTTTCAATCTTCGGCCGCTGCTCGCGGGATGGAACGCGCTGTTTCATGAGGCGGATGAATTCAAGCCCGATCCCGCGAAGTCGGAGCTTTGGAATCGCGGCGCCTATCTGGTCGAAAGCCTCGGCCATTGCAGCGCCTGCCATTCGCCGCGCAATGCGCTCGGTGCCGAGCAGCGCGGGGCCTATCTCGCCGGCGGCTTTGCCGAGGGCTGGGAAGCGCCGGCCCTGACCTCGCTCTCCCGCGCACCGATCCCGTGGAGCGAGGACGAGCTGTTCGCGTATTTGCGCACCGGCCATTCCCGCTATCACGGCGTCGCGGCCGGTCCGATGGCGCCGATCGTTCGGGACCTGAAGGCCCTGCCCGACCAGGACCTCCGCGCGATGGCGGTCTATCTCAATTCGTTCAATGACACCGCGAGCGACCGACAAACCCAAGACGCGCTCGCAACGAAACTCGAGAACGCGACGCAAGTCACCGTCGCCGCGTCCACCGGCGCGCGGCTCTATCAGGGCGCCTGCGCCGTCTGCCATGAGGTCGGCGGCCTGCCGCTGTTCGGCAGCAGGCCCTCGCTCGCTCTCAACAGCAATCTGCACAGCGCGACCGCGGACAATTTGGTGCAGGTCATCCTGCACGGCATCACCGAGCCCGTCTCCAGCGACCTCGGCTACATGCCCGCCTTCAAGGGCAGCATGAGCGACGCGCAGGTCGAGGAGCTCGTCACCTTCCTGCGCAAGCAGTTCGCGCCGGACAAGCCGGCGTGGTCCGGCGTGCGCGAGACGATCGCGCGCGCACGCGCATCCGCAAATTAGCCGTGCTTCTTGATCTCCACCGGCGGCGTACCATGCGTATGGAAGGACTCGATCGTCTTCAGGCCCCAGGCCTGACCCTTCTTGCGCTCCTCCTCGGTCCACACGATCGGCTTCCAGTCCGGCGCGAGGATGAGACGCGCGCCGGCATTGGCGACCTCGACGCGGTTGCCACCGGGCTCGTAGACATAGAGGAAGAAGGTCTGCTGGATCGCGTGCTTGTGCGGGCCGGTCTCGATATGCACGCCGTTCTCCAGGAAGATATCTGCCGCGCGAAGAATCTCCTCGCGGCTGTCGAGCGCGTAGGTGACGTGGTGGAAACGGCCTGGCGTGCCTGAATGATCGAGTGAATAGGCGAAGTCGTAGCTCTTGTTCGACATTGTCAGCCACATCGCGGCTTCACGACCGTCGTTGAGCACGATCTGCTCGGTGAGACGGCAGCCGAGATAATTCTCGAAGAACTCGCGGTTGGCCTTGATATCGACCGCGAGGCAGTTGAGATGGTCGAGCCGGCGGACGTTGACGCCGCGCGCCGGAAAACGCTGGGCCTGGTTCTTCAGTGCGGGCTTCAGCTCCGGCGGCGCCTGATACCATTCGGTCTCGTAATAGAGCTCGACGATGTGGCCATCAGGATCGCGGCAGCGGAAAGTCGGCCCCTGTCCCATGTCGCCGTCGATCCAGCCGATGTCGAAGCCGGAGCCTTTCAATGCAGCGACGCGGCGTTCCAGCGCCTGCTGGCTGCGCGCGCGTAGCGCCATGTGCTCCATGCCCGACGTCTTCGACGCCGTCAGCTTGAGCGAATAGCGCTCGTAATCGTCCCAGCCGCGCAAGTAGACCGACTCGCGCTTCTGCCCGCTGACGGTCATGCCCATGACATCGACGAAGAACTTCAGGCTTTCGTCAGGCTTGGGCGTCAAGAGCTCCATGTGGCCGAGATGGGCGAGATCGAGGATCGGTTCGGGCTGCATGGTTTCCTCCAAACGTGGCCGCCAAGCGTGGCTGCGATCCGCGGCGCGCGGGACGCAAATGGCGTGCAGCCTATTTGGACTAATGTACAAATGATTAGGTCTCGTCAACAAATCTGAGTCGAACCGGATGACCCGACGTGCAGGATGACAATTGTTCCCCGCGCGTCGCGCCTGATGCCCGAATGGTAAAATATTCCCTAAGACCGCCGCGCCACCCCAACGGACTTAGAAATTGCAGCATTTTTCCCGACGATTCCGCCCATAACTATGTATTGGCGACACGGCTCCCGACCGAATTACGGCGGATTTAACGAAGCGGCCGCGCCTGCGGCTTAACCGTTTGTGCAGCGACGGCCACGCATAGTCCGGATCAAATCCCTTGCTCTTGCCAGGTTCATTGATCGTGACATCCTTTGGACGCGTGATTTCGGTTCGCGGATCGCTCGCCCGGGTCGGGCTTCTGGCGGAAGGCCGGATGCCGATCTCGGAGGTTCGGGCGACCGTCGGCCGTTTCGTCAGTATACGCTGCGCCAGTTCGGTCATCGTCGCGATGATCACCGAGGTCTCCTGCGAAAACCTATCGAGCACCGACAATTACATCGCGATCGCCTCGGTCGACCTGCTCGGCGAGATCCTCAATGCCGCCGACAAGGCCAAATTCCAGCGCGGCGTGACCAACTATCCGACCATCGGCGATGCCGTTGACCTCATCACGAGCCAGGAGCTGCGCACGATCTACGCGCCGACCGGGTCGGACCAAATCAATGTCGGCTTCCTCCAGCAGGACCGCTCGGTCGTCGCCTATGTCGACGTCGAGGAAATGCTGTCCAAGCACTTCGCGGTGCTTGGATCGACCGGCGTCGGCAAATCGACCGGCGTCTCGCTCCTGCTCAACGAGATCCTGAAGGCGCGCCCGAACCTGCGCATCTTCCTGCTCGACGTGCACAACGAATATGGCCGCTGCTTCGGCGATCGCGCGCTGGTGCTCAACCCACGAAACCTGAAGCTGCCGTTCTGGCTGTTCAACTTCGAGGAAATCGTCGACGTGCTGTTCGGCGGTCGCGCCGGCGTGCCCGAGGAGCTCGACATCCTCGCCGAGGTGATCCCGCTCGCCAAGGGCGTCTACACCCAGTACCAGAACGCCGACCGCATCGGTCTCAAGCGCATCGATCCCAAGCAGATCGGCTACACCGTCGACACGCCGGTGCCCTATCGCCTGGTCGACCTGCTGTCGCTGATCGACGAGCGCATGGGCAAGCTCGAGAACCGCTCGTCGCGCATCATCTATCATAAGCTGATCTCGCGCATCGAGGCCGTCCGCAACGACCCGCGCTACGCCTTCATGTTCGACAACGCCAATGTCGGCGGCGACACCATGGCGGAGGTGATCAGCCATTTGTTCCGCCTGCCGGCCAACGGCAAGCCGATGACGGTGATGCAGCTCGCCGGCTTCCCGGCCGAGGTCATCGACTCCGTCGTCTCGGTGCTGTGCCGGATGGCCTTTGATTTCGGCCTGTGGAGCGACGGCGTCTCGCCGCTGCTGTTCGTCTGCGAGGAAGCGCACCGCTACGCCTCCGCCGACCGCAACATCGGCTTCGGCCCGACCCGCAAGGCGGTGTCGCGCATCGCCAAGGAGGGCCGCAAATACGGCGTCTATCTCGGCCTCATCACGCAGCGCCCCGCAGAGCTCGACGCCACCATCATCTCCCAGTGCAACACGCTGTTCACGATGCGTCTTGCCAACGACCGCGACCAGGCGCTGCTCCGCGCCGCCGTGTCGGACGCGGCCGCGAACCTTTTGTCCTTCGTGCCCTCGCTCGGCACCCGCGAGGTGCTGGCGTTCGGCGAAGGCGTCGCGCTGCCGACGCGACTGCGCTTCAAGGAGGTGCCGCCGCATCAATTGCCGCGCGGCGAAGCCACCATCTCGAGCGTGCCCTCGGTCACCTCCGGTCACGACATGCATTTCGTCAGCGCCGTGCTCGAACGCTGGCGCGGCGCCACCTCGCAGCGCGACGTGCCGAACGATCCGGTGTTCGCGGCACCGCCTGCCAAGACGATGTCCAGCCTCGAAGCCCCGATGCTGCAACCCTCGATGGGCCTCGACCCCGACCGCTTCTCGCTATTGAAGAAGCCGTTGCGGTAAGGGCGCGCTCGCGCTTCAAGCACACTGTCATGCCCCGCGACCCGGCTACGCCAAGGCTTCGCCGAGGTTGTGGTCTAGGGGCGCCGAAGCTTTAGCGTAGGCGGCAGGCGGGCATCCAGTACGGCGCAGCTTCTCGGTTCAATCACGCCGGCCTCTGGAATACTGGATCGCCCGAGGTCGGGCGATGACAGCCAGGATGTGGCACGTTGAGACGGCCGCCCGCATCGATTATGTTTGCCGGCCCAAGCCGCGCTGTCGTACCGGCTGGCGAATTTCACGGGCATGCGACCGAACGGGGGACGACTGCCGAAGAAGTGATCGACAGGCTATGACCGAACTCGACTGGCTCGAAATCCTGCTGCGTCTCGGCAGCGCCACGCTCGCCGGCGGCGCGATCGGCCTGAACCGCGACCTGCAAGGTAAGCCGATCGGACTGAAGACACTCGGCATCGTCGGGCTCTCCACCGCGGCCGTCGTGCTGCTCGCCGTCGAGTTCGCCGAGCCCGGCAGGATCAACGATGCGGCAAGTCGGGTGATCCAGGGCATCCTGACGGGGATCGGCTTCCTCGGTGCTGGCGTCATTGTCCACGAGAGCAAAGGTTTTCGCGTGAGCGGCCTGACCAGTGCGGCCTGCACGTTCCTCGCCGCCTGCCTCGGCATTATCTGCGGCGCCGGACAATGGAAGATCGTCGCAGCCGCTCTGGCGCTCGCCTTCGTTCTGCTGACGGTCGGCCGCCGCGTAGAGAGCTGGCTGCACCGGATCCTCGGTGGCAAGGACGAGTCGCACGAAGCGGCCTCAGAGCAGGGGCCTGAGCAGCGCCTAGGCGGGTCCGGCTAACCTCGCGCTCTCCGCGCAGCTCAGGTCTTGCGCCGCAGGCTCCAGAGACTCCCGGCGAGAAGGACGGCGGTCACGAGCAGGATGGCGACGAAGGTCTGGATGATGGTGAAGTTCAGCGCATCCCGCGCGACGAATAGCGCGGTGATGGCTCCGGCGACAACAAACAGAATGCGAAGGATCAGGCTCATCGCCGCGTCTCCGGGTCGGCATGATCCGGAGCCCACTAGCCTTGCGCATTGGACACAATGCGTGTTCGCCCCTCATGCATCGTAACCCTAGCGGCCTGCGCCAGACAGGATTTGCGACATATCAAGGACCTGCGCGCCATCAGGACGCAGGACCTGAGAACCCACGGATGCAGCTCGCCGCCGCTCTCCGGCGCGCAAGGCCCGAACTGATCGCGCGACCGATGCGTTGCGTGCGGCTGCCAAGCGCTATGCCGCTAGTGCTTGGCCATCAACTCGAGTGCCGGAGCAAAGCGCTCGGCGAACGTCAATGTCTTGGCGTGGTGAACTGCGGCAAACGAGGCCGAAACCCCTGCTGACGCGAGGGCGAGCAAGGCAACAGCGAAAAACAGACGGCGCATTCCTGCCTCCTGTGTGAGCCCGATTGCCCCAAAAGATGGGACGGCTCTGTTTCAGGAGCGCTTCATGCGGACGGAAAATGATTTCGCTCAAGAGGCTGTGATGAGGTCCGGATTGCGGTACCGCATGTGGTACAGATGCGCGCCTAATCATCGTCCGCCGGCCCGCACCAGCCGGGCAAATAGATCGCATCCCTGCTTCTAGCCGAGGACAGGGCCTTCTCGAGCGCCTTGTCGAAATCGGCATCGATCACCTTGCGCGAGAGTTTTCGGCGCAGATAGTCGGCCCACAGGAATTCGGAGAACGGCGTCGTATCCTTGGCGAAGCCGCCGATGCGGCGGAGCTCGCCGGCGAGGCTGCGGAACGGGTCATCCTTGAGGTCGGCCACCGATTTCGGCAGGTCACGGAACGGCCGCCTTTCGCCCTTGGCGTCGTAGGGATAGACCCAGCGCTTGTTGTCCATGACGCCCCAGAAGGCCTCGCGCTCGACCATTCTGAGGTCGCCAACGATGGTCACCAGCACGTCCTTGACGCCCTCGTCATGCAGCGCGCGGCCGAGATGATGATGGTCGATCACGTAATAGCGCAGGTCCGGACCGTAGACGACGGGGATCATGTGCTTGCCGAGCAGGTCGGCCTGCTTCTTGCTGTCGCGCTGGCGCCAGCGCTTGCGCTTCTCCTTGACCTCGCGCATGCCGACCGTCATCTGCGTCGGCCGAAGCGACAGGATCGGGACCGGATGCACTCTCGGCTCGCGCGTATTGGTCATAGTCGAACGGTCCCTTCATGGTTGCAAATGGGTGGAAACAGGTTCCATGGACTATGCCATGGTCCGTGGGGAGGCAAAATGCGTCGGGCTGCAGGCGGAGATCACAAGCCGATGTGGACGCGGGCATGAGCTCCGCGGCCGTTGTTGCAACGCAATCCGCGCATTCCTGACCGCGTCGCGGCCGGCTTTTTGACAGCGCCTATGCAGAATAGTGCGAACAGGAAATGCAGCTACGCGTTGAGAAGATTTTCTGCAACAGGTTCGTCCTGTGTGCTATCTAAAAATCGCTGCTTCGGAGTGATCCCCCGCCCCATGACAACCCAGCGGCCCATAAGCTCAGATGACGAGCACCGGGTGCTCC
Organism: Bradyrhizobium zhanjiangense; assembly: GCF_004114935.1. Classification (NCBI taxonomy): domain Bacteria; kingdom Pseudomonadati; phylum Pseudomonadota; class Alphaproteobacteria; order Hyphomicrobiales; family Nitrobacteraceae; genus Bradyrhizobium; species Bradyrhizobium zhanjiangense. The sequence goes on from NZ_CP022221.1 coordinate 5,919,299, forward strand.
AGTTCAGGCCGCGCACCTCGCCTTCCCCGGTGGTTCGCCGGGGCAACGGCACCGTGCAGCAATTGCGCGCACCCGAGCCACTCGACCTGACCCGCTACGAGCAGCCCCGCACCGAACCGGACGATTTCCGCCACCGCATGCTCGCCAATATCGCGGCGCTCGCCTTCACCATCGCGCTGACCGCGATCGGGATCTGGCTCGCCGTGAGCATCGCCGACCTGCGCCGGACCCAGGATTGCGTGCTGATGGGCCGCCGCGACTGCGTCAAGATCACGACGCCGCATATCTAGGCCCGGCTCGCCGCCCGTCCCTCGGCGGACGGGCTGTGGCGGGCATCCCCAGCCCTGTCTGCTCGCCTGCCCGGCTCCATTGAACTCAAGGCGGCGCTCCGATATACGGGCTTTCGACCCGGCCAGAGGGGGGTTTGAGGGCGTCATCAGGGGCGCGATGCCCACCCACCGCGCCACTCTGGAAATCTGACAAATACCTGCAATATATCAAAGGCTTAGTGATGTCTTCCACATTCGATCAGGTCGCCACGATCATCGCTGAAACCTGCGACATCCCGCGCGACACGATCACGCCGGATAGTCATGCCATCGATGATCTCGGCATCGACAGCCTCGATTTCCTTGATATCGCCTTCGCGATCGACAAGCAGTTCGGCATCAAGCTGCCGTTGGAAAAGTGGACCCAGGAGGTCAACGACGGCAAGGCGACCACTGAGCAGTATTTCGTGCTGAAGAACCTGTGCGCGCGCATCGACGAGCTCGTCGCGGCCAAGGGCGCGAGCGCCTAAGCGCGCGGCCATGCAACTCGAATACTTTCACATGATCGATCGGATCGTCGACCTCAAGGTCGACGAGAAGACGATCGTTGTCGAAGCCCAAGTCCCGAAGGAGAGCACCGTCTTCGAGGGGCACTTCCCGGGCTATCCCTTGATGCCCGGCGTGCTCCTGATCGAATCGATGGCGCAAGCCTCCGGCTGGCTTCAGCTCGGCGTGTTCAAGTTCGAGCGCATGCCGATCCTGGCCGCCGTGAAGGAGGCCAAGGTCCGCGGTTCGGTCTACCCGGGCGATCTCATGAGCATCGAAGCGAGCCTTACCCATGAAGGCTCGGGCTATGCCATGACCGAAGCCAAGATCAGGGTCGGCGGCAAGCTACGCGCAAACTCGGCACTCACCTTCACGCTGATCCCCTTCCCCAATGCGGATATGCGCGGCTACATGGACGCGTTCGCCAAGCGCATCGGCTTTCCGCAACAGACTGTATCGCCATGACTGAGACTGCTTCGAAGCCCGCCCAGACGGAAGTCTGGATCACCGGCATTGGCCTTGCCACCTCGCTCGGCGAAGGGCTCGACGCCAACTGGGCCGCGCTCCAGGAGAAGCGCATCAATGTCGACGAGAAGGGATTTGCGCCCTACATCGTGCATCCCTTGATGCCGGTCTCTTTCGACAGCCAGATTCCGAAGAAGGGCGACCAGCGGCAGATGGAAGCCTGGCAGCGTATCGGCACCTATGCCGCGGGCCTTGCGCTCGACTCCGCCGGGATCAAGGGCAACAAGGACATCCTGTCGAAGATCGACATGGTGATCGCCGCAGGCGGCGGCGAACGCGACCTCAACGTCGACACCGGCGTGCTTACGGCCGAGGCCAAGGGCGCCAACGCGTCCGGCTTCCTCAACGAGCGGCTGATGAGCGATCTGCGCCCCACCCTGTTCCTGGCCCAGCTTTCCAACCTGCTCGCCGGCAACATCGCCATCGTTCATGGCCTCGGCGGCACCTCGCGCACCTTCATGGGTGAAGAGGTCGCCGGCGCCGATGCCGCCCGCATTGCGCTCGCGCGCATTGCCTCGGGCGAGAGCGACATCGCGCTCGTCGGCGGCTCGCACAATGGCGAGCGCAAGGACCTGCTGGTTCTCTACGAATTCGGCGACTTCAACCTGAAGGACAAGTTCGCGCCCGTCTGGGCACGCAAGGAGCATCCCGGCTTCGCGCTCGGTTCGGCCGGCGCCTTTCTGGTGCTGGAATCGCGGGCGCATGCAGAGGCGCGCGGCGCCAAGCCGTTCGCGAAGCTGTCGAGCGTCGTTGCCGACCTCGCCCGGCGCAAGCAGGGTGGCGACATGACTGCGACGCTGGAGAAGCTTTGGGAAAAGCTGCCCAAGCGCGCGGGCAAGGGCGCGATCATATCGGGCGCGACCGGCGCCGAGCCCGCGACCTCGGAAGAGCGCAGCTTCCTGAAGAGCCATACCGATCTCCCGGTGCGCTCGACCGGCACGATGTTCGGCCACACCATGGAAACGCAATTCCCGCTCGGCATTGCCCTCGCCGCACTGTCAATCTCGCGCGGCGCGCTGTTCCCGCCGAATGATTCGACGGGGACCGAGATTGAAATGCTTGGCGCACCCACCCAGATCGTGGTGGTAGGGGCCGGACACTGGCGCGGCGAAGGCATGGCGCTGGTCGAGGCGGTGAGCTAGCTGAAGCGGGGAACGACATGACTGCACCACGCGACAAATTCGGGCGTCCCGTCGTCGTCGTCACCGGCATGGGCATCATGACCTCGCTCGGCGCCGGCAAGGCCGACAATTGGGCGAAGCTGGTCGCCGGCGAATCCGGTATTCGCACCATCACGCGCTTTCCGATCGACGGCCTCAGGACCACGATGGCCGGTACGGTGGATTTCGTCAGCGTCGATCCGTTCTCCTCCACCGCGCTCTCGGAGCGGATGGCCGAGCTGGTGACGGAGGAAGCGCTTGAGCAGGCCGGCATCGGCGCCAAGGCGGATTTCCCTGGTCCCCTCTTCCTCGCGGTTGCACCGGTCGAGGTCGAATGGCCGCAACGTCGCGAACTCGGTCGCGCCGTCGGCCAGCTCGACATCACCTATGACGATCTGCTGCGCATTTCCGGCGGCGGCAAGTACAGCGCCTACCATCATCGCTTCATGTTCGGGTCTGTCGCCGCGCATCTCGCCGAGACGTTCGGCACCAAGGGCTCGCCGATCTCGCTGTCGACGGCCTGCGCCTCGGGCGCGACCTCGATCCAGCTCGGCGTCGAGGCGATCCGCCGCGGCGAGACAGACGCCGCGCTGTGCGTCGCGACCGACGGCACCGTGAACCCGGAAGCGCTGGTGCGCTTCTCGCTGCTTTCGGCGCTGTCGACCCAGAACGATCCGCCGCAGGCGGCCTCCCGCCCCTTTTCCAAGAACCGCGATGGTTTTGTGATGGCGGAAGGGGCCGGCGCCCTGGTGCTCGAAAGCTACGAGGCGGCGACTGCGCGCGGCGCAAAGATCCTCGGCGTGATCGCCGGCTGCGGCGAGCTCACCGATTCCTTCCATCGCACCCGCTCCTCGCCCGACGGCAAGCCGATCATCGGCTGCATGAACAAGACGCTGGCCGATGCCGGCATGACGCCGGACCAGATCGACCACATCAACGCGCACGGCACCTCGACGCCTGAAAACGACAAGATGGAGTTCAACACGACATCGGCCGTGTTCGGCGAGCTCGCGCAGAAGATTCCGGTCACCTCCAACAAGTCGATGGTCGGCCACACCATCTCGGCCGCCGGCGCGGTGGAGGCGATCTTCTCGCTGCTCACGCTCGAGCATCAGCGCATTCCGCCGACGATCAACTACGAGACCCCGGATCCCACGATCCTGTTCAACGTCGTCGGCAACAAGGCGCGCGATGCCCGCGTCACTGCGGTGATGTCGAACTCGTTCGGCTTCGGCGGCCAGAACGCCTCGCTGATCCTGACCCGCGAACCGGCCTGACCGGACGCATGGCGCTGCTGACTGCGAGGACGAAAGCCCGCGCGCGGGAGGCTGCCAAATCGATCGGCGGCAGCCTGATCGGCGCCGCCACCGTCGGCCTGCTGCGCACCACGCGCTATTTCGATCCGGTCAAGACTTCGGACTTTTTCGCACGCGTCGTGAAGCTGATCGGGCCGCGCCTGCGCGAGCATCGCATCGGCCGCGCCAACCTCACTGCGGCATTTCCGGAGAAATCGCCGGAGGAGATCGAACAGATCCTGATGGGCGTCTGGGACAATCTCGGCCGCGTCGGCGCCGAGTTCGCCCATATCGACCAGGTCTGGGACTACGATCGCGACCATCCGGAAAAGAGTCGGATCGAGATTCCCCAACGCAGCATCGAGCTGTTCGACCAGATCAGGGACGACGGCAAGCCGGCGCTGATCTTTGCAGCGCATCTGGCCAATTGGGAATTGCCGGCGCTTGCCGCCGTCGCGCACGAGCTGGATACCGCGATCCTCTACCGCCGGCCGAACATTGCGTCTGCCGACCGCATCATCCAGGAGATGCGCCAGGTCAACATGGGCACGCTGATCCCGGCCGGCCGCGACGCGCCCTTGCGCCTTGCGCAGGCGCTGAAGGACGGCAAGCACGTCGCGATGCTGATCGACCAATATCTGACCGCCGGCGTCGAGGTCACCTTCTTCGGCCGCAAGACCCGCGCCAACCCGATGCTGGCCCGCCTGCTGCGCCAGATCGAATGCCCGATCCACGGCGTCCGCATCATACGCCTGCCCGGTGGCCGCTTTCGCGGCGAGCTGACCGAGGAGATCAAGCCGGTCCGCGACACTGAGGGCAAGATCGACATCCAGGGTACGACGCAGGCGATCACGAGCGTGGTGGAGAGCTGGGTGCGCGAGCATCCCGAGCAGTGGCTCTGGCTGCACCGGCGGTGGCGGTAGTTGCACCGTCATTGCGAGGAGCGAAGCGACGAAGCAATCCAGAGTGCCCCAGCGGAGAAATTCTGGATTGCTTCGCTTCGCTCGCAATGACGGACGTGCCGCTCAGCGCCCAGTCTTCACCCTGGTCCAGAGCCTATTGATGATCCGCTGGGTCGCCGGCTCGCGCGCCGTGATGACGAACAGTTTTGAGAGCGTCGCCTCGTCCGGATAGATGTTCTTGTCGTTCAGGATCTTCGGATCGACCAGCTTCTGGCTGGCGAGGTTACCGTTAGAGTAGGACAAAAAGTCCGAGTTCTTGGCGGCGACGTCGGGCCGGTAGAGATAGTTGATCAGCGCGTAGGCCTCATTGACGTTCTTGGCATCGGCGGGGATCGCAAGATTGTCGAAAAACATCTGCGCGCCCTCCTTCGGGATCGTGTAGCCGATCTCGATGCCGCTCTTGGCTTCCGCAGCGCGGGCGCGAGCCTGCATGATGTCGCCGGACCAGCCGACCACGAAGCAGATCTCGCCGGTGGCGAGCGCGCTTAAGTATTCGGACGAGTGAAACTTGCGCACGGACGGGCGGACTTTTGCGACGATTTCGGCGGCCTTCTCGAGGTCGGCCTGCTTGGTCGAGTTCGGATCGAGCCCGAGATAGTTCAGCGCCGCCGGAAAGATGTCGTCGGCGGAGTCGAGCATGTGCACACCGCAGTCTTTGAATTTGGCGAGGTTCTCCGGCTTGAAGACGATGTCCCAGCTGTCGATCTTCGCGTCCGGTCCCAGGATCTGCTTCACCTTGGCGACGTTGTAGCCGATGCCCGTTGTGCCCCACATGTAGTTGGCGGCGTAGACATTGCCGGGATCGTAGGTCGCAAGATGCTTGGTCACCATCGGCCAGGCATTGGCGAGGTTCGGCAGCTTCGACTTGTCGAGCTTCTGGAAGATGTTGGCCTTGATCTGGCGCTGCAGGAAATAGGCGGTGGGCACCACGACGTCGTAGCCGGACTTGCCGGCCATCAGGCGTGTTTCCAGTGTCTCGTTGGCATCGAACGTGTCGTAGACCACCTTGATGCCTGTCTCGTTGGTGAAGGCCTCAAGGACATCCGGCGCCATGTAGTTGGACCAGTTGTAGAAGTTGACGACCCGCTCCTCGGCCTTGGCGGGAGCGGAGAGCAACGTCAGCGCTGCGGCGACTGCGAGACCGAGGCAAAGCCTGGAGCGGCCGACGTTCGTCATCTCAAATCTACCTCTTGCGGCCGCGCACCGCGTCCGACAACCGCTCCAGTGCGGTGTCGAGCGTCTTGTCCTTCTTGGCAAAACAGAAGCGGACCACGGATGTCACCGGGTCCTGCTCGTAGAAGGCCGACACCGGGATCGCCGCGACCTTGTAATCCCTGACGATCCGCCAGCAGAACTCGGTGTCGCTCTCGTTGAGTCCGAGCGGCGACAGGTCGACGGTGAGGAAGTAGGTGCCTTGCGACTTCAGCACGGGGAAGCCGAGGCTTTCGAGGCCCCTTGTCAGACGGTCTCTGCTCCGCGTCAGATCCTTGCGCATCGACAGGAAGTAATCGTCGGATTTGCCGAGGCCGTAGGCGACGGCGGCCTGCAGGTTCGGCGCGGTGGTGAAGGTCAGGAACTGGTGCACCTTGGCGGCGACGCGCAAGAGCGGCGGCGCGGCGCAGACGAAGCCGATCTTCCAGCCCGTCAGCGAGAAGATCTTGCCGGCCGAGCCGACCTTGATGGTGCGCTCGCGCATGCCGGGGATGGTGATCAGCGGGATGTGCTTGTGCTCGTCGAAAGTGACGTGCTCCCAGACCTCGTCGCAGATCGCGATGACGTCGAACTCCTGGCAGTAGCGCGCCAGCAGCTCGAGGTCCTCGCGCGGATACACCACCGCGGAGGGATTCAAGGGGTTGTTGAACAGCACCGCCTTGGTCTTTGAATTGAAGACGCTTTTCAGCATGTCCTCATTCAGCCGCCAGTGCGGCGGCTCGAGTCGCACCAGGCGCGGAATGCCGCCGGCCTGGCGGATGATCGGCAAATAGGAATCATAGACCGGCTGGAAGCAGACCACCTCGTCCCCGGGCTGGACCACCGCGAGGATCGCCGAGGTCAGCGCCTCGGTGCCGCCGGAGGTCACCATCACCTCGCTCATCGGATCGAGCTTGAGCCCGTGCCAATGCCCGTAATGGGTTGCGATCGCCTGGCGCAGCTCCGGCAGGCCCATCATCGAGGGGTACTGGTTGTAGCCGTTCAGCGAGGCGTCGGCCGCGGCGCGGCGGATGTCCTCGGGGCCGGGATCGTCGGGAAAGCCCTGGCCGAGATTGATGGCCGCATTGTCGCGCGCAGCCTGCGACATCGCCTCGAAGATGGTGACGGGAAGGTCGGCGAAGACCTTGTTCAGCGAAGAGCTCTTGGTCATCGGGTGGGTCAGCCACCGACCTTGCTGGGAAGACCGGCCGCCTTCCAGCCCAGCATGCCGCCGGCCAGATGCTTGTCGTAAGGCAGGCCCGCCGCCTGTGCGGCCAACGAGGCCGTCACCGAGCGCTTGCCCGAGCGGCAGGCGAACACGACGTCCTTGCCTTGGGGATCGGGGATCGCCTTGGGATCGAAGGTCGAGAGCGGAACCACGACGCCGTAGGGATAGGCCTCGGCCTCGACCTCGTTCGGCTCACGGACGTCGACAAGCAGATAGCGCCCTTCCGCGACACCCTTGGAGACCTCGTCCGGGGTCAGATCCTGTACCTGATTTGCCACATCATCCTCCAACGTCGCAGGCATATGCCGGGGCGCCCCCGGCCGGCGGGCAACCTCGCCTCTCGGGACGCGAAAATCAAGCGCTACAAAGGCTTGAGCCACGCGGCGCAAGTTAAAGCTAAATCGCAGCGACTTGAAGTGCGGGTTTCGGAATGAAGCCCGGAGGTCCCGTCTTGGTCCTACCTAAGCTGTGACCTCTATCATCAAACTCGGTGTCATTCCCCGCGAAAGCGGGGAATCCAGTACGCCGCGGCCTCGCGGTATCTTCGCACTGTCTCTGGAATACTGGATCGCCCGCCTTCGCGGGCGATGACAGCCGTGGAGGCGGACGGAGCGCGGGCTTGACGCTAGATCGTCACCTGGGTGCCGACCTCGACTACGCGGCCTGAGGGGATCTGGAAATAGTCGGTGGCATCGTTCGCCGAGCGGCTCAGCGAGATGAACAGCCGGTCCTGCCAGCGCGGCATGCCGGAATGCGCCGCGGGCTTCAGCGCCCTCCGCGACAGGAAGAACGAGGTCGACATGATGTCGAACTGCCAGCCGAGCTTGCGCGCGATCGCCAGCGCCTTCGGCACGTTGGGCGATTCCATGAAGCCGAACTTCAGCGTCACCTTGGAGAAGGTCGGTGAGATCTGCTCCAGCCTCACCCGCTCGGCCGGGTCGATCCGCGGGGTCTGGGCGGTCTCGATGGTGAGAATGACGTTCTTCTCGTGCAGCACCTTGTAGTGTTTCAGACTATGCATCAGCGCGGTCGGCGCGCTGAGCGGGTCCGAGGTCAGGAACACCGCGGTGCCGGGCACGCGCTGGGGCGGCCGCTTCTCCAGCATTGCCACAAGGTCGGCAAGCGGGAACTCGAGCTTGCGCGACTTATCGAACAGGAGCCGGCTGCCGCGCCGCCACGTATACATCAGGAGGATCATGAGCGCGCCGAGCGCCAGGGGCACCCAGCCGCCTTCGAAGACCTTGAGCAAGTTCGCGGCGAGGAAGGTCAGGTCAAGGAACAGGAACGGCACAATCAGGGCGGCGGCCGCAACCGGCGACCACCGCCAGACCTTCCAGATCACGACAAAGCCCATCATCGCGGTGACCACCATGGTGCCGGTGACGGAGATGCCGTAGGCCGACGCCAGCGCGCTCGAGGAGCGGAACAGGAGCACAAGCAGCACCACCGCGACCAGCAGCAACTGGTTGATGCGCGGGATGAAGATCTGGCCGGAATGGGCTTCCGACGTATGGCGAATTTCGAAGCGTGGCAGCAGCCCGAGCTGGATCGCCTGGCGCGTCAGCGAATAGGCGCCGGTGATCACCGCCTGGCTCGCGATCACGGTCGCCATGGTGGCCAGCACGACCATGCTGCCGCGGAAAAAGCCTTGCGGAAACAGCTGGAAGAACGGGCTGACGATCGCGCCGGGATCGCCGAGCACGAGAGCGCCCTGCCCCAGATAATTCAGCGCCAGCGATGGCAGCACGATCGACAGCCAGGCGGTCTGGATCGGCCGCTTGCCGAAATGACCAAGGTCGGCATAGAGCGCCTCGGCGCCGGTCACAGCCAGAAACACCGCACCCAGCGTGATGAAGCCGATGATGCCATGGTGCAGCATGAATGACACGGCGTAGAGGGGGTTCAACGCGAGCAGCACTTGCGGCTGCTGGATAATCGGATGGATCGCCGCCGCCGCGAGGACTGCGAACCAGACGCACATGATCGGCCCGAAGAAGGCCGCAACGCGCGCCGTGCCGCGTGACTGCACGGCGAACAGACAAACCAGGATCACGACGGTCAGCGGAACGATGTAAGGCTCGAACGTCAAGGTGACGTCCTTCATGCCTTCGATCGCCGACAGCACCGAGAGCGCCGGTGTGATCACGGCATCGCCGTAGAACAGGGCGCCGGAGATGATGCCGAGCAGGACGATGGTCGCCCCGCCCGTGCCGACCGCGCGCTGGGCCAGTGCCATCAGCGCGAGCGTGCCGCCCTCGCCATTGTTGTCGGCGCGGAGCAGGATCACGACGTATTTGAGCGTCACCACCACGATGAGCGCCCACAGGATCAGCGAGAGCACGCCGAGCACCGCCGCAGGCGTCGGCACCCCCTCCACGCCCGAGGCGGCCATCACCGCCTCGCGGAATGCGTAGAGCGGGCTGGTGCCGATATCGCCATAGACGACGCCGATGCTGCCAAGCGTCAGCGCACCGAAGCCGGCTGTGGTGTGGGCGTCGCCATGCCCGTTGGCCGCCGCCGTCTCCGGGGCGGGAACTGCTACGTCACTGGTCATGGGAGAGCCCGATGGCCTCAAAATGCTTCACTGCACAACGGCGGAAGAGCGCGCGGGCTTATAGTCCTGCGCTGCTGGCATAGCCTAGCCCGATTCTGGGCCCTTACCATGCAAATTAGCATAGGTCCGCCAATCGCGGTCAAATGGTGACTTGGGTGCCGACTTCAACCACCCGCCCGGTGGGAATCTGGAAATAGTCGGTAGCGTCATTGGCGGACCGGCTCAGCGCAATGAAGAGATGGTCCTGCCAGAGCGGCATGCCAGATTGCGCCGAGGCCTTCAGCGACCTCCGCGACACGAAGAACGACGTCGACATGATGTCGAACTGCCAACCCTGCTTGCGCGCAATCGCGAGCGCCTTGGGCACGTTCGGCTGCTCCATGAAGCCGAAGCGCAGGCGGACCTTCGAGAATTTGTCGCTGATCTTCTCCATGCGGAACCGCTCCGACAGGTCGACCCGCGGCGTGTGCGCGGTCTCGATGGTCAGGATCACGTTGTGCTCGTGCAGCACCTTGTTGTGCTTGAGATTGTGCAACAGCGCGGTCGGGACGAACGAGGGATCGCTGGTCAGGAACACCGCGGTGCCCTTGACGATGTGCGGCGGCCGCTTCTCCAGGCTCCGGATCAGATCGTCCAGCGGCACCTCGATCCGGCGCGTCTTCTGGATCAGGATTCCCGAGCCGCGCCGCCAGGTCCAGATCGTCCCCGCCATGAGCACGCCGAACAGCAGCGGCACCCAGGCGCCTTCGAGCAGCTTGAGCAGGTTGGCGCTGAAGAAGCTCATATCGACGACGACGAAGGGCACGATGACGGCAGCGGCGGTGGCGGCGCGCCAGTTCCACAATTTCCAGATCACGACGAAGCCCATGATGCCGTCGGCGACCATGGTGGTGGAGACCGCGATGCCATAGGCCGAAGCCAGATTGCTGGGGGTGTGGAACAGCAGCACCAGCAGCATCACGCCGATCAGCAGCAACCGGTTCACGCGCGGCAGATAGATCTGGCCAGCGTGAGTCTCGGAGGTGTAGCGAACCTCGAAGCGTGGCAGCAGGCCAAGCTGCACCGCCTGATAGACCAGCGAATAGGCGCCGGTAATCACCGCCTGGCTCGCGATCACTGTGGCGGCGGTCGCAAGCCCGACCAGCGGCAGCACCAGACCTTCAGGCACCATGCGATAGAAGGAATGCTCGATCGCGCTGGGATCGGACAGCACCAGCGCGCCCTGCCCGAAATAGTTGATCAAGAGCGCGGGCAGCACGAAGAACATCCAGGCCGATTGGATCGGCTTGCGGCCGAAATGGCCGAGATCGGCATAGAGCGCCTCGCCGCCGGTGACCGCCAGGAACACGGCACCGAGCGTCACAAGGCCGATCGTGCCGTGCGACAGCAGGAATTGCAGCGCGTAGTAGGGATTGATCGCCGCAAGCACCGAGGGATCGTCGGCGATGTGGACGGCGCCCATCACCGCAAGACAGGTGAACCAGACCACCATCACCGGCCCGAAGGCGGAGGCCACCAGCGCCGTACCTTTGCTCTGGACCGCGAACAGCAGCGCCAGGATGAGAACCGTGAGCGGCACGACATAGTGCTCGAACGCGGGGGTTGCGAGCTTGAGGCCTTCCACCGCCGACAGCACCGAAATCGCCGGCGTGATCATGGAATCGCCGATGAACATGGAGGCGCCGACCACGCCGAGCGCGAGCAGGAACCAGCTCCGCCGCCCCAGCGCGCGCTGGCCGAGCGCCATCAGCGAGAGCGTGCCGCCCTCCCCGTTGTTGTCGGCGCGCAGCAGCAGCAGGACATATTTGGCAGTGACGACAATCAGCAGCGCCCACAGGATCAGCGAGAGTACGCCGAGCACCATGACCCGTGACACCGGCTCGCCATGGGCCGCGCCCCTGACGGCCTCGTGGAATGCGTAGAGCGGCGAGGTGCCGATGTCGCCGAAGACGACGCCGATGCTCCCGAGCGTGAGGGACCAAAAGCCCGCGGTGACCGGCCCTTCCTGGGTCTCAGTCGATGTGATGCTCGCCGTCATGAGGGTGGAAAACGCTTCGTCCCTGAATTTGATCCGGCGCCTTTTGACGCTTCCGGCGCGCCTGTCAATCGGCACCCCACCTTAGCAGGCGCCGAGGCGGATGCTGTGACGACGCGGCCACGCCGTTACCTGCGCGACGACATGCCTCAGGTAAGATGGTAGCGCAAGAGGCTTACGGCTTCAGATTCGGCGGCAGCGGCGGATCTTCGCGCATCAAGGTGATGGTCACCCGCCGGTTGGCTGCGAGCGAGGGATCGTCCGGAAACAGCGGCTGGGTGTCCGCCTTGCCGGAAACAGCAAAGATGTGGGACGGCGGCAGGCCCTCGCGTTCGAGGATCTGGCGCACGGCATTGGCGCGGTCGGCCGACAGATCGAAGGCGCCGTAGTCGCTGCGGACCGGCACGAATCCGGCGGCGGTGTGGCCGGCGATGGAAACGCGCAGCGGCGTCGCCTTGAGCGGGACAGCGAGCTTCTCGACCAGGCGGCGGGTGCGGTCATACGGCACCTTGGAGCCGTCGGCGAACATCGAGCGGCCGTCTTGGTCGACGATCTCCAGATTGAGGCCCTGCTTGGTCTCCTCGAACATGATGTGCTTGGACATCTCGGTCAGTTCCGGCATGTCCTGCAACGCCTGGCGCAGCGAGGCCGCAGCGAGCGCGAAATTGCGGTCGACCTTGATCTTCGCCCCCGAGGTGCGGTCGCGGTCCTCCTGGTCGGGCGTCGGCGTGTTGGAGGCGTCCTCGGGCTGGATGTGGTCGACGTTCTTCAGCCGCGGGCGGGTTGGCAGACCGTCGGACTCGACGATGCCGGCATAGCGCGCTTCGCTCTGCACGCCGAAGGCGTCCCGCATCGATCCGGCGACGATCTTCAGCTTGTTGGCATCCTGGGTCGAGAAAGCGACGAGCATCACGAAGAAGCTCATCATCAGGCCCATCAAGTCGGCGAAGGTCACGAACCAGCCGTGACCGCCGCCGTGGGCATCGCCGCGTTTCTTCTTGGCCATGGCCTAAATCCGGATGCGCGCGATCAGGCCGGCACCGGCTCACCCTCGGCGTGACGATGCTTCTCCGGCAGATAGGCCAGCAGCATTTCACGCACCAAGGTCGGGCTCTTGGAGTCGCGGATCATCAGGATGCCGTCGATGATCAGGGTGCGATTGGTCTCTTCATCGAGCAGCTTGCCGTGAAGCTTGTCGGCGATCGGCAGACAGAACAGGTTCGCGACCAGCGCGCCGTAGAGGGTGGCGAGCAGCGCGGTCGCCATGAACGGGCCGAGCTTGGAGGGATCGGTCATGTTCGCGAACATCTGCACCATGCCGATCAGCGTGCCGATCATGCCGAAGGCCGGGGCGCAGTCGCCGATGGCACGGTAGATCTTGCTGCCCTCGTCGAGGTGCATCAGGAAGTTGTCGCGGTCGCGCTCGAGATTGTCGCGGATGAAATCGAGGTCGTAGCCATCGGCGACGTAGCGGATGCCCTTGGCGAGGAAGGGCTCGTCGGTCTCGACCTTTTCCAGACCCACCGGGCCTTGCTTGCGGGCAATCTCGGCGATGCGGGCGAGCTCGTCGACGAGGTCGTGGGCCGACAGGCGGCTCATGGTGAAAGCGAACTTGGCGCCGAGCGGAAGGCCGTGCAGGAGCGCCGAGAGCGGGAAGCGGATCATGGTGGCGGAAATCGAGCCGCCGAAGATGATGATCATGGCATGTTCGGAGATGAACATGTGGAGATCGCCACCCATGAAGATCATCGCGGTGATGACGATGATGCCGGCCGTGAGCCCAACGCCCGTCATGATATCCATGGGAGACTCCAACGCGTACGCAACAACGGCCGTCCTGGCCGCTGGCGCGGCCCAACCCCGAACCGCAGCGGAAACCCTAGAACGCCGCCCTTAAAGCCGCGTAAAGGTTAAGTCCGGACAGTGTGGTACGCCGTGCTGCAGGCGCTGCGATGGCCGGCCGGCGGCGGAATCTCAACATTTCGCTAACCATAACCGGCCGCGCTAGGGCGATAGCCCCGTCAGCTCCAGGCTGAGCGCGCGCAGGCGCTTGCGTGCGTCGGCATCGTAGGCCTGCGGATTTGCGCGTGCCTCGTTCATGCCGTTGAAGAACAATCCGCTTCTATCAGCGACGTCGTCGCCCTCGACGAGGTGCAGGATCGCCGTGCCACCTTGCTCCACCGTAGACATCGGCGTGATGCCGCCGGCGCGCACCATCGTGGTGTTCATGTAGGTCGCGGGATGCAGCGCGTTCACGGTGATGCCGGTGCCCTCCAATTCCCGCGCCAGATCGATCGTGAACATGATCTGCGCGAGCTTGCTCTGCGCATAGGCGCGCGAGCCACTGTAGCTCCTGGTGATCATGACGTCGTCGAAATCGATCGGGTGCTGTCCGAGCGAGGCGACGTTGATGATGCGCGACGGCGCCGCCGTCTTCAACAATGGCAGCACCAGAGGGACGAGCAGGAAACCAGCGAGATAGTTCACGGCAAATCGCAGCTCGTGACCGTCGGCACTCACCTGCCGCTGCGGCCCGTCATTCTGCGAGCCAATGCCGGCATTGCTGACCAGGACATCGAGGCGCTGGTGGTCACGCGTCACGGCCTCCGCAAGCGCACGCGTGCCCGACATTGATGACAGGTCCGCCTGGTAGAAAGTCGGCGCGATACCGCCGGCCTTCACGATCTCGTCGCTCAGTATCTTTGCACGCGCCGCGTCGCGGCCATGGATCAGGACGCTCGCACCTTCTTCGGCCAGCCGGCGCGCAACGTAGCGGCCGACGCCGTCGGTCGAGCCGGTGATCAGAACCGTCTTGCCCTTCATCCTCATTGCGCCTCCTCCGGCTGCGGCCCTGCGTCACATCCGTGACGCGCCATCATGCGGTATTCTCTGGCTGTGCGGCATGCTCCATCGCAGGAGCCGATTTGCCATGTTGACCTTGTTCAGTCTTCTCACCGCGCTGCCCGCGGTGCTAGCGCTCCACCTGCTCGAGCCGGAACTGGTTCTGCCGGCATTCAGCGTCCTGCTTTTTGTCGAGGCCGGCTTCGCCGTGATCGCGGCGCGCTTGATTCATCTTCCGGACAATGCGGACAACATCACCCTGTGGGATCTTGCCGGCGGCTTCACCCTGATCGGATGCGCCGCCGCGGTGTTCGGCGAGCCGGATCAGGCCGCCCTGCTTCTGACGGAACAAGGCGACCCACGGCCGGCATCGCCGCCGTAGGCCGCTTCGTCACGTGTCTAGTGAATCTCCGCCGAGCGCTTCAGCGCGGCCTTGAGCTTCTCCAGCGAGAAGTCGGGACTGCGCGCGATCTCCAGGATCGGCGTCTCGCGGCGGCCGCAGAGCTCGGCGGCCTCGGGCAGCTTTGCCGCGACGTCGAGCGGAATCACGATGGCGCCGTGCTGGTCGGCATGGATCAGATCGTCCGACTTCACGGTCATGCCGGCGACGCGCACCTCGCCGCCAAAGCTCTCGGCATGCACCCAGGCATGCGAGGGACCGATCGAGCCAGCGAGCGCCTGGAAACCCGGGGCCCATTGTGGGATGTCGCGGATCGAGCCGTCGGTGATGACGCCGAGACAGCCGAGCGCCTTGTGCACATTGCTCTGCACCTCGCCCCAGAACGCGCCATAGCCGACATCAGGACCGTCGATATCCTGGATCACCGAGATGCGCGGGCCGTGACCGGTGCCGACATATTCGTAATATTCGATGCGGCGCTTGGATTGTTCTTCCGCCGGCAGCGAGGATTTCAGCACCGAGCGGATCGCAACCGTGCGGGCATAGCCGACGATCGGCGGCAAATCGGGGAACGGACAGACCAGTTGCTTGGTGGTGTAGCCGATCAACCGCCGCTCCGGCGCCACGATCTCCATGGCATTGCAGATCGTCGGAGTATCGTAGCGGCCCAGCGCTTCGAGGACGGAAGCGGGCAGCGGCCCGGTCGCGGAATTGGTCACAGCGTTCTCTCCCAGATTGGCGGCCGCTGTTGGCGCGGTGCCGCCGGCACAGGGCGATATAGCCGAGATCAGGCTTCAACCCAACTCGGCGCGCCTCATGGCAGATATCCGCGTGTGACCGCTCAGTGCAGCCGTCCGGGCCGGTCGTCGTCGTGCGGCGGCTCCGACAAATTCGCCAGCGTCGGCGCCGAAGGCGGTGATGCGACCTCGCCTCCCGCTGGCGCGGTGGTTTCCATCGCACGCGCCTGATCGCGGTAGGATTTGTAGCCGAGCGGCAGGCAGAGCAGATAAAGCACCGTGCCGATCGACAGCACGTGCCAGGGATAGGCGATCAAGATCGCAATAAAGACGATCACGGCGACGAACGCCGGCAGCACCAATTCGGGCGGCACGCGCATGCGCTTGGTCTTGCCGGAGAACACCGGCAGGCGCGACACCATCAGGAACGCGATTAGAAGCGTATAGGCCGCCGTTACCGCCGCCGGCCAGCGCCCGAGATCGAGGAACGCGACATAGATCGGCAGCAGCACGGTGATCGCGCCGGCCGGCGCCGGCACGCCGGTGAAGAAATTGGCGGCGAAGGCCGGCTTGTTGGGATCGTCCATGGTGGCGTTGAAACGCGCCAAGCGCAGGCCGCCGGAGATCGCGAACACCATCGCAGCGATCCAGCCGGCATTGCCGAGCTCGTGCAGCTGCCAGAAATACAGCATCAGGCCGGGCGCCACGCCGAAATTGACGAAATCGGCGAGGCTGTCGAGCTCGGCGCCGAATTTGGACTGGCCCTTGATCATGCGCGCGATGCGGCCGTCGATGCCGTCGAGCGCGGCCGCGAACACGATGGCGTAGACGGCGAGCGACATCCGCCCCTCGATCGACAGCCGGATTGAGGTCAGCCCGGCGCAGATGGCCAGCAGCGTGATGACGTTGGGCACCAGCATCCGCACCGGAATCGGACGGAACCTCCGCCGGCGCGTGTCAGGATCTCTCAAATCGTAGGGCGTCATGGCTCGTCCTCACCTCAGGGCGAGATATAGCAAGCCGCGCTCCCCTCCGCCATTGCGGCGGAAGGGCCACATGCACCGACTATTGGTTAATTGGCGCGATAGCTGCGGCTCGGGTCATCCCCGGCAAGATCGGCCAAAATCGTCTCGCCGGCGATCGCGGTCTGCCCCTCCGATACCAGCGCCTTGGTGCCAACAGGCAAATAGACGTCGAGGCGCGAGCCGAAGCGGATCAGGCCGAAGCGCTCACCGGCACCGATCGCCTGCCCTTCCTTGACGAAGCAGACGATGCGCTTGGCCACGAGGCCGGCGATCTGGATCACGCCGATCCGCGCGGTCGGTGTCGTGATCACCAGTGAGTTGCGCTCATTGTCCTCGCTCGCCTTGTCCAGCTCGGCATTGATGAACAGGCCGGGCCGGTAGGCGATACGGTCCACCCTGCCCGCGATCGGACTGCGGTTTACGTGACAATTGAATACGCTCATGAACACCGAGATGCGCGGCAGCGGCCGGTCGCCGAGCCCGAGCTCGGCCGGCGGCAGCGCCATGGTGATCATCGAGATGCGACCATCCGCCGGTGACACCACGAGCCCCTCGCGCACGGGCGTGATGCGGACAGGATCGCGGAAGAACAGCGCGCACCAGACGGTCAGGATCGTGCCGATCCACCCCAGAGGGGACCACAGCCAGAACAGGATCAGGCTTGCCAGCGCAAAGCCGCCGATGAAGGGATAGCCCTCCTTGTGGATCGGCGGGATCTGACGCTGGATCGAATCGAGAATGGACATCGCTCTCTGCCGCTGAAGGGTTGACGGCGCACGGGGCCGTCCCGCGCGGTGGAGTTGTTTAGGCCAGAGTTGGGACCGGAGACAAGGTCACTCCGCCGCCGCAGGCGCCGTTAGGACGTCATCGACCGGCGGCGGCTGCCGGTTGGGCGCCTCGCTGGCGTCGGCCATCTTGGCCAGTTTCTCCCGTGCCTCCTCGGCCTCGCGCTGCCTGTTCCACATGCTGGCATAGAGGCCGGCCTGTGCGAGCAGTTTTGCGTGGGTGCCGCGCTCGGCGATGCGGCCCTGGTCCAGCACGATGATCTCGTCGGCGCCGACGATGGTCGAGAGCCGGTGCGCGATCACCAGCGAGGTGCGGTTCTTGGCGACGCGGTCGAGCGCACCCTGGATCTCGTGCTCGGTGTGGGTGTCGAGCGCCGACGTTGCTTCGTCGAGCACCAGGATCGGCGGTGCCTTCAAGACGGTGCGCGCGATCGCAACGCGCTGCTTCTCGCCGCCGGACAGCTTCAGGCCACGCTCGCCGACTTGGGTCTCGTAGCCCATCGGCGCCAGACGGATGAAATGGTCGATCTGCGCCAGCCGCGCCGCCTCCTCAACCTCGGCATCGCTGGCGTCCCAGCGGCCATAGCGGATGTTGTAGCGGATGGTGTCATTGAACAGCACAGTGTCCTGCGGCACCATGCCGATCGAGGCGCGCAGCGAACCCTGCGTAACCTCGCGAATGTCCTGGCCGTCGATCAGGATCTTACCGCCGGAGACATCGTAGAGACGGAACAGCAGACGCGAGATCGTCGACTTGCCCGCGCCCGACGGTCCCACGATCGCAACCGTCTTGCCGGCCGGCACCTCGAAGCTGATGCCCTTCAGGATCGGCCGCGTCGGCTCATAGGCAAAGCGCACGTCCTCGAAGCGCACCGTGCCGGCGGAGACGACCAGCGGCTGCGCATCGGTCGCGTCCTTGATCTCGGCCTCGCGGCCCAGCACACCAAACATTTTCTCGATGTCGATGATCGCCTGCTTGATCTCGCGGTAGACCATGCCCATGAAGTTCAGGGGCTGATAGAGCTGGATCATCATGGCGTTGACCAGCACGAAATCGCCGACCGTGTTGGTGCCGTTGCGCACGCCGATCGCGCACATCAGCATGGTCGCGGTCAGACCGAGCGTGAAGATCACGGCCTGGCCGGTGTTGAGCACTGCGAGCGAAGTATAGGTGCGGACGCTCGCCTCCTCGTACCGCTCCACCGACTTGTCGTAGCGTCGTGCCTCGCGCGCCTCGGCGCCGAAATACTTCACCGTCTCGTAATTGAGCAGCGAGTCGATCGCCTTGGTGTTCGCCTCGGTGTCGGAATCGTTCATCTTGCGGCGGATGCCGATGCGCCACTCGGTCGCGATGTAGGTGTAGTACATGTAGAACGTGACCGTGATCAGGGTCGCGACCACGTAGCGCCAATCGAACTGCCAGAGCAGCACGGCCATCAGCAGCGAGACCTCGACGATGGTCGGGATCAGCTGCAGGATCACCATGCGCACGATGACCTCGATGCCCTCGCGGCCGCGCTCGAGCACGCGCGTCAGGCCGCCGGTCTTGCGCTCGAGGTGGAAGCGCAGCGACAGCTCGTGCATGTGAATGAAGGTGATGGTCGCAAGCTTGCGCACCGCATGCATGGCGACACGCGCGAAGATGCCGTCGCGCCATTGCGTCAGCACCGCCATCAGGATGCGCATCGCGCCGTAGCTCGCGGTGAGCAGCAGCGGCGGGGCGATCACCCAGAGATGCCAGTTGTCCGCCTGCACCGGCGCGGTGTTGGCGCCGGTCAGCGCATCCGTCGCCCATTTGAAGCTGAACGGCACGGCGAGCGTGATCAGCTTGGCGGCGAGCAGCAACACCAGCGACCAGACCACCCGCATCTTCAGATCGAAGCGGTCGCCCGGCCAGATATAGGGCCACAGATGCGCCAACGTGCCCATCAGCGTGGCCCGCTCCAGTGGTCCCCCCGCAGGAGGATCAGGAACGTCGGCGCCGTCGAACGATTGAGGTTGGTCCATCAAGAAGCCTGAAAGCCCGCCGGATGCGGGCGTCGCTACCATTAACGATTTTCGCTCGTCATATAGAGCCTTCCCGATGCCCGCGCACCCCACCAGATGGCGAATCTTTGATTGTTTGTCGCCATTTACCGGTAGATTTCCGGGTGATCCGAATCACCGATTGGGCTTGACGCCTCTTCGTTGCAATGCATCATGGCACCAATGAGCACAATCAAAACCGTCTGTGTCTATTGCGGCTCCGGCCCAGGAACCAATCCCCGCTTCACCGAAGGCGCCAAGGCATTCGGCAAGGCACTCGCCGAAAACAACATCCGCCTGGTCTATGGCGGCGGCTCGCTCGGCCTGATGGGCGCGGTCGCAACCTCCGTGCTCGATCACGGCGGCACCGTCACCGGCATCATCCCGGACTTCCTGCGGCTGCGCGAAAACGCGCTGACGCGCGTGCAAGAGATGATCGTCACCCCCGACATGCACGAGCGCAAGCGGCTGATGTTCGAACGCTCGGACGCCTTCGTGGCGTTGCCGGGCGGCGTCGGCACGCTGGAGGAGCTGGTCGAGCAAATGACCTGGAAGCAGCTCGGCCGTCACGCCAAGCCGGTGCTGCTCGCCAACATCGACAATTTCTGGGAGCCGCTGTTCTCGCTCTTGTCGCACATGCGCCAGACCGAGTTCATCCGCGCCGGCCTTTCGATCGACATCCTCAAGGCCGATCGGGTCGAAGAGATTCTGCCGAAGCTGAAGACGGCAGCCGCCCAGGTCGCCGAGGCAGAAAAGCAGCTCGCACCGGAAGTGGCACGCAGGCTTTAACGGCTACTTGCTCGGAAACGTCACCGCCTCGATCCGGTTACCGTCGGGGTCGGTGACGAAGGCCGCATAATAGCGCACGCGATCGTGCGGGCGGATGCCCGGCGCGCCGTCGGAGGCACCACCGGCCGACAGCGCGGCGGCGTGAAACGCGTCGACCTCTCCAGTCGTCTTCGCCCGCAGGCAGATGTGCACGCCGCTCTCCGGCGCGACGCGCGGCATGCCCTCACGCAAGTTGATCCAGAACTCCGGATAGGCCTTGCCGAAGCCGATAGTCCGCGGCCGCATCACAAGGCGCGCCAGGCCGAGCGCGGCAAGCGCGGCTTCATAGAATTTCGCGGCGCGATCGAGATCGCTGACGCCGACGGAGATGTGGTCGATCATTGGTCGCGCTCCCTCTCTCCTCCTCGTCATTGCGAGCGTAGCGAAGCAATCCAGCGTGTGTCCGCGGAGGGATTCTGGATTGCTTCGCTTCGCTCGCAATGACGGCGCTGTTGCGCCGCCGTCGCTTACGCCGGCGCGCCCGACTTCACGAGCTTGTAGATCACCGAATCCATCAGCGCCTGGAACGAGGCGTCGATGATGTTCGGGGACACGCCGACCGTGGTCCAGCTGTCGCCGTTCTCGTCCTCGCTCTCGATCAAGACGCGCGTGACCGCGCCGGTGCCGCCATTGAGGATACGCACACGATAGTCGATCAGTTTCAGGCCCTCGATGTACTTCTGGTACTTGCCGAGGTCCTTTCGCAAGGCGACGTCGAGGGCGTTGACGGGACCGTTGCCTTCGGCGGCCGAAATCAGGCGCTCGCCGGCGACGTCGACCTTGACCACGGCCAAAGCGACGGTGACGCGCTCGCCGTGCGAATTGTAGCGTTGCTCGACATTGACGTCGAACTGCTCGACCTCGAAATAATGCGGCACCTTGCCGAGCGTCCGGCGCGCCAGAAGCTCGAACGAGGCGTTTGCGGATTCATAGGCGTAACCCGCCGCCTCGCGTGCCTTCAATTCCTCGACGAGGCGCGTCAGCTTCGGATCGCTCTTCTCGTAAGGAATGCCGGCGCGATCGAGCTCGGCGATGACATTGGAGCGTCCGGCCTGGTCGGAGACCAGCACCTTGCGGTGATTGCCGACCAATTCCGGCAGGACGTGCTCGTAGGTCTGCGGATCCTTCAGCACGGCGGAGGCATGAATGCCGGTCTTGGTGACGAAGGCGCTCTCGCCGATATAGGCCGCATGCCGGTTCGGCACACGGTTGAGCATGTCGTCGAGCGTGCGCGAGACTTTGACCAGCGTTGCCAGCTTCTCGGCCGTGACGCCGATCTCGAAGGCGTCGGCAAAATTCTTCTTCAGCTTCAGAGTCGGGATAAGCGAGCAGAGATTGGCGTTGCCGCAGCGCTCGCCAAGGCCGTTCAGCGTGCCCTGGATCTGCCGCGCACCAGCGCGCACCGCGGCGAGCGAATTGGCCACCGCCTGCTCGGTGTCGTTATGGGCGTGGATGCCGACATGATCGCCGGGAATGTGCCTCGTCACCTCGGTGACGATGGCCTCGACCTCATCAGGCATGGTGCCGCCATTGGTGTCGCACAGCACGACCCAGCGTGCCCCGGCCTCATAAGCGGCCTTGGCGCAGGCGAGCGCGAACGCCGCATCTTCCTTGTAGCCGTCGAAAAAGTGCTCGCAGTCGAGCATGACCTCGCGGCCGGCGGCTTTCGCCGCCGCAACGCTGTCGCGGATCGAGGCGAGGTTTTCCTCCTTCGTCGTCTCCAGCGCGACGCGCACCTGATAGGCCGATGACTTCGCCACGAAGCAGATCGCGTCGGCCTTTGCTTCCAGCAGCCCGGCGACGCCGGGATCGTTGGAAACCGAGCGCCCGGCCCGACGCGTCATGCCGAAGGCGGTGAAGCGCGCATGGGCGAGCTTGGGCTTGGTCGCAAAGAATTCGCTGTCGAGCGGATTGGCGCCGGGATAGCCGCCCTCGACATAGTCGATGCCGAGGTCATCGAGCATCGCCGCGATAACCTGCTTGTCGGCCAGCGTGAAATCGACACCGTTGGTCTGCGCACCGTCGCGCAGCGTGGTGTCGAAGAGATAGAGACGCTCCTTTCTCATTGCCCCGCTCCGAGCGTCTTCTTCATGGTGGTGTTGGCGAGCCACTCGTCGTTGATGGTGACGCTGTTGCGCTGCTGGGCGATGTAGCCGCGCTTGGCGAAGAAGCCCTGCGCGGTGTCGCTGGCGTCGACCGAGAGGCTCGTGGCACCTCGGCCGCCGGCAAGCTTTTCCAGCGCATCGACCAGCATGGTCGCAACGCCCTGCCCGCTCACTCCCGGATGCACATAGAGCATGCGGATGTGATCGTTGCCGCGCAACGAGGCGAAACCGATGGGCGAGCCTTCCAGCGTCGCGACCAGGGTCAGGTCGGCGGCGAGCCGCTTGCCGAACTCTTCGCTTTCCGCCGTCTCCATCCAGGCCTGCTGCTGCGCCTCGCTATAGTCGTCACCGGTCAGCTCCTCGATGCTGGCGGCGAAGATCGCGGCGAGCACCGGCGCATCATCAGGCAGGAACGGCCGCAAGCCGGGTTTTGGCAAAGTCTGTCCCATCGGTCTTCACCACATCCCATAGAGTTTCAGCACCAGCGCTACGGCGCCAGCGAGCAGCGCGATTTTCAGTACGATGTAATAGAGCCAGTGCCGCGGGAAAGGCGTGTCGGGCCGCTTCATCGCGCAATCTCCCAGGTGGTTCCTTCCTTGGAGTCCTTGATCGCAACGCCCATCGCGGTGAGCAGATCGCGGATGCGGTCGGATTCCTTAAAGTCCTTGCGCGCACGCGCAGCCGTCCGCTCCGCGATCAGGCGCTCGACTTCCTTCGCATCGATGCCGCTCGCCTGCTGCTTGCGGCCTTCCCATTGCGCAGCGCTCTCGGAGAGGAAACCGAGTAGCCGCAATGATCCTGCCAAGGCGTTCACGTCGGTACCGCGGAGGCCGTGCAGCGCCGCGATCGCCAGGGACGTGTTGAGGTCGTCGAGCAGCGGCTCGACCACGGATGCCGCCGGCCTGCCGGGCTCGACGTCGGCCGCGACGCGATACCAATCGTCGAGCGTCTTGGCGCTCTCCTCCAGCGACTTCATGGTCCAGTCGATCGGCGAGCGGTAATGCGTCTTCAGCATGTTCAGACGCAACACCTCGCCCGGCCAATCCTGCAGCAGCTCATGGATGGTGATGAAGTTGCTGAGGCTCTTCGACATCTTCTCACTCTCGACCTGGAGGAAGCCGTTGTGCATCCAGTAGTTCGCCATGCGCTGCTGGTGGAAAGCGCAGCAGGTCTGCGCGACCTCGTTCTCGTGATGCGGAAACACGAGATCGATGCCGCCGCCATGGATGTCGAAATGCTCGCCGAGGTGCTTCCAGGCCATCGCCGAGCACTCGATGTGCCAGCCCGGGCGTCCCTGCGCGGCGATGCCGGACGGCGACGGCCATGACGGCTCGCCGGGCTTGGACGGCTTCCACAGCACGAAGTCGGTATTGCCCTTCTTGTAGGGCGCGACATCGACACGCGCACCGGCGACCATCTCGTCCAGCGAGCGATTGGACAGCGCGCCGTAGCGCGGCAGGCCTGCATTGGCCGCGTTCATCGCCTGCGGCGAGAACAGCACATGGTCTTCGGCGACATAGGCAAAGCCGCCGGCGACGAGCTTCTCGATGATCTCGCGCATCTCGCCGATATGCTCGGTCGCGCGCGGCTCCACGCTCGGCCGCAGCGCGCCCAGCGCATCAACGTCGGCATGAAACTGCCGGCCCGTCTCCTCCGTGACCTTGCGAATGGCCTCGTTCAGCGGCAGGCCGGGAAAATCGCGCGCGGCGCGGTCGTTGATCTTGTCGTCGACGTCGGTGATGTTGCGGACATATTTGACATGCGCCTCGCCATGGAGATGGCGCAGCAGCCGAAACAGCACGTCGAACACGATCACCGGCCGTGCATTGCCGATATGGGCGAAGTCATAGACGGTCGGTCCGCAGACATACATACGGACATTCTTCGCATCGAGCGGTACAAAAGTCCGCTTTTCCCGGCTCAACGTGTCGTAAAGGCGCAATTCCATCTGGATACCCGTCGGCTGTTGGCCGGGCGTCCAGGGCTCTCAATGTTTTTTGAGAAAAGACGGCTCCAGCCAGCGAATCGCTAGCTCGTAATCTCGCGGCAAATGGCGCAAATGGCGAGGAGACCGTTCATGCGGCCACATATGGGCTATGAGGCGGCCCCGCGTCAAGAGAGCCGCGAAAACGCCGTTTTATCTCCGCAAAGCGCCCGGCTCGTCCTGATGGTTCATGATCCTTAACCATTTGAGCCCATTCTGGAACTGGCGGTTCCTTTTTGCCCCCCGGTGTTTTCATGCGATCCTTGCTCGCGCTCATTTTCGGCGCCTCCATCATTGCGGCATTCAGCGCTTGTGCCGAGACCCGCGTCTTCATCATCGCCAACCAGGCGGACGGCTACGGCGTCGACCAGTGCCTGGCCAAGGGCGACAAATGCGGCGCCTCCGTCGCGCGCACCTATTGCCAGTCACGGGATTTTGCCCAGGCCTCGGCCTATCGCCGGGTCGATCCCGACGAAATTACCGGCTCCGTCCCCAAATCCGGCGCAAACTGCTCCCATGGCCGTTGCGACGAATATGTCGCAATCACCTGCCAGCGCTGAATTCGCTCGGAGCTGGCGGACCTTAGGCCCAATCTTTGGCCCTTGAAACGACGTGACGATGCCGCAGGAAGCGGCTATTGGAGGGCGCGCTTCGGCCCTCCAAAGTCACTTGGAAAGTCACATTGGGCCGTGACCTCGCTAGAATGGCGGATATGCCTGAATTGTTGTCCCTGCCTCGTGCCCGCTTCCTCCTTGCCTGCACCCTGCTCCTGAGCACGGTCGTGCTCGCCACCGCCGCTTTCGCGCAGGCGGGCCCGCCGGGGCCGCCGCCTCAGCCCGGCCAGAACGGGCTCGGCCCCAATCCGATGTGCGTGCGATTGGAAGGCCAGCTCGCCGCGCTCGACCGCGGCGGCGGTGGCGACCCCGCGCGCGAAGAACAGATCCGCCGCTATCAGGATTCCCAGAGCCGCCAGCAGGCCGAGCTCGACCGCGTCACCATGCAGGCCAAGCGCATGGGCTGCGATTCCTCCGGCTTCTTCTCGCTGTTCAACGGCCAGTCGGCGCAATGCGGCCCGGTCAACACCCAGATCCAGCAGATGCGCGCCAATCTGGACCAGATCACCGGCAATCTCGAGCGGCTGCGCGGCGGCGGCCCCGGCGGCTTCAGCCCCGAGCGCGACAACCAGCGCCGCTCGGTGCTGGCGGCGCTGGCGCAGAACAACTGCGGCCCCCAATATGCCAACGCTGCGCAATCACAAGGCGGCGGCAACTTCCTCAGCAATTTGTTCGGCGGCAATAGCGCGGGCAATCCGCAAGCCGTGCCGCCCGCCGATCTCGGCCCGCAATCCGGCACCTTCCGCACCGTGTGCGTGCGCACCTGCGACGGCGCCTATTTCCCGATCTCGTTTGCGACCGTGCCGGCACGCTTCCCCGACGACGAGAAGACCTGCAAGGCGCTGTGCCCGGCCGCGGAAGCCGTGCTCTACGCCCATCGCAATCCCGGCGAAGACATGAACTCGGCGGTCTCGATCGGCGGCCAGCCCTACACGGCGCTGCCGACCGCATTCAAGTTCCGCAGCGAGTTCAACCCGTCCTGCTCCTGTAAGGCCGCAGGCCAGACCTGGGCGGATGCGTTGAAATCGGCGGACGACAAGGCGGCGGCCGAGCAGCAGGGCGACATCATCGTCACCGAAGAGAGCGCCAGGAAGATGCAGCAGCAGCGGCTCAACAAGGGCACGCCTGCGAATGCCAAGAAGGGCCCAGCTCCGGCGCCGACGACCGCCACAGCGCCGGCCGCGCCGCCGCCGGCGGATACCGCCGCCACTGCCAACTCCGAGAACAAGCCGATCCGCTCGGTCGGCCCGACCTTCCTGCCGCAGCAGCAGAAGTAGGCAGCCCTGCTTTTACTGTCATGCCCCGCGAAGGCGGGGCATCCAGTACTCCGTGACACCAGTCGTGCACACAAGCAGCGCCGCAGGGTACTGGATCATCCGCTTTCGCGGATGATGACAGCAATCCAGGGGCACAATCGCCCGTCTCACGCGCAACCGTTATCCCTCAAACGCGCGCTACTACTCGCCCTCGCGGCTCCACGGGAAGAGATTGGCCGGGAAGTCTGCTGCGTAGCGCTTTCCCTTCGGGGGCGGCGGCGGTGCGTCCGGTGGGTTCGGATTCGGCTCGACCACCCGCCGATAGAGGTGCCAGGTGGCATGACCGAGCACTGGCAGAACGACAGCGAGGCCGACGAATAGCGGCAGCGAGCCGATCACGAGTAGCGCCGCCACGATGAGGCCCCATCCGGCCATCGCAACCGGATTCGCCGCGACCGCTCGAAGCGACGTGCGGATCGCGTCGATCGCAGTCGCATGCCGGTCCAGCATCAACGGAAATGACACGACGCTGACGCACAGCGCCACAACCGCAAACAGGAAGCCGACACCGCAACCGACGATGATGAGCGACCAGCCTTCCGGTGTCGTCAGCACGCGCGTTGTGAAGTCGGGAATGCTGGCGGCCGCCGCGTGACCGAAGATTGCGACATAGATTGCGTTCGCGACACCGATCCAGGCCCCAAACAGGACCAACAGGAGCACGCCGAGTTCTACCATGGCGCCGAACGAGGGTGCGCGCAGCACCTTGATCGCATCCCATGCATCGACCTCCTCACCGCGCTCGCGCCGACGGCTGAGCTCGTAGAGACCGATCGCGGCAAAAGGTCCGACCAAGGCAAAGCCGGCGGCCAGCGGAAACAGTAGCGGCAGCACCGAATAGCCGAGCACCATCCTGAACAGGACGAGACCGAGAACGGGGTAAATCACGCACACGACGATCGCGTGACTCGGCATCGCCTGGAAATCCTCCCAACCCAGGCGCAGGGCCTCGGACAGGTCGGACAAGCTGATCTTGCGAATGGGATAGGAGGCCGCTTCGCCGAATACGTGCCGCCTGATGTCGTGGGAGTACAGAGTGGCCATGAACGGACCTCCCGTGCTGAAAATCGCGGTTTCGATAACACGCGCTTTCCAGCCACGCGTGTCCGCCGGATAAGCAGGAAACGCGATGGGTCGAGTACGGCAACCCAGGTTCATCGAACGAGCCTGGCCGGACGGAACCCGTCGCGACCTGCCCCGCAAGCTTAGCGCGCGCGGAGCACGGCTGCACTCACGGTTGGGTGAATTGTGCGACCTGATTTGTGCGTTGCATCACCCCGGACGCTGAGCGCACCTGATGCTTTTGTCGACTTGCCGGGCGACGGCAACGCCCACGCCGCGCGTTGACACGCCGATATGCTCTATTGACGCCGGATTAGGCTGGGACCATTTTAGACACAGACGCCCTTAGCTCCGATGAGATTGATGGTCGCGAGCGTTCCCTTGATTTCGCGACCAGTGGAATGGGCGAAGCAAGAGGCCGGCGATGGCACGAATGCCGACCAAGAAAGGCCAGCCATCGCGACAGACATGAGCTCCGCCCTGGATTCGTATCCGTAGCCTTCAGTGGCAAGGATGGATCAGGATGGCTGTCGCACTGATATTGCTTCTGGTCGCGATCGGCTCCGTGCTGTTTCACCTCTACAGCCCGTGGTGGTGGACGCCGATCGCCACGAACTGGGCCTATATCGACCACACCATCAACATCACGTTCTGGATCACGGGCTTTGTTTTCGTCGCGGTCATCGCCTTCATGGCCTACTGCGTCTTCCGCTTTCACCACAAAGAGGGAAGACGGGCCGACTACAATCCGGAAAACAAAAAGCTCGAATGGTGGCTGAGCGTCGGAACCGGCGTCGGAGTCGCGGCCATGCTGGCGCCTGGCCTCGTGGTCTGGCATCAGTTCGTGACGGTGCCAGCGGGTGCCACCGAGGTCGAGGTCATGGGGCAGCAATGGCAATGGAGCTTCCGCCTTCCGGGCAAGGATGGGCAATTGGGCACATCCGATGTCCGCAACATCGCCTCCGACAATCCGATGGGACTCAATCATGACGACCAACACGCGCAGGACGACGTCGTGATCGAGAACGGCGAGCTACACCTTCAAGTAGGAAAGCCGGTCAAGGTTCTCCTCCGCTCGGTTGATGTCCTGCACGATTTCTACGTGCCCGAATTCCGGGCCAAGATGGACATGGTTCCAGGCATGGTGACCTATTTCTGGATAACGCCGATCCGAACCGGAACGTTCGATGTTCTCTGTGCGGAGCTTTGTGGCGCTGCTCACTATCAGATGCGCGCCAAGGTCATCGTCGACGAAGAGCGTGAATATCACGCTTGGCTGGAGCAACAAAAAACGTTTGCAGAATTGTCGCCGGCAAAAGCCGTCGTGAAGGCGACCTACCAATCCGGCGGCAAGTAGCAAGCTGCCGCCGCGAAAATAGATCGGGAGCATGAGGCCAACGCCTCGCCCCGATGGAAACGACCGAGGAGGTTTCTATGGTCGATATTCCATATGAAGGGATCCCCGGCATTCCGCCTGCCGAAGTGCCTGATGTCGAGCTCTATCATCCGCGGAGCTGGTGGACGCGATATGTCTTCTCGCAGGACGCCAAGGTGATCGCCATTCAGTATTCGCTGACGGCCACGGCCATCGGGCTGGTGGCCCTGGTGCTGTCGTGGCTGATGCGGCTGCAACTGGGATTTCCCGGCACCTTCTCCTTCATCGATGCCAACCAGTACCTCCAGTTCATCACCATGCACGGCATGATCATGGTGATCTATCTGCTCACGGCGTTGTTCCTGGGCGGTTTCGGCAACTACCTGATCCCGCTGATGGTCGGCGCCCGGGACATGGTCTTCCCTTATGTGAACATGCTGAGCTACTGGGTCTACCTGCTCGCAGTCCTGGTGCTGGCCTCGACTTTCTTCGTGCCCGGCGGCCCCACCGGCGCCGGCTGGACGCTATACCCGCCGCAAGCGATCCTCTCCGGAACGCCCGGGCAGGATTGGGGCATCATTCTCATGATGTCGTCCCTGATCCTGTTCATCATCGGCTTCACCATGGGCGGACTGAACTATGTGGTCACGGTGCTCCAGGCGCGCACCCGCGGCATGACGTTGATGCGCTTGCCGCTGACGGTGTGGGGCATTTTCACGGCGACCGTGATGGCGCTCTTGGCATTCCCTGCCCTGTTCGTTGCCTCGGTCATGCTGCTGCTCGACCGTCTGCTCGGAACCAGCTTCTTCATGCCTTCGCTCGTCGAGATGGGCACGCTGTCGAAATATGGCGGCGGCAGCCCGCTGCTCTTCCAGCACCTGTTCTGGTTCTTCGGCCACCCCGAAGTCTATATCGTCGCCCTGCCCGCCTTCGGCATCGTCTCCGATCTGATCAGCACGCATGCGCGCAAGAACATCTTTGGTTACCGCATGATGGTCTGGGCGATCGTGGCCATCGGCGCGCTCAGCTTCATCGTATGGGCGCACCACATGTATGTGAGCGGCATGTTCCCGCAATTCGGGTACTTCTTTGCCACCACGACGCTCATCATCGCAATCCCCACCGCGATTAAGGTCTACAACTGGGTGCTGACCCTGTGGCGCGGCGACATCCATCTCACGGTGCCGATGCTGTTCGCCCTCGGCTTCATCATCACCTTCGTGAACGGCGGGCTCACCGGCCTTTTCCTCGGCAACGTCGTCGTGGACGTGCCCCTCTCGGACACCATGTTCGTGGTCGCGCATTTCCACATGGTGATGGGCGTGGCGCCGATCATGGTCGTGCTCGGCGCGATCTATCATTGGTACCCCAAGATCACGGGGCGGATGCTGAACCAGGCTCTCGGCAAGTTTCACTTCTGGGTCACCTTCCTCGGCGCCTACCTGATCTTCTTCCCCATGCACTACCTTGGACTGCTCGGGGTTCCGCGCCGGTATTTCGAACTCGGGGATGCGGCCTTCATCCCGTCCTCGGCCCATTCGCTGAACGCCTTCATCTCCGTGGTGGCCTTGACCGTCGGCTTCAGCCAGATGGTGTTCCTGTTCAATCTGGCCTGGAGCTTGTTCAAAGGTGAGGCCTCGGGCGGCAACCCGTGGCGGGCGACGACGCTGGAGTGGCAGACGCCGGAGACGCCTCCAGGGCACGGCAATTGGGGCAAGGAGCTCCCGGTCGTGTACCGCTGGGCCTATGACTACAGTGTGCCCGGAGCCGCGGAGGACTTCATACCGCAGAACCAGCCGCCGCACGCGACGCAGCGCGTTCAGGGAGCTGCTTCGTGAGCGCCATCATCCTGTTCCTGGCTGTGCTTGCGGTGATCGCCGGATGGTGGCTGTCGCAGCAGCGGCTGACGGCCAAGCCATGGCTGGAGGAAGGCCCGATCGGTGACTTCCCGGGCGGCGATGCTATGACCTGGCCGGCAGCGAAGGTCGGACTTGGCGTGTTTCTCGCCGTCGCGAGCGCATTATTCGTCCTCTTCATCAGCGCCTACTCGATGCGCATGAGCGTGGTGGACTGGCGACCGCTGCCGATACCGCGACTGCTGTGGGTCAACACCGGCGTCCTGGTCCTGAGCAGCGTCGCGCTGCAATGGTCGTATGTGGCGGCACGCCGAGACGATGCTGAAGGCGTCATGATCGGCCTGCTCGCTGGCGGAGCATCTGCCGTGATCTTCCTTGCCGGACAGCTCCTGGCCTGGCAACGGCTCGGGGCTGCCGGATATTTCGTGGCGTCCAATCCGGCGAATTCCTTCTTCTACCTGTTGACCGCAGTGCACGGGCTGCATCTGACGGGCGGTCTGGTGGCCTTGGGCCGAACCTCAGCCAAGATGTGGCGCGGCGCCGAGATCGCCGACATGCGCTTGAGCGTGGAGCTGTGCGCCATCTACTGGCACTTCCTGCTGCTGGTCTGGCTCGTCCTGCTCGGTCTTCTCACGGGCTGGACGGACGATTTCGTCAACATCTGCCGCCAATTGCTGAGCTAGGGAGGCGAGACCAGATGGCTGCGACCATGCTGACAAATCCGGGCCAATCGCCTGCGCGGCTTGAAGGCTGGCGCGGCATCGCCGCCGACTGGGCGTCCGATCAGCGCGCCTTCAAGAACGTGTCCTGGGGCAAGGCCATGATGTGGATCTTCCTCCTCAGCGACACCTTCATCTTCAGTTGCTTCCTGCTCTCCTACATGACGGCGCGGATGTCGACGACCGTGCCCTGGCCCAATCCCAGCGAGGTCTTCGCCCTCAACATCGCCGGCAAGCACATTCCGCTGATCCTGATCGCCATCATGACGTTTATCCTGATCAGCAGCAGCGGCACCATGGCGATGGCCGTCAATTTCGGCTACCGCCGCGATCGCGTCAGAACCGCGGCCTTGATGCTGGCCACGGCAGCCTTCGGCGCAACCTTCGTCGGAATGCAGGCCTTCGAATGGACCAAGCTGATCATGGAGGGCGTTCGTCCCTGGGGCAATCCATGGGGTGCCCCGCAGTTTGGTGCGAGCTTCTTCATGATCACCGGCTTCCACGGCACCCATGTGACGATCGGCGTGATCTTCCTGATCGCCATTGCGCGGAAGGTCTTTCGCGGCGACTTCGACGTCGAGAGGCGCGGCTTCTTCACGAGCCGCAAGGGGTACTACGAGATCGTCGAGATCATGGGCCTGTACTGGCACTTCGTCGATCTCGTGTGGGTGTTCATCTTTGCATTCTTCTATCTTTGGTGAGGTCGGCGCATGACAAACGCGGCGGTACACATGGAAGGACAGCTTCACGCTCCGGTGCATAGCGCAATCGCAACGGGAGCCGTTCATGCCAAGGGTCAACAGCACCCGATCAAGCTCTACCTCGTGGTCTGGGGCTGGTTGTTCGTCCTCAGCACGTGCTCCTACCTCGTCGATTATTTTGGCCTACATGGCTATCTCAGATGGTCGCTGATCCTGCTGTTCATGGTGTTGAAGGCCGGCTTGATCGTCGCGGTCTTCATGCACATGGCCTGGGAGCGACTGGCCTTGGCCTATGCCATCCTGCTGCCGCCGATTGCGGTATTGGTATTTGTGTCGATCATGGTGCTCGAATCCGAATACACCCACTTCCTTCGGGTGCTCTTCTTCGCAACCCCGTCGTAGCGGCAATCCGAGTTCTCACTGTCATGCCCCGCGAAGGCGGGGCATCAAGTACTCCGCGGGAGAAGTCGGTTTCTACAATGTCCGCCGCGGAGTACTGGATCATCCGCCTTCGCGGATGATGACAGATGGACTTGTAGCGAGACTGCCCGTCTCTCTCCAGTGCTACCCCTCGAACGCGTCAATCGAAGCGCGGCTCCCACGTGACACCAGCGCCTCATCCGCCGCCGGCAACGGATCGCCCTTGTCACGAAAACGGTTGGTGATGGGATAGCGGCGATCGCGGCCGAAATTCTTAGGTGTCACCTTCACGCCGGGTGCGGCCTGGCGGCGCTTGTATTCGGCGACATTGAGGAGATGGTCGATGCGGGTGACGGTGTCGCGGTCGAAGCCGGCCGCGATGATTTGATCAAGCGGCTCCTCGCGTTCGACCAGGCGTTCCAGGATGGCATCGAGCACGTCGTAAGGCGGCAGCGAGTCCTCATCACGTTGGTTCTCGCGCAACTCCGCGGTCGGCGGCCGCGTGATGATATCGGGCGGAATGATCTCGCCGGCGGGCCCGAGCGCGCCTTCCGGCTTCCAGGAATTGCGCAGTGCCGCCAGCCGAAACACCTGCGTCTTATAGATGTCCTTGATCGGATTGAAGCCGCCGTTCATGTCGCCATAGAGCGTGGCGTAGCCGACCGACATTTCGGACTTGTTGCCTGTCGTCGCCACCATCAAGCCGGTCTTGTTGGAGATCGCCATCAAGAGCGTGCCGCGGGTGCGGGCCTGGAGATTCTCCTCGGTGATGTCAGGCGGCAGGTTCTTGAAGATGCCGGACAGGATGGTCTCGAACCCGTTGACGGCTTCGGCGATCGGCAAAACCTCGTAGCGGATGCCGAGATGGCCGGCGAGTTCGCCGGCATCCGCAACCGAGTGTGCTGCGGTGTAGCGATAAGGCAGCATCACGCCATGCACCTGATCCGCGCCGAGCGCATCGACCGCGATCGCGGCGCACAGCGCGGAATCGATGCCGCCGGAGATACCGAGCAGCACGCCCGGAAAGCCGTTCTTGGCGACGTAATCGCGCAGGCCCAGCACGCAGGCGGCGTAATCGGCCTTGTCACCTTCGGGTTGCTCGGCGATCGGACCCGTGCAGCGCCAGTCGTCGCCGTTTCTGGTGAAGCGCAGCGTGACGATGCTCTCTTCGAACGCCGGCAACTGTGCCGCGAGTGAGAGGTCGCCGTTGAGCACGAAGGAGGCGCCGTCGAACACCAACTCGTCCTGGCCGCAGACCTGATTGAGATAGACCAGCGGCAGCCCGCTTTCGGTGACCCGCGCCACCGCGACCGACAGGCGAACGTCGTTCTTGTCGCGGGCGTAAGGCGAGCCGTTCGGCACCAGGATGATCTCGGCGCCGGTTTCGGCCAGCGTCTCGACCACGTTCTCATAGTCCTCGGACTCCTCCAGCCAGATGTCCTCGCAGATTGGCACGCCGATGCGCACGCCTCGCACCGTCACAGGGCCGGCGGCAGGGCCCTGCGAAAACAGCCGCTTCTCGTCGAACACGCCGTAATTCGGCAGATTGCACTTGAAGCGCAGCGCGGAGATACGGCCGCCCTCGAGCAGCGCACAGGCATTGTAAACCCTGCCCTCCTCGACCCAGGGCGTGCCGACCAGCATCGCCGGACCACCGTCCGCGGTCTCGCGCGCCAGCGTCTCGATCGCGGCGCGGCAGGCGGCCTGGAACGCGGGCTTCTGCACCAGGTCCTCCGGCGGATAGCCGGCGATGAACAGTTCCGGAAACAGCACGAGATCGGCGCCGTCGGCGGCGGCTCGCGCGCGCGCCGAGCGCGCTTTGGCGGCGTTGCCCTCGATATCGCCCACGCTCGGATTGAGCTGGGCGAGCGTGACCGCGAATGCGTTGAGACGTTCGGTCATGGGCGCCCTTATTCGATCCTCGTTAGACGAAACCCAATCGCTCGACGAGCGCAAAGATCCAGAACGCGCCGGCCATCAGCAGCGCAACGCCGACCGCGGCCGAGCCCATGTCCTTGACCCGGCCGATCTGCTTGTCGTGGTCCATGGTGAGGCGGTCGGCGAGTTTTTCGATCGCGGTGTTGAGCAGCTCGACCACCAGCACGAACGCGACCGCACAAACCAGCTCGACCGCGCGCATCGCGGTCGCGCCGATGAACCAGGCCAGCGGCAGCGACAGCAGGAGCGCAAAGATCTCCTCGCGGACGGCCTGCTCCGATCGAAACGCAAAGGCCAGACCGTTCCGGGAATTGATCGTGGCCTTCCAGATCCGCAGCAAGATCTTAGAGCCCCGCTGCGGCCGGCATCGGCTTGGCCTTGCCGGCACGTTCCTGCTTCAGCAGCTCGGCGATCAGGAAAGCCATATCGATGGATTGCTCGGCATTGAGGCGGGGATCGCAGACCGTGTGGTAGCGGTCGTTGAGATCCTCGTCGGTGATGGCGCGGGCGCCACCGAGGCATTCGGTGACGTCCTGGCCGGTCATCTCCAGATGCACGCCGCCGGCATGGGTGCCTTCAGCGCCGTGAATCGCGAAGAACGATTTCACCTCGGACAGGATGCGGTCGAAGGGGCGCGTCTTATAGCCTGATGTCGAGGTGATGGTGTTGCCGTGCATGGGATCGCACGACCAGACCACCACCCTGCCCTCGCGCTGCACGGCGCGGATCATGTTGGGCAGATGCTCGCCGACCTTGTCGGCGCCGAAGCGGCCGATCAGCGTCAGCCGGCCGGGCTCGTTGTCGGGGTTGAGCACGTCGATCAGCTTGAGCAATTCGTCGGACTTGAGCGAGGGGCCGCATTTGAGTCCGATCGGGTTCTTGATGCCGCGGAAATATTCGATGTGGCCGTGATCGAGCTGGCGGGTGCGGTCGCCGATCCAGATCATGTGGCCCGAGGTCGCGTACCAGTCGCCGGTGGTGGAATCGACGCGGGTCAGGGCCTGCTCGTAGCCGAGCAGC
Source organism: Bradyrhizobium zhanjiangense (assembly GCF_004114935.1). Classification (NCBI taxonomy): domain Bacteria; kingdom Pseudomonadati; phylum Pseudomonadota; class Alphaproteobacteria; order Hyphomicrobiales; family Nitrobacteraceae; genus Bradyrhizobium; species Bradyrhizobium zhanjiangense. Next base: position 5,954,815 of record NZ_CP022221.1, read on the forward strand.
AGCGCCTCATGGCTGGTGTAGAAGTCAGTGGCGCGCAACTCGGGATGGGCCTCGAGGTCGAGGCCGCAGGCGCGCATGAAGTTCAGCGCGTCCGAGATGCGGTCGGCCAATTCCTTGTAGCGGCGGGACTGCGGGCTATCCTTCAGGAAGCCGAGCATCCATTGGTGCACGCTGCCGAGATTGGCGTAGCCGCCGGTGGCGAAGGCGCGGAGCAGGTTCAGCGTCGCGGCCGACTGGCGATAGGCCATCAGCTGGCGCTGCGGATCCGGCACGCGCGCTTCCTTGGTGAAGGCGATGTCGTTGACGATGTCGCCGCGATAGCTCGGCAGCTCGACGCCGTTCACATTCTCGGTCGGCGACGACCGTGGCTTTGCGAACTGGCCGGCGATGCGGCCGACTTTCACCACGGGGACGGCGCCGGCGTAAGTGAGCACCACCGCCATCTGGAGCAGCACGCGGAAGAAGTCGCGGATGTTGTTGGCGCCGTGCTCGGCAAAGCTCTCGGCACAGTCGCCACCCTGGAGCAGGAAGGCCTCGCCGGCCGCAACCCGCGCTAAGGCCTTCTTCAGGTTGCGCGCTTCGCCCGCGAACACCAGCGGCGGAAAGGTCGCAAGCTGCGCCTCGACGTCGGCCAAAGCCTTGGCGTCAGGATAATCGGGCACCTGTAGCACCGGCTTGCTGCGCCAGGACTCGGGCGTCCACCGCTCGGACATCGCAATCTCTCCGTGAAGCAAAAAAGTGCAACCTGATCTGTGGGTTGCGAGGGCCGCCTTATACACAGGCTGGCCCCGCCCCGCCAGTTGTAAATCCATTCCGCATTGCAAACCCTTGCGAGGAAAGCCAAATTCGCATTTGCTGGGAAACGGCAAGGAAACCGGCAAGTAAACCGGCAGGACACCTTCTGCCCATGGACGCGGCACTGGACGACGTTTTCATCGACGAGATCAGCTTCCCGGCGACCGACGGGTATGCCTTGACCGGCACCCTGTTTCTGCCGCGCGGCGCCAAGCGCCATGCCGTGCTGATCAACTCCGCCACCGCCGTCCCGCGAAAAATCTACCGCGGCTTCGCCTCCTATCTCGCCCATCGCGGCTGCGCCGTCCTGACCTACGACTATCGCGGCATCGGCGATTCCCGGCTGCAGGCGATGGTCGGCCACAACCGGCCGAAATCGCTGGTCGGCTTCAAGGCCTCGATGTCCGACTGGGCCGCTCTCGACGTCACCGCCGCGGTAGGCTGGATGCGCGAGCGCTACCACACCCTGCCCCTTGCCTATGTCGGCCATTCGTTCGGCGGCCAGGCGCTCGGGCTGATCGCCAACAACACGGACATCTCGCGCGCCGCCTTCGTGGCTTCGCAGGCCGCGACCTGGCGGCTGATGACCTCGCCGGAGAAATATCGCGTCTTCGCCTTCATGAATTTTGTCGGCGTACCGCTGGTCCACGCGCTCGGCTACGCGCCCGGCTGGGCCGGCATTGGCGAGGATTTGCCCAAGGGCGTTTTCCTGCAATGGGCCCAGTGGGTCTCGAGCCCCCGCTACCTCTTCGATTCACAGCTGCCGGCACTGGAGAATTTTGCCAGGTTCAAGGGCCAATTGCGCGCGCTGTGCTTCTCCGACGATCCCTGGGCGACGCGCTCCGCGGTCGAGTTGCTCACCAGCGGGTTCACCGCGATCAAGCCGGAGGTGTTGACGGTCAAACCGTCCGATGTCGGCGCCAAGGCCATCGGCCATTTCGGCTTCTTCCGCCCCGATCATCGCGATACGCTGTGGCACGGCGTCGCGGAATGGATCCAGGGTGAGTGACGTCAGCGGATGATCGTCGTCAGCGACGAGTAACGCCTGTTCGGCCTCGCTTCGCCCGGCGCGAATTGCGCAAATGCCTCGCTGACACGCACCGCCGGCGGCGTATCGTTAGCAAAGCGAAACTCCTTCGGCCGCGGCGCGTAGAAGCTGGCGCGGAAATAGGCGTCGTCGAAGCGTGCCTCGCCGACCCCGAACAATGCGTCGCAGACGAACAGAAGCGCGTACACTCCCGCGACCGCGGCGACGATCTCCCTGAGAATAGACATGCGGATGCCCTGCCCTTTTGCCGGGAGGATGCACGCGCGTTCCAAAGTCAAGGTTTAAGGCCGCACGTTTCTTGTTCGCAGGGTTTGCCGCTGCTGTGCGGATTGCAGACAATTTTATCGATCCGGAAAAGAGAGCCCGCCTGATCGCGCGATCAGGCGGGCTGGCCGCTTGGGAGGTATCAAACGGCCAGGTTCGTCAGCCGTGGCGTGCCTCCTTGCGATGGCCGCTCTCGCTGAGGCGATCGACCCAGGCGATGCCGATCGCCGAGATGATGAAGGTCAGGTGGATCAGCACCTGCCACATCACGCCGCTCTCGGTGAAATTGCTGCGCGTCGTGCCGAGATTGCCCGCCTCGATGAAGGTCCTGAGCAGCGAGATCGAGGAAATGCCGATGATCGCCATCGCCAGCTTGATCTTGAGCACGCTGGCATTGACGTGGCTCAGCCATTCCGGCTCGTCGGGATGACCGGTCAGGTTCAGCCGGGAGACGAAGGTCTCGTAGCCGCCGACGATCACCATCACCAGCAGGTTCGAAATCATGACGACGTCGATCAGCCCGAGCACGACCAGCATGATCTGCTGCTCGCTGGCGTCGAACGAGTGCGCGACCAGGTGCCAGAGCTCTTTCAGGAACAGCAGCACATAAACGCCCTGCGCGATGATCAGGCCGACATAGAGCGGCACTTGCAGCCAGCGCGAGCCAAAGATGAGCTGCGCAAACGGACCGATCTGCGGCGCTGGCGCGGAATGCGCCGAAAGTGCTTTGGTTTCAGACGTCATTGATCACTCCGGAGTGAGACAGGAAACGCGCCTTAGAGACTCGCGATGACAGGCGCGAGCTCGAGCGAGCCGCGATAGATCATCTCGAAGGCGACGTAAACGATGATGGCGAGACCGACATAGGCGATCCAGCGCTGCTTCTGCAGCACGCGGCCGAGCAGGTCTGCGGCAACGCCCATCATCGCCACCGACAATAGCAGGCCGAACGCAAGGATGTAGGGATGCTCGCGCGCGGCGCCCGCGACCGCGAGCACGTTGTCGAGCGACATCGAGACGTCGGCGGCGACGATTTGCAAGGCCGCCTGCCCGAAAGTCTTATGCGGCACAGGTGCGTCGCTCGCGCCGCCGCCATGGCTGAATGCAAGCTGACGCGAATGCGCGGCCCGCTCGCGCAGCTCGCGCCACATCTTCCAGCAGACCCAGAGCAACAGCACGCCGCCGGCGAGCAGGAGGCCGATCACTTGCAGGAGCTGGGTCGCAACGCCGGCGAAGACGATGCGGAGCGCAGTAGCGGCGACGATGCCGACCACGATGGCGCGCCGGCGCTGCTCGGCCGGCAGCCCGGCCGCGGCAAGGCCGATGACGACGGCGTTGTCGCCGGCCAGCACAAGGTCGATCAGGACGACCTGAAGCAGCGCGGCCAGCGCCTCTGTGGTGATGAGTTCAGTCATGATCGATCATGCTTCGATGCGGACGGATCGAGCCATTGCGGCTTCTTCCGCTCGACCCAGTCCAGGACCTTCGAACGTGAGGAGCGCAACGCGGGCACGTCCTCCGCAAGCAGCGCGAGGCCGAGTGGCAGCATCCAGACACCCAGTATCGGCAGGAAGGAGAACACGCCGCCGACGACGAGCAGTGCGCCCGAGGGGATCCTGACCCAGCGGCTCGACGGCTTGAGCAGATAGGTGACGGTGTCGCCCACGCGCGGCGGCAGGCAATTGACGAGTTTGTCGAGGCGCGGATCGCCGCCGGCCATCTGGCTGGCAGCCCCCTCGGCTCCCGTCGCACGCTCGTCCGAGGCAGTAGTCATGCTCATTCCTCGGCGGCGGCGCGGTGCGCGGCCGGTACGACCCGCTTTGCACGCGGCAGCGCCAGCGTCAGCAGGCGCAACAGCTTGATTGCTTGCACCTCATGGGGATGGACGTCTTCGTCAGCGGCCGCGACACGCTCCGACAACTCCATCAGATGAGACGACAGCGGCATGTCCGAGACCGGCCGCAGCGTCTCGATCACGACGTTGGCAAAATCCGGCTCCTCGAGTCGTTCGGCGAGCGCGTCGAACATCGCAAGCAGCCTATCGTCGTCGATATGAGGTGCCAATCCGCGATCCCGGATGAAGCGGATCACTTCGTCGCGCTCGACCGGCGAAACGCGCCGGTCGGCCACGGCGACCAGTGCGCCGGCAATGACCAGCGCCGCCGCAGCCTGCTCGTTCAGGCTGGACGGATCCGCGATCTCGATCTCGTTCGGATTTGAATGCTTGGCGTCAGACATCGTTGCTCCTCGATCTTGCGAAATGGCCGCACGGAGCTGCGATGGAGCGACTGGTCGGAGAGAACCGAAGAAGGCCCGACGATCGGCCGATCCATCGCATTCGCGCGGGACAGGTCATCCGACATCACGAGGTTTGCCGACATCGTCGGCGTCCTCGCCAGAGGGGCCCGGATTCTTGTTCACGCAAGAAATAAAGACGGACCTGTCGGAATCAAGGCGACACGACTGCGACCAGCCGCCGCATCGGTTCCATGGGGCGGCGAGCAGGCCGAGTCGCGCGGCACCGTTACCGAACCGTCATCCTGAGGCGTGAGGTTTGCGATGCGAACGCATCGCAAGCCGAGCCTCGAAGGATGACGGCTCGTGCTTGTAATACAACGCAGGATGGGAGGCCGTTCCGCCGATTTCAGCTCGCGCAGGACCGAACCGTGACGCGCTCGCTCCTGACGACGGTTTCGACTGCCTTGCACGCTACGGCGCCAAAGTCCGACGGTTGCAGATAGCCTTGGGCATACGCTTCCTGCGTCAGGCGATCGATGCGCTTGTCCTCGCCGGTCGACCATTGCCGGGCGATGTAGTCCGCACCGGGTTTGCCAAAGGTTTCAGGATAACGTTCGGCGTCGTTCTGACGATGGTAGTAATATTCGCCGACCGAGCTGATGAACTGCTTCCGCCCCTCGCCGGCGCAGCGCGATCCATAGGGGCGCTCCAATGCCCGCGCCACCGCACGGCGTTTGCTTACTCTCCCTTCCACGAAGATCGCTTCGTTGGACCCGTAGCCCGGACCGTCGATTGGAGGTGCGGGCTGAGGTGACTTTTGCCGTGCGAATGCCCATGCGGCGACCTGATAGACGACGAGGGCCCAGAGGATGAACCAGGCACGGCTCATCTCGCGTTCGTCCCGCGTTGCTTCGGCAGGCATACAGGAGACGGATCGGACCATAGGCCGGGCCCGGCAAACTGGAGCACCGTGAGGCGGATCTCCTCCGGAAAATCCTCCTCGACGATACCTTTTTGTTCAAACGCCTCGGCGAGCTGCGCCTGGACGCGAACGTCCAGCGGCGTCGAGTACGCGGCGTTGGCCTGATCGTGCTTCTTTTCGCTACAGAACATCGCCAGTAGCGGATTTGGACAGTCAAGAATCTTCATGTAGCCCCGCGCATAGGCCGACGTTGCCGCGATGAGGTTCGCTTTCATCATCCTGTCGCACGGCGACATTGCGTAGGCGGCGCCTGCCTGCAGCGCGTCCATCCGCAGCGTATCGAGTTGCGGATCCTTGTCGCTTTGCAGGGTGTGCTTGGCCTCCCACGCCTTGCGTTCATGGGCCTTGGCACTCTCGTCGCCGAACGAGGCCGTGAGTGTCGGCTTCAACTGGCCGACCGGCGAAGAGGAAGAGACGGTCATGGGAAAGCCACGCATCGCCCAGGAGATGCCTACGAAGGTCGTGACGAACGCCATACATGTGAAAAGAACGAAGCGGCCCATGATCTGCACCCAAATATCGAGCGCAACCTAGCCGTGTCGAGTTAAGAGATGTAACTTATGTGTGGGTTCCAGCTCTGAAGGGTAAATGAACGTCTAAGGGGCGCGCTGGATCGCAGCCTCGACGATCTCAGGCACGAGTGCTCCTGCTCCGTCATAACGCCCACGCAAGCTTCGGCAACGAAATGTCGTCCCGAATTCGGGTATCGTGGAGAACCGCATGAATCATGAATCATGTCACGCCTTGCGCCGGCTGCGGCCACGGACTTGTCCCAATGCTTTCGGCAAAGGGCCGCGCGGAGCTCAGCTGCCTCTGGTGCGAAGGCATCGACGTGCGAACGATGGACATGGCGAAGTGGGCGGACAGTCCGTCCGGCAAACCTGAACGGGCCGCTCGCCAGTCGTTCGAATGACGGTCGTCCTGCTCCGATCAGATTCCCGCCGCCACGCGTTGCGGAGGCATATTACCCGACTCCGGGAGACGATCAGCCGATGACTTTCGGGGCGGCCGGCGCCGCCGCACGTAGAGGCAGTTGACGAGGATCGGCTCGTCATCGCCGAGCGTTATACGCTCCCTGACGAGCAGGCTCATGACCGAACGCATCTTGAGGATTTCCTGCGCGACGAAGCTGCAGTCCTCGTCCCGGTTGACCTGCTCACGCATGATGGCTTCGGCCTCGAGCATGCTGACACGAAGCGCTCGAATGGTTCTGCGGATTTCGTTGATGCGGTTGTCCATCGCTGCCTCCCAATCATGGTTGCAGCATAAGAACAAAACATGAACAACGCGTCAAGACCTCAAAACGTCAAGCCCTCAAAACCAAGGCCGCACGGGTGAAAGGCTACTCCGCCGCCTGACGCACGTAGCGTGCGGTCGGCGTGCGCATGGTGACGAGCTCTTCGGCCGCGGTCGGATGCAGCGCGATCGTGGCGTCGAAATCGGCCTTGGTCGCCTTCATCTTCACGGCGATCGCGACCGCCTGGGTGATCTCGGCGGCGGCATCGCCGACGATGTGGCAGCCCAGCACGCGGTCGGAGGCCCCGTCGACGACGAGCTTCATCAGCACACGCGTGTCGCGGCCCGACATCGTCGCCTTGATGGGGCGGAACGTCGTCTTATAGATGTCGACATGGCTGTACTGCGCCCGCGCCTCGGTCTCGGTGAGGCCGACGGTGCCGACCTCCGGCTGCGAGAACACGGCGGTCGGAATGTTGGCGTGATCGACCCTGACCTCGCGCTTGCCGAACACGGTGTCGGCGAAGGCATGGCCCTCGCGGATCGCGACCGGCGTCAGGTTGAAGCGGTGGGTGACGTCGCCGATCGCATAGATGCTGTCGACCGAGCTCTTCGAGAAATGATCGACCGCGATGCCGCCATTCCTCGGATTGATGACGACGCCGGCATTCTCCAGCCCGAGATTGGCGACGTTGGGATGGCGGCCGATCGCGAACATCACCTGCTCGGAGGCGAGGCTCGATCCGTTCGACAGATGGGTGGTGAATTCCTCGCCGTGGCGGTCGACCTTGGTCACGGTGCAGCCGGTGAGGATGGTGATGCCCTGCTTCTCCATCTCGGCACGAACATGGGTCCGAACATCCTCGTCAAAACCGCGAAGGATGTTGTCGCCGCGATAGATCACGGTGACGTCGGAGCCGAAGCCGGCGAAGATGCCGGCGAATTCGAGCGCGATGTAGCCGCCGCCCTGGATCACGATCCGCTTCGGCAGCCTCGCAAGGTGGAATGCCTCGTTGGAGGAGATCACGTGCTCGATGCCGGGAATTGCTGCGCCGTGGTTCGGCGCGCCGCCGGTGGCGATCAGGATGTATTTCGCCGTGATCTTCCTGTCGTTCTCGAGCAGGCGGATGGTGTGCGCGTCCTCGATCGCCGCGCGGCTTTTGACGATCTGCGCGCCCGACCTCTCGACGTTTGCGGTGTAGGCCGCCTCCAGCCGCGCGATCTCCTTGTCCTTGTTGGCGATCAGGGTCGGCCAGTCGAAGCTGGCGGGCGGAATGGTCCAGCCGAAGCCGGCGGCGTCCTCGAGCTCGTGGCGGACATGCGAGCCGATCACGAACAGCTTCTTCGGCACGCAGCCGCGGATCACGCAGGTGCCGCCCATGCGGTACTCTTCCGCGATCGTCACGCGGGCGCCGTGACCGGCCGCGATGCGGGCGGCACGCACGCCGCCCGAGCCGCCACCGATGACGAAGAGGTCGACGTCGAATTCAGCCATTGTCCACTCCGACCCCTTTCAGCGATCTCCGATCAGATAGTATCGATCAGATCTCCTTGCCACGCTTGCGCATCTCGGCGCGGAAGGCTCCCATCACGGTTTCGGAGAAGTTCTGGGCCCAGGAGTTCATGAAGGCCATGCTGAGGCCGATGGCGCGCGGCTCGGCCTCGATCAGCTTCTTACCCAGCGGCGACTTGTAGAAGGTGACGAGGTCCTTCAGCTCCTGCTCGGTGAACTCGCTGGCATAGATCTGCGCCATGCCTTCGCCGATCTCGTTCTGGCGGCCGGCGAGCTGCTGGGCCACGATCGGCGCGACCTCGTTGAGGTCCTTCTGGTAGTTGAGGTTCTGCTGCGTCAGCGCGATCTTGGTCTTCTCGACGAGGCCGGGCACGGCGCCTTGATACATCGCGGTGGCGTTCTTGATCTGCAGGATCTCCCTGGCCGCAGCAATCGCCGCCGGCGAGGCCTTCGGCTGGGCCGGCGCCGCAGCCTTGGGCGCGCCCTGCTGGGCCACAGCCGGGGCGACCGAGAGGGCCAGTCCCACAGCAAGGGTCGCGGCCGGCAACAATTTCAAAACGCTCTTCATTCCTAGTCTCCTTAGGGCTTTCGCCGTTCAATCACGCGGATTCCCTCGCCGCCCGCCAGAACGGCCGAGCTGGCCAGGCCGATGAACAGGCCATGCTCGACCACACCGGGGATAGCGCTCAACGCCTTGGCGAGACTGGGTGGATCCACAATACGTCCGAGCTGGGCATCGACGATCCAGTGGCCGCCGTCGGTGACGAAAACGTGGCCGTCCTTGGCCTTGCGGACCGCCATTTGCCCGGAAACGCCGCATTCGGCAAATGCCTTTTCGATCGCGCGGCGCGTCGCGCCAAGCCCGAACGGGATGACCTCGACCGGCAGCGGAAACTTGCCGAGTGCCGGCACCCATTTGCTGTCGTCGGCAATCACGATCATGCGATCCGAGGCGGCCGCCACGATCTTCTCGCGTAGCAGCGCGCCGCCACCGCCTTTGATGAGGTTGAGCTCGGGATCGATCTCGTCGGCGCCGTCGACGGTGATGTCGAGATGGTCGATCTCATCCAGCGTGGTCAGCGGCACGCCGCAACGCATTGCGTCCGCGCGCGTGGCCTCCGAGGTCGGCACGCCGATCACCTTGAGCCCGGCGGCAACGCGCTCGCCGAGCAGCTCGACGAAATGTTTTGCAGTCGAGCCGGTGCCGAGCCCGAGCTGCATGCCGTCGCGCACTTCCTCGAGGGCGCGCGCTGCAGCCTGCCGCTTCAACTGGTCCATGTTCACGTTTGCGCCCGCCTTTGGATCGAGAATGTGCCGCCGGTGTGGCCGGTTGCGGCGGCCTATGTAGCCTCGTTTTTCCCCGGAGAACAGGGTCTGGGAACAGGTCTATAAGCGGATATTATGGCCCCGCCCCTTGCTTCGACGCGACCGCGCCGGTAGCGCTTCGCCCATGACCTCCCCTCACACCATCGTCTTCGATCTCGACGGCACGCTTGTGGATACGGCGCCCGACCTGATCACCGCGCTGAATCACGTGCTCGACCGCGCAGGGCTGCCGCCCGTGCCGATGGCCTCGGCTCGCAACATGATCGGCGCCGGCGCCCGCAAGCTGATCGAACGGGGCCTGGAGGCCGAGGGTCGCACCGTCACCCCCGCAGACATGAACCGGATGACGGCCGATTTCATCGCCTATTATGCCGACCATATCGCGGTCGAATCCCGCCCCTTCGAGGGACTCGAAGCCGCGCTCGACCAGTTTGCCGCCCAGGGCCATCGCCTCGCGGTCTGCACCAACAAGCTGGAATGGCTGTCGAAGCGGCTTTTGGACCAGCTCGACCTCAGTCGCCGCTTTGCGGCGATCTGCGGCGCCGACACGTTCGGTGTCCAGAAGCCCGATCCGACCATTTTCCGCGAGACCGTGGCCCGCGCCGGCGGAGAGGTCAAAGCCAGTATCATGGTCGGTGACGCCGGAACCGACGTTGGCGTCGCCCGGCGGGCCGGCGTGCCCGTCATTGGGGTCAGCTTCGGCTATACGGACGTGCCGATCGCCGAGCTGAAGCCGGACCGGCTGATCCATCACATGCGCGACCTGCCCGCCGCAGCGCACAGCTTGATGAATACCCGGACTCCCGCAAGCCACTGATTAATCTATATTATTCCGCAGAACCCCGCATTAACCATCTATTATCTATGCGCAGCCCGCCGGTTGCCTGCCCCAAACGACACTCCTAAGGTCCGGCTGGGGTAGGTGGCGGTTCGTCGCAGAAATGGGTGGTCATGCGTCGTGTCATCGCGATTGCGTTAGCAGGAGCGAGCCTTGGTGGCTGCTCCTCAATGTCCTGGGACATGTTCAAATCGGCCCCGCCGACCGTCCAGGTCAGGCTCGAATCAAGTCCTCCGGGGGCTGACGCCACAACCTCGCTCGGTCCGGGCTGCAAGACCCCCTGCTCCGTCTCGGTTCCCGCCCCCGATGCTCCGTTTACGGTCGCTTTCGCGCTGGCCAAGTACCAGCCGGCGAACGTGCCGGTGAACATGATCAAGAATCCCGGCGATTTCACCACCCCCGCCTCGGTGACCATCGACCCGAATCCGGTGTTCGCGGAGCTCCAGCCGGCCACTCCGCCCAAGCCGGTCCGCAAGCCGCACCGGCCGAAGAAGCCGAAACCGGCCGCTGCCGCAGCGCCGGTGGATGCCACACAGACTGCGGCTTCGCCGTTCCCCGATCCGAACGCGGGCAAGCGCTGACAACCCGATTGTCCTCGGCCAGCCCGATGCTTAGATTGCTTCCCGAGCACCGCTAAAGCATCGGTGTGCGAGTCGCCCAAAGTGACAAGGCCTCCCGTATGAACGGATCTTCCGCGAGTCCCCTCGCCACAGCGAGTCCCCTCGCCGCGCTGTCGAGCCCCATGACCGATCCGTTCGGGCGGACCATCAGCTATTTGCGCGTCTCCGTCACCGACCGCTGCGACTTGCGCTGCTTCTATTGCATGTCGGAGGACATGACGTTCCTGCCCAAGGCGGACCTGCTGACACTTGAGGAACTCGACCGGCTCTGCTCGGCCTTCATCGCCAAAGGCGTGAAGAAGCTGCGGCTCACCGGCGGCGAGCCCTTGGTCCGCCGCAACGTGATGACGTTGGTGCGCTCGCTGTCGCGGCATCTTTCCAGCGGCGCCCTGAACGAGCTGACGCTGACCACCAACGGCACCCAGCTTGCGAAACATGCGAGCGAGCTTGCCGATTGCGGCGTCCGCCGCATCAACGTCTCGCTCGACACGCTCGATTCGCGGAAGTTTCGCGAGATCACCCGCTGGGGCGAGATCGACAAGGTCCTGGAAGGCATCGAAGCCGCACGAGCCGCAGGGCTCAGCGTGAAGATCAACGCGGTGGCGCTGAAGAACCTCAACGAGGACGAACTGCCCGAGCTGATGCGCTGGGCCCACGGCATGGGCATGGGCCTGACGTTGATCGAGGTGATGCCGATGGGCGAGATCGGATCGGGACGGATCGACCAATATCTGCCGCTGTCCCTGGTGCGCGCCCGCCTCGCCCAGCAATTCACGCTGACGGATCTGGCCGAGACCACGGGCGGACCGGCGCGCTATGTCAGCGTCGCCGAGACCGGCGGCAAGCTCGGCTTCATCACGCCGATGACCCATAATTTCTGCGAGTCCTGCAACCGGGTGCGCATCACCTGCACGGGAACGCTGCACACCTGCCTCGGCCACGAGGATGCCTCGGATTTACGCAAACCTCTGCGTGCATCGAATGAGGACGTGCTGCTTGCGGATGCGATCGACCGCGCCATCGGGCTGAAGCCCAAGGGCCACGATTTCATCATCGACCGCCGCCACAACCGTCCCAGCGTCTCCAGGCACATGAGCGTCACCGGCGGCTGACCCCGTGGGGTTACGGTCTTATTCCCCTTAACTATCAACAAACTTCCGATTGACTGGCGGCACGCCCGCTGGTTTGGTGCGGCTGCCTTATGCCTGCGCGGCGAGACAAGCCACGCGCCAACTCGGCGCAGTCAAGACGGCCGGGGCACAATCGGGGAGGACCTATCGTTGCAAGCGCTCCTAAAGCTGAGCCAAGGAATTGACGCGTTCACGCGCTGGACGGGCAAACGCCTGGCGTGGTTGATCGTGCTCGCCGTCATCATTTCGGCGGTCAATGCGATCGTCCGCAAGACGTTCGACACGTCGTCCAATTCGTGGCTCGAGCTGCAATGGGTGCTGTTCAGCATCGTCTTCCTGCTGTGCTCGCCCTGGACGCTGCTCGATAACGAGCACATCCGCATCGACATCGTGAACAATGCGCTGCCGAAGACGGCTCGCAATGTCATCGACGTGATCGGTCACCTGTTCTTCCTCATTCCGCTGTGCATCGTCATGATCATTACGGGCGTGCCGTTCTTCGAGCGCTCGTTCCAGATCAACGAGCAATCCGGCAACGCCGGCGGCCTGCCGCAATGGCCCGCCAAATCCCTGATCATGATCGGGTTCGCTTTGCTGCTCGTTCAAGGCATCTCCGAGCTGATCAAGCGAATTGCGGTCATGCGCGGAATGATGCCGGACCCGCATGAATCCCAAGTGTCGGCGCTGGAGGCGGAAGTCGAGCATCTCGTCGAAGCGATCGAGAAGAAATAGCCGTTGGCGACGGTTTAGGGGGAATTATGACCGCGTTTATCATCGCCAATATGGCGCCCATCATGTTCGCGTCGCTGGTCGTCATGCTGCTGCTCGGCTATCCCGCAGCATTCTCGCTCGGCGCCGTCGGCCTGTTCTACGCCGTGGTCGGCATCGAGCTCGGCGAGTTCCGCCCGGACTTCCTTCAGGCCCTTCCGGAGCGGGTCTATGGCGTGATGAACAACGACACGCTGCTCGCCATTCCGTTCTTCACCTTCATGGGATTGGTGCTGGAGCGGTCGGGCATGGCCGAGGACCTGCTCGACACCATCGGCCAACTGTTCGGTACCATCCGCGGCGGCCTTGCCTATGCCGTGATCTTCGTCGGCGCGCTGCTCGCCGCGACGACGGGCGTGGTCGCCGCCTCCGTGATCTCAATGGGTCTGATCTCGCTGCCGATCATGCTGCGCTATGGCTACGACCGCCGCGTGGCAGCCGGCGTCATCGCCGCGTCCGGCACGCTCGCGCAGATCATTCCGCCCTCGCTCGTTCTGATCGTGATGGCCGACCAACTCGGCAAATCCGTCGGTGACATGTACGAGGGCGCCTTCATCCCAGGCCTCGTGCTCGCCGGCCTCTACGCCGCCTACGCCTTCCTCGTCAGCATGATCTTCCCGAAGGCCACGCCGGGCCTGCCGAAGGAGGCCATCGGCTTCCGCGAGGAGAGTGGCAGCCGCGGCCTCGGTTCGCTCGGCGTGCTGTTCCTCGCCAGCGGCGTGTTCGGCTGGTTCATGATGCGCGATTCGAGCGTGCATGGCGCCGATTACGTCGTGCTCAGCATGTTCTACGGCATCATCTTCGCATTCGTCGTCGCTGTGGTGAACTGGGTCATCGACAAGCTCACCGGCTTCCGTTTTCTCTCGAAGATGGCGCAGCAGACCACTTTCGTCATGGTGCCGCCGCTGTTCCTGATCTTCCTGGTGCTGGGCACGATCTTCATCGGTATCGCGACCCCGACCGAAGGCGGCGCGATGGGTGCGGCCGGCGCCCTCATCCTCGGTGCCGCGAAGCGGCGGCTGAGCTGGGACTTGATCCGGCAGGCCACGGAATCGACCGCCAAGCTGTCGGCTTTCGTCGTGTTCATCCTGGTCGGCGCCCGCGTGTTCTCGCTCACCTTCTACGGCGTCAACGGGCACGTCTGGGTCGAGCACCTGCTGACCTCCCTGCCCGGCGGCCAGGTCGGCTTCCTGATCTTCGTCAACGCCTTCGTTTTCGTGCTGGCCTTCTTCCTCGACTTCTTCGAGCTGGCCTTCATCGTGATCCCGCTGCTCGGACCTGCCGCCGAGCATCTCGGCATCGACCTGATCTGGTTCGGCGTCATCCTCGGCGTCAACATGCAGACCTCCTTCATGCATCCGCCGTTCGGCTTCGCCCTGTTCTATCTGCGATCGGTCGCGCCGAAGGAGCGCTACACCGATCGCGTCACCGGCAAGCGGATGGACCCTGTCACCACGGGCCAGATCTATTGGGGTGCGGTCCCGTTCGTCGTCATCCAGATCATCATGGTCGGTCTGGTGATCGCGTTCCCCGCGATGGTGATGCACTACAAGGGCGTCCAGACCAACATCGACCCCAACACGATCAAGATCGAGGTGCCGCAGATCGAGCTGCCGCCGCTGGATTTGGGACCACCGCAGAAATAGCGGGGACGACACTCGCCGTCATGCTCCGCTCAAGCGGCGCATGACGCACAACGGCGTGCGTGACAAGCACCGGAAACGCAGGCATACCGGGCCATCCTCCACCCCATGGATGGCCGCTCATGTCCCGCTTGCCCCTTGCTACATCGCTCGTTGGCCCGTTGATCGCCTCGCTCTGGCTGGCATGTGCCGCCACGACGGCGCAGGCCGAGCCGATCGCCGATATCCATACGCTGGCGCAAAAGGAGCAGCAGCCGCTGCTCGACACCCTGCGCGATCTCGTCAACATCGAATCCGGCAGCAAGGACATCGAAGGCCTGAACCAGATCGCTGAGCGCGTTGCCGGCCAACTCAGGCAGCTCGGCGGCACGGTGGAGATCCTGCAACCCACCGACATCTATCGCCTCGACGACACGCCTGAGAAGGTCGGGCCTGCCGTGCACGCCGTGTTCAAGGGCACGGGCAGCAAGAAGATCATGCTGATCGCCCACATGGACACGGTGTACCTGAAGGGCATGCTGAAGGACCAGCCGTTCCGCATCGACGGCGACAAGGCCTACGGCCTCGGCATTGCCGACGACAAGCAGGGCGTCGCACTCATTCTCCATACCGTGGCCCTACTCCAGAAGCTGAACTTCAAAGACTACGGCACGCTCACGGTGCTCACGAATGGCGACGAGGAGATCTCCTCGCCCGGCTGGCGCAGCACCATCACCCGGTTCGCCGCGGATCAGGACGTGGTGTTCTCGTTCGAAGGCGGCGGGACCGACGGCACGCTGCGCCTCGCCACCAGCGGCATCGGTTCGGCCTATCTCACCGTGCATGGCAAGTCGTCACATGCCGGCGCAAGGCCTGAGGGCGGCGTGAATGCGCTGTACGAGCTCTCGCACCAGGTGCTCCAGATGAAGGACCTGTCCAAGCCCGAGCAAGGCCTGAAGCTGAACTGGACGGTCTCCAAATCCGGCACTAATCGCAATGTGATCCCTGCCGACGCCACGGCCCAGGCCGACGCGCGTGCGCTCAAGGTGGCCGACTTTGACGAGCTGGAGAAGGCGCTTCAGGACAAGATCAAGAATCGCCTGCTGCCCGACTCCAAGGTCGACCTGAAGTTCGAGGTGCGTCGTCCGCCGTTGGAGGCCAACGAGGCCTCGCGCCACGTGGCGGCCTACGGCAAGACGATCTATCAGGAGCTCGGAATGTCCCTCAAGGTCGACGAGAAGGCGACCGGCGGCGGCACCGACGCCGCGTTTGCTGCGCTCAAGACCAGAGGAGCCGTGGTGGAAGGCATGGGCCTGTCAGGCTTCGGTGCACACTCCAACGATGCCGAATATGTGCAGCTCAACAGCATTGTGCCGCGTTTGTATCTGGCCACACGCATGATCATGGATCTGTCCACCGGCAAGCTGAAATAGCGGTTGTTTTCTTCCTCCTCTCCTTGTGGGAGAGGGGTTGCTTCCGCGCACTTCATGGCTAAGGAAACTCGCGGAGCGAGCCCCTCACCCGCCGCTATCGCGGCGAGCCACCCTCTCCCACACGGGGAGAGGGAAAAGAGACTGTCTCGTCCGCCAGCCGAAACCGCAGCGTGAATTCTGCGCCGCCGCCGGGGAGATTCTCCACCGCGACCGTCGCCGCATGATCGTCCGCGACCCCGCGCACGATCGAGAGCCCCAGGCCGGCGCCGTCGCTGCGCTGGCGGTCACGGCGCCAGAAGCGCTGGAAGATCAGCTCGCGCTCGGCCTCGGCGATGCCCGGACCGCAATCGCGCACCCGCACTGAGCCGTCCTCGCCCACCTCGACCTCGACGGCGGTATCCCTGGCCGTGAACTTGATGGCGTTTTCGGCGAGGTTGAAGATTGCGCGCTGAAGCATCTCCGAATTGCCGTGGATCATGACCGGCGCGTCGCTGCCCCGCAGCGCGATCTCCTTGTGCTGCGCGATCGCGAGCGGGGCGATCGAACCGACCACATCGGCGCAGACCGCGCGCAGGTCAGCGGTCTCGCCGGGATCGAGCACCAGCGTATCGAGCTCGGCGATCTCCAGCAGCTGGGCGACGATCCGGCTCATGGCTTCGATGTCGGCATGCAGCGCCTGGCGTGCCGCGCCGTCGCCAAGCGTCTCGATCCGCGTGCGCAGGATCGTGAGCGGCGTGCGCAGTTGATGCGCGGCGTCGGCCGTGAACTGCCGCTGCACCCGAAAGCCGTCCTCGAGGCGGTCGAGCGCCTGGTTGACGGCGGTGACGAGCGGCATGATCTCGCGCGGGATCCGCTTGGTCGGCAGGCGGATGTCGGTGCGCGCCGGGCCGATATTGCTGGCCTCCTCCGAGGCCCTCCACAGCGGCGCGATTGCGCGGCGGAAGATGATGATGTCGGTTGCGAGCAGGACCAGAAGGATCGGGATGGTGATCCACCCGACCCGCCGGAAGAAATTCGAAATGATGTCGTCGATGATGACGTCGCGATGCGCGAGATCCTCGGCGACCCGAATGCGTACCATCTTGCCGTCGATGATCCGGGTGACGCCAGCGCCGGAAATCGTTTCGGACGGCCGAAGAGCTGCGGCGCCGGTCCGCCGGTGCGAGGAAAACAGCAGCCGGCCTTCGCCATCGCGAATGTCGTATTGATAGCGGCCGTAAGCGTCCGAATAGAGCCCGCGCAGGCTGTCGGGCAAGTTGAACGTCAGCGAGCCGTCCGGCTGGGCGACGATGCGCTCCGCCAGTACCTCGGCCTGGGCGCGCATGCCGTCACGGTGCAACTGGTCGATCTCGGAATTGAGCAGCCAGAACAGCACCAGCGGCAGGACGATCGCGACCATCGCGACCGCCACGATGTGCAGGAAGACGATCCGCCAGATCAGCGATTTGAACGTGAGCGATCTGACATGGCCGCCGGTAGCCACGCTATTTTTCCTCGGCCATGAGATAGCCGACGCCGCGGATGGTGTGGATCACCACCTTGGCACCGTGCTCGGTAAGCTGCTTGCGCAGCCGCGAGACGTAGACCTCGACCGCATTGGAGGCGACCTCGCCTTCGAGCCCGAAGATGTGATCCTCGACGTTCTTCTTCGGCACCACCCGCCCCTGCCGGCGCAGCAGGATCTCCAGCACCGAGGTCTCGCGCGCGGAGATGATCCGCGGCTGGTCGTCGACGAAGATCTGACGGCTCTCGGTGTCGTAGACGAGATTGGCAAGGCGCAGCGAGCGTCCGAGCAGCTGGCCCGGCCGGCGCAGGATCGCCTCCAGCCGCGCCACCAGTTCCTCCATCGCGAACGGCTTTGCGAGATAGTCGTCGGCGCCGCTGCGCAGGCCGCTGACGCGGTCCTGCAGGCCGCCGCGCGCGGTCAGCACCAGGACCGGCAGCGGCTCCATCTTTAGGCGCAGCTCGCGCAGCACCGACAGGCCGTCACCGTCGGGCAGGCCGAGGTCGAGGATCATCGCGGCATAGCTGACGCTGCTCACGGCCTCGCGCGCCTCGGCGGCGCTTCCGACGATGTCGCTCTCATAGCCGGCTGCCGCCAGCCCGCCGGCCACGAGCCGCGACAGCTCGACATTGTCCTCGACGATCAGAAGGCGCATCAAACTCCCGCCGGATGTTCCGGTGTGTCACCGCGCGGCTCGCGCCGCATCTGCGCCCTTTTCCAGCATTCGGGACGCCTCGGCCAGCAAAAAAGCACCCGGCGGAACTGGTCACCGGTCAGGTTCGTGTAAGCCAATCAGGTATGCGCTCGTAAGGCGGAACGGCGGACGTTCGTAGCAGCTGGCCCTTTTAGCCCCCCCCCTCGAAATAGGCGCAAAGCAGGGTCGTCTCATTTTGGGCTAAGGATTTCCGAAAGAGCCGGCACTTGAAACGGCGGTCCTTCCCCTCTCCGCTCTCGATCAGGAACATGCATTCACTGCAAACGTCACTTCGGTGGCGGCGCTGGGCAACATCGAGCCCATCCAGGACGCGGCGAAGCGTATCACGCAGCCGAGACTGATCGGGGAGCTCAAGGGCCACAAGTTGATCCCGCAGGGCGTTCATCGGATCGCGCTCCAGGAACCTCTCGCCTTCACTTGTAAGGCAGAGCGAAATCGAGCGCTTATCCTCTGCAGATGGCTTGCGGCCCATCAGCCCCTTACTCTGCAGTACGGCGGTAATCTGCGATGCGGCGCTGCGGGTCGTGCCCAAAAAGCTGGCGAGAGCAGTCGGCGTCCGCGAAAACCTGTTTGCGCGAGCGAGAAAGCGCAAAGCCATCCATTCGCGATCGCTAAGACCCGAACGACTACCTTCAAAAAGCCAACTGTCGGCAGATTGTATCAGGAGTTGTACGATCTCAATTGCCAGGCTCATCGATAAGTCCCCACGGGAAACGGCCGCCCTGGCATCTCGATCAAAGATCGAGAGCCGCCGTGTCGGGTGAAAGCTGAATTCCCGTCGGGACTGGTTGAGTCCGGTATACCGTACCGTGAAGTCGGAACGACGGTGAACGCACCGCCGCGACTTCAGCCCGATTGCCGGATTCCGATAGCCTGATCGTTCCACGAAAGGAACACCGAAGTACTACGCATCACGCTAGCGTTGAGATGACACCAAATCTCGCGCGTTCGATTGACGTCGACAGCCTCTGCTGCCGCATTGCTGATGAGCGGACATCGAAAGGTCAGAGCGCTCTTGTCAGGTTCGTGTAAGCCATGGCCGCGCATAGGTCGTAGGGATGGATAGAGCGCAGCCAAACCCCGTCCTGCATGACCGATCCGCTCCAAACAGAGACTCCGGCAAAACTAAAACGAGAGCAACGCATGCACCTGTTCAGATTCACACTCGCATCCGCCTTCTGCCTGATGACGACGTTCGCCCAGGCGGCCGGCTTTCGCTTCATCACGGTGCCGGCCGGGGCAGGTTTGCCAGCCTTCCAGGCGGCCGTGTGGTCGCCGTGCCAGGAGCAGGCGGGCGAGGTCAAACTTCGCGCGATCACTTTGATTGCGACGCGGGACTGCGCTGTCTCAGGTGACAAGCTGCCATTGATCGTGATCTCGCATGGCTATGGGGGATCCTTCATCGGCCATCATGACACGGCCGAGGTGCTCGCCGATGCCGGGTTCGTCGTCGTCGCGCTCGACCATCCAGTCGACGCCGGCGGCGGCGACATGAGCCGCGCGGACACGCTCGCCGCATTGACGGAGCGTCCGTCCGACGTCACGAGATTGATCGACCATATGCTCACCGCATGGTCCGATCATGCGAAACTCGACCGCGACCATGTTGGGTTCTTTGGTTTTTCGAGGGGCGGCTACACCGGCCTGGTGGTCGCGGGCGCCAATCCCGATTTGCGAAAGGCCATCGCCTTGTGCCCGGAAAATTCTCCGAAACCCAGCTGCGCCGAACTGCGACGAAGCGAGATCCCGGCACAAGCATTGGCGCATGTCCCGCGCGTCAAGGCCCTTGTCGTTGCCGACCCCGCCTTCGGTCCATTGTTCGACCGGGAGGCTCTGAAGGACGTAAAAATTCCGATCCAGCTTTGGGCGTCGGCGCTGAGTGGAGACGACAAGACCGGCGGCGAAGTCACGCTGGATTATGTTTCACTGATTGAGCGCGACCTGCCGGTCAGACCCGACTATCATCTCGTGCCGAATGCCGGTCACTACGCATTCCTTCCGCCCTGCACGCCGGATCTGGCGAAGAAGCGTCCCGACATCTGCACCGACAGACCGGGGTTCGACCGCGCCGCCTTTCACGAGCAGCTCAACGCCGCCGCCCTGGCCTTCTCCCGAACGCATCTGGTGAGAGGTGGTCCGTAGCTCGCGGGATGGGCCGAGGCGAAATTTCGGATTATGCGATTATCCCTTTTTGCCACTGTTTTGCCCGACGTGTCAAACGGCTTCGCAATTCGCAGCATCGGAGGAGCGAAACGAATCCGTCGCTCGGTGGTCCCTACCCCACTTGCGCTCTCAAAACGCAGCGCGGGCCGCGGCTGCGCGAGGATCGTAGCATCCCGGTGATTTACGTCGACGTATCAGTCTTTTAGCAACATCGACAGGAAGTACCGCCGTGCCCCCTCGTCTACTGTGCATGGGGTTGTTTTTGCATATTTTGAGTCTGGCACTCTCCAAACGCGGAGACGACAACGCCCCGGAGCCTTCGCTCCGGGGCGTTGCAGGCAACAGCTGGCGTGATCAGCTCTGCGAGCGCCGCGCCATGAAGATGTCGTAGCCGACCTCGGCGACCTGGAACCAGGCGTAGCCATCGCTCGTGAACTTGGCGAGGGAATCGTGCACCTTCTTGAAGCTGGCGTTGGTCGCGCCGACTTCGGCGTGCAGCTCCTTGGCGGCCTTGTGGCAGGCATCCATGATCGACGGCGAGAAGGCGTGCAGCTTGGTGCCGCTCGCAAGCAGCTTCTTC